>JBKPNC010000014.1:0-7300 GCA_046732435.1 Actinomycetota bacterium
GGCCAGGTGATGCGCGAGACCGGCGGGAAGGCGAACGCGCAGATCGTGAACGAGCGGCTGCGCGAAAAGCTCCGCGCTTAGCGCACGCCGGACCCATCCCGAACCCCCACCCTTCCCTCGGGGGTAACTACGAGGGTAGGTGCGAAATCGCACGGGGGTGTAACGCCAATGGGTCAGTTTTGTGACTTCTGACGCACCACTCAAGCGAAGCGACGCGCGATCCGACAAGGGAAGCGTCATGGGGTCTCGACGCCGCCTCGGCGTCGCCGCGTTTCTGCTTGTCCTTGCGGCGCTTGCCATCGCACCGACCGCTGCCGCGTCCAGGAACGCGGGCATCGCCGCACTTCAGGTTGCGCTGAGAGCGCGGGGCTTCTACCCCGGAACGATCGACGGCGTCAAGGGCAAGGCGACGACCCACGCCGTCAAGGGCTTTCAGCGCAGCGCCGGCTTGCCCGCCGACGGGTTCCCCGGGCCGAAGACCCGCCGCGCGCTCGGAAGCTACAGCCGGTATCTCTTCGGCGCGCGCACCCTTAGGAGGGGCGCAACCGGCTGGGACGTCGCCGCGCTCCAGTTCCTGCTCGCGTGGCACGGCTTCCCGTCTGCGACCTTCGACGGCGGCCTCGGAGACCGCACGGACCGAGCTCTCAGCCACTTCCAACGCTGGGCCGGGCTTCGAGCCGACGGCGTCGCCCGCGCCAGCACCTACGCCGCGTTGAGGAAACCTCTCGCGACCTGCCCGCTGCTCCTGGCCTGGCCGCTCGACGCGCCGGTCGGCGACCGCTTCGGCCCGCGCGGTGACCGCTTCCACGCCGGCATCGACCTCCTCGCCTCGCGCGGCACGCCGGTCCACGCCGCCGCGCCCGGACGCGTGGTGTTTGCCGGCTACGCGGCAGGCGGGTGGGGCCGACTCGTCGTGATCGTCCACACGAACGGTGTCCGAACGATGTATGCGCATCTCTCGAAAGTCAGCGTGCGCCGTGGACAGAGCGTCATGACGGGCGGGCTGGTCGGCCGCGTCGGCGCCAGCGGAGACGCGAGCGGCCCGCACCTGCACTTCGAGGTCCGGGTTCGAGACGGGGCTGTCGATCCGCTGACCGCATTGCCGTAACCTCGCGTCCGACCTTCCAGCAGGTCATGAGCTTCTTCGGGCACCGACCACGCTAAGCGCTACGCTCGGGTCGTGGCAGAGAAGCGGTACTTGATGACGCCGGGGCCGACCCCAGCCCCGCCTGAGGTGCTCGCGGCGATCGCCCAGCCGGTGCTCCATCACCGCGGGCCCGATTACAAGAAGCTCTACGCCGAATGCCTCGGGCGGCTGCGCGAGATCTTCCGCACCGAGTCGGAGGTGCTCCTCTTCGGCGGTTCCGGGACGGGTGCGATGGAGTCCACCGTTGCGAACATCTGCTCGCCAGGAGAGCGCGTGCTCGTGGTCTCGGCGGGCTACTTCGGCGAGCGCTGGGCGAAGATCGCCACCGCTTACAGCACCGACGTCGACCATCTCCGCTACGAATGGGGTGAGATCCCGTCGCCAGAGGACGTCGCCACGCGGTTGCGCGAGCGCGAGGTGACAGCGGTCTTCCTGACCCACTCGGAGACCTCGACCGGCGTCGTCTCGGATCTGCAGGCTCTTGCAGCGGTCGTGCGCCAGGCCGGCGCGCTGAGTGTCGTCGACGCGATCTCGAGCCTCGGTGCGGTCCCGCTCGAGACCGACGCGTGGGGGATCGACGTCGTGGCGGCCGGCGCGCAGAAGGCGCTGATGACGCCGCCGGGCCTCGCGATGGTGTCGGCGTCGGCCGCCGCCTGGGACGCGGCTGGCCGCTCGGGCGCTCCGCGCTTCTACTGGGACTGGGAGCTGACACGGAAAGGCCAGGCGAAGCTCGACGCACCCGTTACGCCGCCGGTCTCGCTCGTCGCGGGCTTGAACGTCGCGCTCGGGATGCTCCTCGAGGAGGGCCTCGAGTCGGCCTTCGAGCGCCACATGCGGCTCGGGCGCGCGTGCCGCGAGGGGATCAAGGCGCTCGGCCTCGAGCTTTTCTCGCCCGACGACGACAGCTCGGCCGTCGTGACTGCTGCCCGCGCGCCGGAGGGGATCGACTCTGACGAGCTCGTCCTGCTCCTGCGCGACCGGCACGGTGTCACCCTCGCGCCTGGCCAGGGGGAGCTCAAGGGCAAGATCTTCCGCATCGGTCACATCGGCTACTACGACGTCTTCGACATCACGACGGCGCTCGCGGCCGTGGAGCTCGCGCTCGTCGAGCTCGGCGCCGAGGTCGAGCGAGGTGTTGCGGTCACCCGGGCTCTCGAGGCCTTCGAGCACACGCCGGTTTGAGCCGAGCGCGCGTCCTCGTCAGGGAGCCCATCGCCGACGCGGGCATCGAGCTCCTGCGCGAGCGCTTCGACGTCGACGTGGACGCAAATGGGGACCTCGCCGGCAAGATCGGTAGCTACGACGCGATCGTGATCCGTTCGGCGACGAAGCTGACCGCGGACGTCCTAGAGCGCGCGGACCGCCTGAAGGTGATCGGCCGCGCCGGCGTGGGCGTGGACAACGTGGACGTCGAGACGGCGACGCGGCGCGGAATCGTCGTCGCCAACGCACCGGAGTCCACGGTGACATCGGCCGCCGAGCACACGATCGGACTCCTGGTCGCGCTCGCCCGCAACATCCCGCAGGCCCATGCCGCCCTCAAGCAGGGCCGTTGGGAACGCTCGGCGTGGGGCGGGCTCGAGCTCGAGGGCAAGACGCTGGGTGTGCTCGGCTTCGGGCGGATTGGCCAACAGGTTGCCCGCCGCGCCCTCGGGCTCGGAATGCGCGTCGTCGCCTTTGATCCGTTCGTGGCCCGCGAGCGTTTCCGCGAGCTCGGCGTCGAGCGCGTCGAGAGCGCCGACGACGCGCTGGCCGCAGCCGAGTTCCTCACCCTCCACCTGCCGCTCACCGCGGAGACCCGCGGCTTCTTCGGTCAGGACGCGATCGGGAAGCTCCGCGACGGCTCGCGCGTCATCAACGCCGCCCGCGGCGAGCTCGTTGACGAAGACGCGCTGGCGGATGCGCTGCGCTCGGGCAAGGTCGCAGCCGCTGCGCTCGACGTCTTCTCCGAGGAGCCGTACGACGGCCCGTTGCTCGGGCTCGACAACGTCGTGGTCACGCCGCATCTTGCCGCCTCGACCGAGGAGGCACAGGACCGCGCCGGAGTGATCGTTGCAGAGCAGGTCGCGGCGGCACTGGAGGGAGCGGTGGTGACGAACGCCGTCAACATTCCAGCGATCCGCGCCGAGGATCTCGAGCTGCTCGGCCCGTACATCCCGCTCGCCGCAAAGCTGGGGCGCCTGGCGATGGAGCTCGCCGAAGGCCGTGCCGAGCAGATCACGCTCTCGTACTACGGCGCGCTCGCCGGCTACGACACGCGCCTGCTGACCGTCGCGGCGCTGAACGGCGCCTTCCAGGGCCGCGCCGAGCAGCCGGTGAACTACGTGAACGCACCGGTGATCGCCGCCGAGCGCGGGATCGAGGTCCTCGAGGAGCGCCGCCGCGCAAGTCGCGACTTCACGAACCTCGTCCGCGTCGAGGTGCGCTCGAACGGCGAGCACGTCCGCGTCGCCGGCACGACGATTGGCAACGACCACCGCCACTGGCTCGTGAGCGCGCTCGGGTTCGAGCTCGAGATGGAGCTCGCGCCGTTGATGGTCTTCTTCCGCTACGACGACGTGCCGGGTGTGATCGGCCGCGTCGGGACACTGTTCGGCGACGCCGGCGTGAACATCGCCAACATGGCCGTCTCGCGCTCGCGGCGCGGCGGCAAGGCGTTGATGGCGCTCTCGATCGACACGGAGCCGCCGAGCGACCTCGTCGAGACCATCCGAGCGCAGGGCTTCGACGACGCGCGCGTGATCTCTTTGACCTAAGTCGTGTCGGGTCGGGGGTTGAGCTGCCTGGCGATGCGGGCGACGATGCGATCGATCTTCTCGATCACGGAGTAGGCGCGGTGCCGCTTGACGACCTTCTCGATCGGCCCCTTGACGTGGCCGGGGCTGACGACGAAGCGCGCCGGGTGCTCCCGGACCGCTTCATACTCGTCGAGCGGCACTTCGACCCGCTCGGTGCAGTCCGGATCGCCGCATTCGCAGACGAATCGCGCCTCGTCGGTATCGAGGTGGTTCGACGCGTCGTTGATGCCCTCGTTCACGTTGCGGAAGAGGGATTCCGTCTTGGCGATGCGTTCTCGGGTTCGTTTCACGGAGAGAGAACGGGCGAGCGTCCGTCACGGTTGCGCTCGCTACTCTGGTCACGTGGCGACCAAGGCCTGGCCGGAGCCCGTGGAGCGCGTAACCGCCTACCTGCGCGAGGCCGGCGCGGAAGTCCGGGTCGAGGAGTTCCCGGACGGAACCCCGACCGCGCAGGCGGCCGCCCGAGCCGTGGGGTGCGAGCTCGGGCAGATCGTCAAGTCGCTGGTCTTCGACTGCGACGGCCGGGCCCTCGTCGTGATGATCCCGGGCGATAGGCGTGCCGACTCGGAAAAGATCGCGCGCGCTGCTGGATGCCGCTTTGCCCGGATTGCCGGCCCCGAGGAGGTCACTGCGGCCACGGGTTTCGAGCCGGGCGCCGTCGCGCCGTTCCCGCTGCCGCGCGTAGAGCGTTTGTTCATCGATCCCACGCTCCTGGGCCACCGCGTGGTTTGGATCGGCGCGGGCTCGGAACGGCATATGGCGTCACTTTCGCCCACCGAGCTGGTACGGCTTTCTCGCGCCCGCCCGATGGACGTTGTCGAGTCCCACACATAACATGAGTTCAAAAGGAGGCTTGCGGCATGCGTGAGACCGAGAAGATCTGGATGAACGGCGAGCTCGTCGACTGGAACGACGCTCGCGTTCACGTCGGCTCCCACGGGCTCCATTACGGCTCCGGTGTCTTCGAAGGGATCCGGGCCTATGAGACGGCCAAAGGGACCGCAGTCTTCCGGCTCACCGAGCACTTGAAGCGGTTCGAGAACTCGGCCCGGCTCCTCGGGATGGAGCTCGGCCACTCGGTCGAGGATCTGCGCAAGGCCTGCCACGAGGTAATTGCGGCGAACGGCCTGCCGGAGTGCTACTTGCGGCCGATTGCGTTCGTGGGCTACGGCGAGCTCGGCGTCTCCGCGGTGGGGAACCCAATCGATGTCGCGATCATGAGCTGGCCGTGGGGGACGTACCTTGGTGAGGAGGGGCTCAAGAACGGGATTCGCGCCAAGATCTCGAGCTGGCAGCGCATCGGCCCCAACGTGATCCCGCACGTCGCCAAGGCGACCGGCGTGTACCTGAACTCGATGCTCGCCGTGCACGAGGCCAACCGCGCGGGCTACGACGAGGCGATCCTGCTCACGGCCGAGGGCTTCGTCGCCGACGGCTCCGGCGAGAACGTCTTCATCGTCAAGGACGGCGAGCTCTACACGCCCGATCTCTCGACCTCGATCCTGCCGGGGATCACGCGCGACACCGTGATCCAGATCGCGCAGGACCTCGGGTACACGGTGCACGAGAAGTCGCTCATCCGCTCCGACCTCTATCTCGCCGACGAGGCGTTCATGAGCGGCACCGCTGCTGAGGTGACACCGCTGCGCGCCGTCGACGACGTCGAGATCGGCGTCGGGCCGATCACGCTCGAGCTCCAGGAGGCGTATCTGGATACCGCCCGGGGCCGCAGCGAACGCTGGGCGCAGTGGCTCGAGTACGCCACGCCCGCACCCGCCGAGGCTTGAGCACCGACGTTCGCTCGATTCCGCTCGCCCGGCCGCTGCTGGACGAACGGGAGGAAGAGCTCGTCCTCGAGGTGCTCCGGTCGGGTCGGCTCTCGCTCGGCCCGACGATCGACCGTTTCGAAGAGCTGATCGCCGAGCGCATCGGGGCGTCCTATGCGGTGGCCCTGTCGAGCGCGACGGCGGGGTTGCACCTGTTGTGCCGGATCGCCGGGCTCGGGCCGGGGGACGAAGCGATCACGTCGCCGCTGTCGTTTGCCTCGTCGGCGAACTGCTTCGTGTTCGAGGGTGCGACGCCGGTCTTCGCAGACGTCGACCGGCGGACCCTGAACGTGGACCCAGCGGCGCTGGAGGCCGCGATTACGGACCGGACGAAGGCGGTTGTCGCCGTCGACATGTTCGGCTACCCCTGCGAGCTCGACGAGATCCGGGAGATCTGCTCTCGGCACGGGCTGACGTTGATCGCCGACTCCGCGGAGGCGCTGGGCGCCGAGTACAAGGGCCGGCCCGTCGGCGGGCTCGGGGTGTCGTCGGTCTTCGGCTTCTATCCGAACAAGCAGGTCGCAACGGGGGAGGGCGGGGTCGTGCTGACCGACTCCGAGGAGGAGTGGAAGCTCCTGGGGAGTCTCCGCAACCAGGGGCGCGACTACGAGGGAGGCGCCTGGTTCCGTCACGTGCGGCTCGGATTCAATTACCGGTGGACGGACGTGCAGGCTGCGATCGGGATCCGCCAGCTCGAGAAGCTCGACCGCCTGCTGGAGATGCGGGCCGAGGCGGCGCGCCGTTACGGAGAGCTTCTGGCCGATGTGGCTGTCGAGCCGCTCTGCGGGGACGACGCGGATCACAAGCGGTCGTGGTTCGTCTACGTGGTCGTGCTGCCGGAAGGTGTCGACCGCGACGGCGTAATGGAGGAGCTGCGTGCGCAAGGGATCGGGACGGCCGACTACGTGCCGTGCGTTCATCTCCAGCCGTACATGCGGGAGATGTTCGGCTTCCGCGAGGGGACGTGCCCTGTCGCGGAGGAGGTCGCGTCGCGGACGATCGCGTTGCCGTTTTTCCCGGACATCGGTACCGAGGATCAGGAACGGGTGGTCGAAACGCTGCGCGCCGCCCTCGGCTAGTGCCCCATCCAGCAATACATGCCGGGCGGCGGCATCACTGGACGGGGCAGTAGTGGACGTCCGCTCGCTGGCCGCGGCCGAGCCGTTCGTGACCGCAGATGGGAGCACGATTCGGGAGCTGTGCGGGCTGCCGACGGGAGGGACGGCCAAGCAGAGCCTGGCGGAGGCGACCCTCGAGCCGGGGCAGGGCACGCAGCGGCACTACCACTGCGAGGCTGAGGAGATCTATTTCGTCCTCGAGGGCGAGGGGGAGATGGAGCTCGAAGGGGATCGCGTCCGGGTTGCGCAGGGGGAGGCGATTCCGATCCCACCGGGCGCGCGGCATCAGATCCATAACGTGGGCACGCAGGCGCTACGCATCCTGTGCTGCTGTTCGCCGCCGTACCGGCACGAAGACACCTTCTTCGACTAGTCCCGCCCGCCCGAAGAGAACCGGCACGGAATTTTCAC
>JBKPNC010000015.1:0-17279 GCA_046732435.1 Actinomycetota bacterium
ATCGCTGCCAGGGCGACCAGCGACACCACCGTCACAGCCAGCAGCCGTCGGTGCCGCCGCTGCGCCGCCCGCCGCTCGTCGGCGAGCGTGCGCCCCGCCGCGTGGCGTGCCCGCCAGGCGGAGACCGGTTCCGCCAGCACGTCGTGGTAGATCTCGTAGCGCGAGCCGCCCGGGTCGCCGCCTTCCGTGACGGGTCGGACGATGGCTGCCTCGACGAGCGCAGACAGCACCGGCAACACGGCGCCCTCCGGAACGGCCGCGTACTCGGCGAGGTCGCCGAGGTCGTGCGCGATCTTCGTCCCCGAGGGCGTGACCAGATAGTTGAAGAGCGTCTCCGCGACGTCCTGCTCCCGGGGGCTCAGCCCCTCCAGGGCTGCGCCGAGATGCGTTCGCACGATCTCGGTGGCCCCGCCGAGGCGCTCGAGCGTGGCAAGCCGAAGTACGCGCGATTGCGACTTGCCCTCCTCCTCCCACAGCCGCTGCATCACGAGCTGGAGGTAGGGCGCCTCGACCCGGCCCGGCCGCTCGATCCGATCCTCCCCCGTCTCGGATGCGTCGAGCCGCACACGTCCCGCGACCGTCTGATCGAGAACAGCCTCGACGAGCGCGGGCTCGATCGACACCTCCAGCGCCGGTTCCACCAGCTCGTCGTAGCGGCCAACCGGGCCGACGATGGCCGAGCGGGCCGCCTCGCGGTCAAGATGGTCGAGGCGGAGATAGTTCGAGAACAGGTTGGGGATCCGCCCCTTGAAGCGGTCGAGCCGGGCCAGCATGTCCTCGCGGATCGAGAGCAGGAAGTTGACACGCAGGCTCTCGCGCGTCGCCGCGTCCGCGAACTGGAGCACGAAGCTCTCGTCCTCGTCGTGGTAGAGGAAGTACTCGTCGATCTGGTCGAGCACGACGTAGAGCTCGCACGCCAGCTCGTCCGTCCAAGCCGCGAGCGAGTCGCCGAGGTTGTCCGACGGCTCGGCGACCCGCTCATCGCCAAAGAGGTCACCGAGCCCGCGACGCGCCGCGGCGAGCAAGCCTGCGACCGGATCACCGCTCCACGAGTCGAAGGCGACGATCGCCAGCTGCGGGTGGCCGAGGCGCTCGCGGTTCTCCTCCGCGGTGTGCCGCAGGTGGTGCACGACCCCGGCCCGCAGGACGGAGCTCTTCCCAACGCCGCTGACGCCGTAGAGGACAGTCAGCCGGTAGGCCATCAGGTTCGCGGCGATGATCTCCCGTTCGCGCTCGCGCCCGAAGAAGAGCGTCGCGTCGCGGTCGGAGTCGTTGAAGGGGGTCAGACCCTTGTACGGGCTCGCGAGCGGCGTCGCGACGACGAGCTCCGTCATGCCGCGGCTCCGACGCTCAGCATCCGATGTCCGAGCTCGTCGATGTACTGACCCAGCGGCGCGTCGAGCATGTCCACGGCTACGTGCCGCCAGAACTCACGCGCCAGCGGGTCGGGGCGCGGCTCGACCGCCCAGGAGCGGTAGCTGACCTTCTGCCCGCCCCAGACGCGATGGAGGAAGACCCGGAATGTCCACTCATGCGGTGCGTAGCCGAGGAACAGAAAGTGGCTGCGCCTGAGCCGCGCCGTGAGAGTCACGGGAACCAGGCTGGCGAGGTCGGTCTGCGCCAGGTAGTCGATGTAGTCGTCCTCGCTGACGACAAAGCTCTCCCACTCGCGATCCGGCCGGCGGTCGACCTGCCCGTGCACCTTCAGGATGACGGTGCGGCGGTCGGGCGCCAGCTCGCCGTACTCGTTGGCGACGTCGATCACCCGTGCCGAGCCGTCGGGCGCCAGGTGGAGAAACGCCCCGCGATGCCGACCGACGGCGAGGTACGAGACGACGTCGAACTCCTCACCCTCCTCGAGCAGGGCGCGCTCGAGCGCCAGGTCGTAGTTGGTGGTGACAAGGAGGAGCTGCGGCGCATCGCGCTCCCGGAGCGCTGCCGGCATGCGGGCCAGCAGGCGTCGGACCGGATCCGGCTCGAAGTCCGCGTCGAACAGCGTGTGCAACTCGTCGTACAGAGGCCCTGACCCTCGCGTCACCGCCACGTACTGAGAGATCTGTGCCAGCTGCCCAGAGGGACAGTCGAAATGGTCGGCGAGGTATGAGGCGACGTCGGTCTGGCACGGCGCCGTGCCGTTTGCCGCATCCTCGTGGCGGACGCCGACCCCGGCCCCGAGCACAGGCACGAGGCGGCCGGCCAGCAGCGCGTCCAGGAGCTCGCGATAGTGGCTCGCGAGCGGCGCCGACGCCGCAATTGGTTCGAGGCCGCCCTCCTGCCGCAGGATCTGCCGCGACAGCTCCTGCAGCTTCGGGCTCGGCTCGATGCCGAGCTCGTCGACGAGCACGCGACGGGTCTCCTGATAGGCCTCGAGCGCTTCCGCCTGGCGTCCACACCGATAGAGGGCGAGCATCAGCTGGCCGCGCAGGCGCTCCCGCATCGGGTACTCCCTGACGAGGGTCTCGAGCTCGCCGACGAGCTCGCTGTGACGGCCGAGCTCGAGATCGGCGTCGATCCGGTCCTCGAGCGCCGACGACCGGAGCTCGGTCAGGCGCCCGATCTCGTTCTGGGCGAACGAGTCGTACGTGAAATCGGCGAGTGGCGGCCCGCGCCAGAGCGCAAGTGCCTCGCGGAGAAGCGCCGCTTTCGGCTCCGGCTTGAGCTCATGCGCCTCGGCGACGAGCCGCTCGAATCTGGCCAGGTCGAGCTCTTCCGGCTCCATGGAGATCGCGTAGCCCGGCGGCTTGGTGAGCAGGCGCTCCTGGCCGAGAAGCTTCCGAAGCCGGGAGATCGTGTTCTGGAGCGACGTGATCGCGGTCGGCGGCGGCTCCTCGCCCCAGAGGCGGTCGACGATGACCTCCGTCGGAACGACGCGACCGGCCTCGAGCAACAGCACAGCGAGGACCGCTCGCTGCTTCTGGCCGCCCAGCGCCAGGGCCTGACCCCCGGCATCGAGCACCTCGAGCGGCCCCAGCACTCGAAACTCGAGCGCCTCTCGTCGGCTCGTCGTCCGGGGCTTCGCGAACTCGGACGGCAGCCCGGTGATTACGAGCTGGAACAGCCGCTCCGGTCGCTCGAAGTCCTTGAGCTCGTACTCGCCGAGATCGCGCAGGGTCAGGTCCGGCGGCGGATTGTCGGCAAGCAGCGAGGCCGCCGCCTGCGAGAGCAGGACCTGACCCCCGCTCGCGGCGGCACAGATTCGCGCCGCGCGATGGACTCCCAGGCCGGCGTACCGCTCCTCCGAGACAAGCGGCTCGCCGGCGTGGAGACCCATGCGCACGCGAACCCGCGCTGTCTGCGGCCACACATGGTCGGCGAGCGACCGCTGGGCGGTCGAGGCCGCAACGGCAGCGTCCTTCACGCGGGCGAAGACGACGAAGAACGAGTCGCCCTGCGAATCGACAACGCGCCCGTCGCCGGCCTCGCACGCCTCCCGGAGCAGGCGGCCGTGCTCCTGGATCAGATAGGCGTAGTCGTCCCCGAGCGTCCGTAGGAGATCGGTCGAGCCCTCCAGATCGCTGAACAGGAACGCGACCGGACCGCTTGGCCGCCCCATGAAGGTCTTTGTAGCACTCGCAACGTCTTGTGTCATCTGGAAGCACTGAGATTCGCGGCGGCCGCCAACCGATCGCGACCGAACTGGCCTGCGCCCGGGGGGCGAACCCCGACGCCCCCCGGACACCTCACGAAACAGGGAGGGTCGTGAGCACGAACGCGGCATGTAACGGCACCTCGAACCGCACCACGCCCGCCGCATTCGCCGTTACCGAACCGAGGATCTGGTTCTGGCCGTCGCCGGCGAGGTTCCAGACGGCCAGGTTGAAGGTCGTGAACGCCGGGAGGCCGCCGACGCTGTACACCGGCTTCTCGCCGGACACGGTGTTGAGATCCCGCCCGTGCGAGTCGAGCCCGATCAGCGTCAGCTCGCCGCTTGGCCCCTCGTAGGCGGCGACCTCCTTCTCCGGCCGGTCGGGGATGCCCACCTGCCAGTCGTCGCTCGTCCACGGATCGACGCCGAGTACCTGCCAGCCGCGCTGCGTCGTCTGCAGAAGCAGCTGCATCGCGTGGTAGGCGGGGAAGAGCGGCCAGCCCTCGGACGCCGGGCCGATCAGCCAGTGCGCCTGGGTGCCGTTGTCGTACTTGCCCCAGTACGCGTCCCACTTGACGGCTCCCGTGAAGCCGAGCTGCGCGGACTCGAGGTCGAACCAGAGCTGCTGGAACGCGGCGATGTTCGTCCTAGCGAGCTGCGTCCCATCGGCCCAGTAGCCGGGCGGAACGTCCGGCTTCCCCGGGAAGTTGCGTATCCCGCGCACGCCGAACTCCGTGATGTACGTCGGCTTGCGGGCGTCCGGCGGCAGCTCCTCGGTCACGATCTGGCGCACGTCCTTGAGGCGGAATTCCATTCTCGGGATGTCCCAGTAGTTCCAGTAGATGTGCACCGAGTAGGCATCGAGGATGTCGTTCATGTGGTCGGCCATGTAGTGGAACCAGACGCGCTGGTCGCTGACGGTGCCGCCGCCGTCCTCGACGAGATCGCCGCCCATCAGCTCGATCTGATCGCGCAGGCCGCGCGCGACGAGCTGGGCATTCAGCGCCCGGTAGAGAGCGTTGTACTGCGCGAGTGTGATCCCGGTCGAATTGGGCTCGTTCTGGACGGTGACCCAATGCACGTTTGTGAGGCCGTGCGTCCGAACGAGGTCTTCGAGGATCGCGGCGAACCGGGCCATGTACAGGTCCGGCTGGGTCTTCGCGGCGGTGGCCGTCTGGTACGTGATGTTGATCGCGGCCCCGGACTCCTCCGCCAGCTGGACCGTGTCGACGAACGACTGCATCTTGTCCGGGTCCGCCTCCTGGTTCACGTTGTAGAAGATGCGCACGAGCTGCGGCTCGAGCTCCTTCACCTTCGCCTCCAGGTCGGGGAAGCTCCCGGGCGGTGCACCGGTGATCGCTGCATAGACGTGCTGGTTGAGCTGAGCGCCGTAGCCACCAAGGCTGGCGACGAGGAGCCGCGAGCTCGCCAGCTCGAGCTCGGTCACGTCGACCAGCGCGGCGCGGCGGTTGTTCGTCGCGTCCGTCTCCGCGGGGTCGGCGTCGCGGACGTCGACGGACAGCTCGACCGGCACCGCGTCGGTCAGTGCCACGCCGGTGAACCTCACCGGGGTCTGACCCCCCGCGGTCACCGTCACCGTCTGGGTTCCGAGCACCGTGTCGCCCCAGGAGAGCGTCACCGAAGCATCGGCGCCGGTGTCGCCGTTCACCTCTGAGACATCGGCCTGGACGTCGATCGGCCGCGTCGTCAGCGTCTGCTGTGGCGCCTGAACGGCCGTGACGACGAGGTCCGGGCGCAGGCGCGTCGTCGCGTCGCCGCGAAGGACGTCGGTCCGTTTCGGGTTGCCGGTCTGGATCAGCACCTCGGCGGAGACCTGGCGCCCGCGGTCGAGCTGTCCGAGGTCGATGTCCGCGACACCGGCCGGCGCGTCGACGTCGTCGAGATTCCGGACGTCTGCGACCGACCCGTCGTCCGCGAACGTCTTGAGATGAACCTTCTTGAGCGTCTCGACAGGCGCGCACCCTGCCGCGGGTCTGACCCCGATCCTGAGGTCGGCTCCCTGTGGCCCGGTGAGCGCGCGCAGCTCCATCGAGTAGGCCGCGTCGGTCGAGCTGGAGCAGGTCTGACCCCCGTCTGCTCGAGCGGGCGCGCCCGCGAAGCCGAAAACCGAGGCCAGGCACGCCGCGGCGAACACGAGCCGAACGGGCCGTCCCCTTCCGCCTCTCATGACCTGTTTCCACATCGTGGTGCCTCCCTGGTTGACGCACGGAGAGTGCGCGCGGGTGCTCACCAATCGGTAACCGCACGCGTCAGGGGCGGGGACATCGCCCCGCCCCTGGCTCCCCGTCGCCGCAGCGCCTCTCCTTGGCCTCTACGGGTACAGAGCCCTGCCGATGAGTGACTTGCCGGCGCCGCCGACCCGGATCGAGAAGCTGCTCGCGAGGACGCACTTCCCGGCCACCGACGGCTGGATGAAGTAATCCGAGCACCAACCCAAGTCGGCCTTCGTGTAGACGCGGCCCGGGGTCAGGCGCTTGCTGATCGTGCAGACGAATTCGTCCACCCCACCGGACGTCGCGGTGCCGTTCTTGCCCGTGAGATGCACACCGACGCACTTCACGTTGCCGAAGAGCGGGTCGGAGTACGACGCCGTGTACCTGACGGGCGCCGCGCTGCCCGCACTCGCCGCACTGCCGGCCAGCACCCCCGCAACGAGGCCGACCGCCACCACGCTCACACATAGAAGTCGCATCATGATTCCTCCTCTCTCGTGCTCGCGACTGCGGCGAGTGTTGACCCGGCCGGTAACGAGCCTCTAACCGGAGAGGCCGGGCGCGCAGCCGTGAGTCGCTTGTTAGCCGGCGCTTAAGGCGCTGTTGAGGCCTCCGCCGAGCGTGGCCTGCATGGCCAGCGAGGCGCAGACCACGAAGAGGAAGACCACCGGCCGCGAGGCGCTGATCAACGAGATCGAGCGCTACCTCGCCGCGGTCGAGGCCTTCCGCCGAGAGGGCTGCGAGCCCCGCTGGCGTGCAGAGCACGACGGCGGAGGGAGGTGAACCATGCGCGCAAAGGCATCCAAGGCGCGCGGGCGGCTGGCGCTGGCGCTCGTTGCCGCGGCGCTGCTCGCAGGCGCTGCGCCGGTGGCGCCGCTGGTCGGCGGGCCGACGACGGCGCACGCCGGCGAGTGCGGCGGGACCTGCGGGCCGTGAGCCGGCCCCATGCACCAACGCGAAAGAGCCCTCGAGGGGCCTTTCGCGTGGACCGAATCGTCCTCAGGCGGGCGCCGGCTCCTCGAGCAACCGCTTCGTCAAGTCGGCTCCGACGCGGTTTTCCTTCCGTTCGTAGAGATCGAGCGCCCGCTCGACGAGGGGAATGGCCTCCTCCGAGCGACCTTGCGATCGCACCACCTCTGCCCGGTCGAGCAGAACCTTCGCATTCCGGTTCAGGGCATCGGTTCGCTCGACCAGGGCCACGGCCTCCCGAGTGAGCGCATCCGCCGCCTCGAACGTCCCGCGACGCGCCATGAGCTTCGCACGGATGCACCGCCATAAGAACTGAGCGCTGACGTCGTCCGGCCGGGCGTGCCTCTCCGAGATTAGAGCCCAGTGCTCCGCTTCCTCGTCACGCCGCTGCATATAGAGCACGTCGGCGAGATCGGCGGCCGCTGTGGCGAGCGGTTCACGTGCACCGATGTCCTCGAAGCGGGCGCAACTTGCCGTCAGCACCTCGGCTGCCGCATCGAGCTCGCCAGCCAGAAGCTCGATCTGACTCTTGGCCCAGGCGGTGGCGACAGTGGCATTCTGGCGCTGGCCCAGCTCCTCGTACGTCCCACGGGCCTCATCGAAGATGCGGCGGGCCACGTCGACGTTCCCGCGCATTGCCTCCAACCCTGCCACGACGAGGAGCACGCCCGCGTGCCGCGGCTCGTTCCTGCGAACGTAGAGGGAGAGTGACTTGCAACGATCGATGGCCTCGCTTGCCGGCGTCGGGCCGTGGTAAAGAGCGGCTGCGACGTGGGCGACACACGTCGAGATGGGCCAGCCCGCGCGCTCGTAATGAACGAGGGCACGCTCCGCCGCCTCTTGCCATGCGCGGTGCTGGGAGGTGTGCGCGCCGTACGCCTCGCCGACTGACAGCCAGGCCCGCCCGAGCGAGCGATCGTCGCCCACGGCCTCGAAAACCGGGATAGCCGCATCGGTGAGCCGGATCAAGTCCGCCGCCTCCACCTCCTGGTCGCTGAAGAGACCCAGGTGTGCCAATTCGATGCTGGCTCGGAGTTCGAGGCGTCGGTCGCCGCCGGCGCTCGAGGATTCCACTGTCCTCGTGAGCAGATCCCGCGCACGGCGCAACTCGCCTGCTGACCGCAGGGCGAGAGCGAGCTCGCAGAGAAGCTCGCGGCGCCGCTCGCCATCCGGCAGAAGCGAGGTTGCCCGCCCGAGCAGGTTGACCGCCGCCGGGACGTCACCGCGCTTCCAGGCGCGGATGCCGGCGTCGGCGAGCCGGTCCCCCGCCGACGCGGCGAGCCGGCGCGCACGCTCGTCGACCTGGTGCAGCTCCGCCTGGAGGCGGTACGCCTGCTCCAGGTGGTAGCCGACGAGCTCGTCCTGCCCGGAAGCTCGCTCGTCGAGGCGCTTGGCGAACCGCTCGTGGAGCTCGGCGCGGCGGGTCTTCGGCGTCGACCGATAGGCGGCGTCGCGGACGAGGACGTGGCGGAAGGCGAACGCGTCCTCGCCGAGGAGCGGGGATCGGAACGGCCGGACGAGCTCACGGCGGATCAGGCTCGCGACGTGGCGGTCGACCGACGCTGCCGCCCCGCTCGGTACCAGGTGGACAACCGCGCCCGTGGTGAACTCCCGGCCGGCGACCGCGGCCGCCTCTACGACCGCACGCTCGCCCGGGCCGAGCCGGTCGAGCCGCGCGGCGAGCAGCGCCTCGATCGTCGGCGGGAGGTCCTCGGCTTCCCCGAGCAGGATCGCGCTCAGCAACTGCTCGACGAAGAACGGGTTGCCTTCGGCCGCCTCCACCACGCGTGCGCGGCCTGGCTCGTCGAGGGTCGATGCCCCGAGCAGCGCCGCAACCATCGACTCCGACTCGTCCGCGGACAGGGGCTCCAGCAGCAGCGACGTCGCATTCGCCAGGCCTCCGCCCCACGTCTTCCGATCCTCCAGGAGGTCCATCCGGGCGAGGCAGAGCAGCAGGACCGGCGCCTCCAGCCACTCGGCCAGGTACTCGACGAGGTCGAGAAACGTCGGCTCAGCCCAGTGCAGGTCCTCGAGGACGGCCACGAGCGGCTGGTCGCGCGCCAGCCCCTCGAACAAGGCCCGGGTGGCGGGGAGGATCTCCTCTGCTCGGCCGTGCTCGAGTAGCCGGCCGAACTCGTCCGGGGCCTGACCCCACTCCTCGACCAGCTCGCGGAGCGGCCAGTACGTCAGCGCCTCGCCGAAGGACGGGCAATGCCCCCTGAGCACGAGGGCCTGACCCCGCACTGCGGTGGCGAACTCGAGCGCGAGCCGCGTCTTCCCGATCCCGGCCGGCCCGAGGACGGTGAAGAGCTGCGCTCGCCGAGCGGTAACCGCCTGGTCGAACGCGTGCCGGACTCGCTCGAGCTCGCGAGCGCGACCGACGATCGGCGTCTCCAGCCGACGGGCGAACGGCGGCACATCCCGCACGCTGATCACGCGCCATGCCGGTCCGATCTCGGAATCGCGGGCGCCGAGCTCGGCCGGCTCGGCGTCGACCGCCTCGCGAACCAGGCGCCAGGTTGCTTCTCCGACGAGGACCTCGTTTGTCTGGGCGACCTCCTCCAACCGCTTGGCGAGGTTGACGGCCTCTCCGGTAGCGAGCAGCTGGTCAGAGCCGCCGGTCACCACCTCGCCCGTGTTGACACCGATACGGACCGCGAGCTCGACGCCCCACCCCGTCGCCAGCTCGGGGTTGACCTCGGCGAGCGCATTGAGGATGGCCGAACCCGCGCGGACGGCGCGCAACGCGTCGTCCTCGTGCACGCGGGGGACGCCGAAGATGCCCATGACCGCGTCGCCGATGAACTTCTCCACCCTGCCGCCATGCCGCTCGAGCACCCGCCGCACGACGGCGAAGTAGCGCGCCATCACCTCGCGCAGCGCCTCGGGGTCGAGCGCGCGCGCCAGTCGCGTGGAATGGACGATGTCGGCGAACAGGACGGTCACGGTCTGGCGCCGCTCGGCGCGATCGACCGGGACGGCCGCGCGCGCGGTCGGTTCGGGCGGCGCAGCCGGCATTAGCGCGGCGTCCTGTTGCAGCATCGCGCGCTCGAGCTCTCGGAGTGCGGGACTCGGCTCGATGCCGAGCTCGTCGACGAAGGTGCGGCGGGCCTGCTGGAAGGCCTCGAGCGCGTCGGCCTGGCGGCCGGCACCGTAGAGCGCGAGCATGAGCTGGCGGCGCAGGCGCTCGCGGAAAGGATGCTCGGCGATCAGCGATCCGAGCTCGCCGACGAGCACCGCGTGCCGGCCGAGAGCGAGATCCGCATCGATCCGCTCCTCGAGCGCGGCCACCCGGAGTTCCTCGAGTCGCGCGATCTCGGCCTGCGCGAACGGCTCGAAGGCAAAGTCCGCGAGCGGCGGGCCGCGCCAGAGCTGGAGGGCCTCGTACAGCGCGTCAGCGCGTGCGTCCGCGTCCGTCGGCGCGTTCGTCAGCAGTCGCTCGAACCGGAGCGAGTCCAGGCCGTCCGGCGGCACCGTCAACGCGTAGCCCGGCGCGCGAGTCTCGATCAGGGCCGACCCGAGCGACCTCCGTAGGCGCGACACGGCGTTCTGGATCGACGAGGCGGCCGTCGGCGGCGGTTCCCCGGCGTAGAGCTCGTCGAAGATCCGGTCGGTCGAGAGGACCTCGTTCGCGTGCACGAGCAGGATCGCGAGCAGCATCCGTTCGCGCCGGCCTCCGAGGGCAACGGGCTCGCCGTCACGGAGGGCCTCCAGCGGCCCGAGCAGCCGGAACTCGTGGCGCATGTGCCGTTTGTAGCACCCCGAGCGGCACGCGTCCTTGTTAACCGCCTGTTTGTGACCTGTGGAGGCCCGATTGCCGGTCGGTTCGAGCGTCGGGGCATGACCACTACAGCGCAGAACCGACATACGCGGCGAATCACTCGCCGCGGCCCGATCGTCCTCGTCCTTCTCATCACCGCGATCGTCGCGGCCGGCGCCAAAGCGGTCTCGCCGGCGCTGTCGTCCAGCGCGAGCGTCTCCGGCAGCTACGGCTGGCCGGTGAAGCCGTTCCACCAGGCGCACCCGGTCCGCGGCAACTTCGGAGACCCGCGAACCGTCTTCTCGGCTCCGCCCACGATGCACGGCGTCCTGCATGGCGACGGCAGCTTCTCGTTCCACCAGGGAATCGACATTTCGGCTCCCGACGGAACCGCCGTCTACCCCGTCATGTCGGGCGAGGTCGTCGCCGTCAGCCACGAGTGGGTTCGCGTGCATTCAGCCGGCGACCGCGTTTTCGAGTACTGGCACATCACGCCGGCCGTCCGCACCGGCCAGACGGTCGAGGCGGATGCGACCGTCCTCGGGCGGATCAAGCACGAGTGCGGCCACGTCCACATGACCGTTTATCACGACGGACGCGTCGTGAACCCGCTCGCCCCCGGCGAGATCGCGCCGTACGAGGATCACACCCGCCCGCGCGTCGACTCGATCGCCTTCCGGCGCAACGAGACGGGCAGCGATTCCTTTCCGAACTTTCTGCGAGGTCGTGTGCTGCTGCTCGCGACGGCGCACGACATGCCTGCCATGCGCGTCCACGGAATCTGGAGCAACCTCCCGGTCACTCCCGCGGTGATCACCTGGCGGATCCAGCGCTCCAACGGCAAGGTCGTCGTCCGGGATCGCATCGCGCGCGACGTCCGCCGGACGGAGCCCGCGAACGCCGCCTTCTGGGGAACCTACGCGCGCGGGACGTACCAGAACATGTCCGTGTTCGGCTCGCACTACTCGTATCTGCTGCGCGGCACGTACGTCTTCAAGCTCGCGCCGGAGCCGTTCGACACCCGGCAGCTGCGGGACGGCGTCTACGACCTCGTGGTCACCGCCGTCGACACGCGTGGCAACCACAGCTCGTTCAGCCAGCGCTTCCTCGTCCACAACCGGCCCGGCTGGACCGGCAACGGTTCGTAGGTGTAACCCGGGGCCTGACCCCACATCGACGCGCCCGCCCTCCGGCGGGCGCCTCTCGTTCTGTCGGCGGCGGTGCTTCTCACCCTCAACGGCATGCGCACGAGCTCCGCGCCACTCGAGGGCCGCGACGCGACGCAGCGCGACTCGACGCGTCCGACGGTCACCGCCGCGTTCCCGCGAGAGGGCTACCGCCCCGGTCAGCCGGCGCGGCTCGTCTTCTACTCGACGGCGCGCGAAGTCACGATTCAGTTCACGCGCTGCGGGCTCGAGCGCGTGGAGACGAACGCGAACGACATCATGCGGGCGTCCCCGTCACCGGACCGTCATGGGTCGGAACGTCCGGCCCGGCCGCGTCCTGCACGTCCGAATCGGGAACTGGCCGAGCGGCGTGTACTTCGCGCGGCTGACGGCGGCGGGCGGCCGGGTCGGCTTCGCGCCGTTCGTTCTCCGCCCTCGCGTACTCGGTCGTGAGAGCGCGTCGCCGTCGTGATGCCGACGCAGACCTGGCAGGCCTACAACTTCCGCGGCGACAGCGGCGACGGCGTTGGCGATACCTGGTACGTGCGGGGCGACACGGCGCGGCTCGGTCGTCCGTTCCTGAACCGGGGAGTTACGTACCACCTCTACCTCATGGGCTACGGGCGCCTGTACGCGATGACCGAGCGTAGCCGGATGTGTGACAACCGGCTGCCGGGGAACAGCGGAAGTCGTGGCCGTCGAGACCGACCGACCGCCGTACGAGGCCTACGCCGCGATCATGGGCGTGTTCGTGGCCGGCCTTGCCGCCACCAGCGGGCTCGCCAAGATGCTCGGTCGCGACCCGCGCGAGCACAATGCTCTCGACCTGATCACCCTTGCAGCCGCAACGTTCAAGGCGGCGCACACGCTTGCGCACGACGAGGTGACGAGCTTCCTGCGCGAGCCGTTCGTTTCCGGGCACGCGCACGCCGGCGGGGAGGACCCCGCCCCCGACGGCTTCCGCCGCGCGATCGGCGAGCTGGTGACCTGCACGCGGTGCGTCGGCACGTGGACGGCGGCTGGGCTCGGCGTCGCACAGGTGCTCTCCCCCCGCGTCGGGCGCATCCTCACCTGGACGCTCAGCGCCGCGGGTGCCAACGATTTCCTCCAGGCCGGCTTTTCCGCGCTGACCGCGAAGTCGAACGAGATCGCCGAACGCGGCTAGGCCGGCCGGCGCTCGGTCGACCTTTCCTCCGGCCGCTGCAAAGCGGAAAATCGGCGCATGCAGCGAGTCGCAGCAGGCTTCCTCGTCGCCGTCGCGCTGGCCGCGGCCGGCGCGGCGCCGGTCGCAGGCCAGGACCGGGGTCTGACCCCGCTCGCCGGCCTCGCCGTGACGAACGGCGGTGCGCCCTTCGCCGGCGACCGCCCCTGGCTGACGACGATCACGCCCAACGGCGACGGGCTTCGCGACTCGGCCGAGATCCACTTCCGCCTCCGCGAGTCGGCCCGCGTGCGGCTCGCGATCTGTCGAACGCTGCGACGGCCCGAGGCCGTCTACGCGCACACGTACCGGCTCGGGCCGGGCCCGCACACGTTGACCTGGACACCCTCAGCGGAGCGCGAGCCGCGGACGTATCTCGTCCGCCTGTTCGTCCGCGGCGTCGACGGGGCGACGGCGGACTACGGTCGCGCAACCCCTCACCTGGGCCGAGACGCACCGGTGATCCGCCTCCTCGGGGTCGATGCGGCCTTCCTCGAGCCCAGCTATTCGGCAGGCGCGGACGCACTGCTTTGGATCGCCACCGACGCGCCGTCGCTCGAGGTGCAGTTCGCCCGCTCCGGCCCGGAATTCGGCGCGACCCGGTCGTCCGACGTCATGCACGGCGAACGCGTCTCCCGTCCGCTCGAGGTCGACTGGCACTCGACGAACCGCCCTCGCATCGTCCCGATCCGCCTCCCCGATGTCCCGAGCGGCTTCTACTACGCCAAGCTAACCGCTCCTGACGGTCGCGTCGGCTACGCGCCATTCGTCGTCCGTCCCACGCCGTTCGGAAGCACCGCCCGCGTCGCCGTCGTCCTGCCGACGAACACGTGGCAGGCGTACAACTTCTATGACGCGGACGGCAACGGCTGGGGAGACACCTGGTACGCCGGCCCGCAAGCGCATCCTGCCGTGCTCCGGATCGGCTTGCAGCGGCCGTTTCTGCACCGCGGCGTCCCGCCGTTCTTTCGCTCCTACGACCTCGGCTTCCTGCACTGGCTCGCGTGGTCGGGACACGCGGTCGAGTACCTCGCCGACCCCGACCTCGCGCGCTTCCGTACCGGCGACCGCCTGCGACGGGCATACGACCTCGTCGTCTTCCCCGGGCACGAGGAATACGTGACGGGACGCGTCTACGCGATCGTCCGGCGCTTCCGCAACCTCGGCGGCAGCCTGGCCTTCCTCTCTGCCGACAATTTCTACTGGCGCGTCGCGGCGAGGGGTCAGACGCTCCGTCGCATCCACCCGTGGCGCAAGCTCGGCCGCCCGGAGGCGGAGCTGGTCGGCGTCCAGTACCGCGGAAACGACGGAGGGCGCCATCAGGCGCCGTACACCGTCGAGCGGGCCGGGATGGCGCCGTGGCTCTTTGCCGACACGGGCCTCCACAACGGATCGCGCTTCGGTCACTTCGGCATCGAGGTCGACGGGCGGGCGCGCTCGTCGCCGCGCGGGACCGTCGTCCTGGCACAGATCCCGCACATCTTCGGCCGCTCGGTGACCGCGCAGATGACGTACTACGAGACGCGGCGCGGCGCGAAAGTCTTTGCGTTCGGCGCCTTCACCCTCGGCGGCTCCGCCACACAGCCACTCGCCCGCAAGCTACTCGACAACCTCTGGGCGCGCCTGGCACCGCCTGGCTGATCAGGCTTCCGTCACGGACGTCATCACGGCGGCACGAAGCCCATTCGTGCGGCGGAGCCGGAGATCACCTCCGCCGTGAAGAGCGCGAACAGCGGCCGGCTGCGCAGGACGGAACCGGCCATCAGGCCTCCAGCGCCCGCTGGATCAGGACCCCCCGCTCGCGCGCGGCTGCGAGGCCGACGACGGCCATCATCATCGTCTGGGTGAGCGCGAAGGCGACGAGCACGGGCGTCGTGCCGAACTCGTCGAGGACCGGACCGGCGGCGAAGAGGCCGAGCGGGTTCACGAGCGCCCACAGCACCATCGCCGTCGTCATCACGGTGGGGCGGAGCGCGGCCGGAATGCGGAGTGTGGAGATCGAGTGGATGGGCGGGTTCACGAGCCCGTTTGCCACACCCGAGGCGACGATCGCTCCGGAGAGTGCCCAGGCAGGCACCGGCAGCGGAAGGAGCCACAGCGGCAACGCCTGACCCATGACGCAGACGGCGATTACCGTCAGCCCCTCCACGCGACGCGTCAGGAAGCGGTACGAGATCAGGTTGCCGGCCACCGCGCCGACGCCGAACGACGCCACGAGCCAGCCGGCGATCGCGGGATGGTCGCCGAAGCGGGCGATGACAAGCACCGGGATCGACGCGAAGAACGCCGTCCACGCCGCGTCGCCGAGAGCGAACGCCGGCCACCAGACGCGCAGGAGGCGATCGCCGAGTAGGAACCGAAGACCTGCGCGAACGGAGGTCCGCTGCTGCTCGTCGAGCTCGCGCGTACCGCGTGGGACGAAGACGGCGACGAGCATGACGGACACGGCGTACGTGGCGGCGTCGACGAGCAGCACCGGCGCCGCGCCGATCAGTCCGATCAGGACGCCCGCGAGCACGGGGCCGAGAAGGATCGTGATGCGGTTCGCCGCCTGGAAGACCGCGTTGGCCTGAGTGATCAGGCCCTCGTCCTCGCCGAGCAACTCGGGCAAGATCACCTTCTGCGCCGCGAAGTACGGGGCGCTCAGGCAGCCGAGTCCGAACGCGACCGCGACCAGCGCCGGGAACGTGAGGCCGCCCGTCCAGTGGAGCACGGGCACGAGCGTCATCAGCGGCGCCCGCGCGCCGTCGCAGAGGAGCATCGTGCGCCGAGCTCCGAGCCGCTCCAGCACGCGACCGCCGGGAAGGCCGAGCAGAGCGAGACCGCTCAGCTCACCCGCCATCACCAGGGTCATCCGCGTCGCCGAACCGGAGGTGACGAGGACGAACCATGGCAGCGCGAGCCAGGTCATCTGCGATCCGGTCGTCGACACCGTCTCCGCGGCGAAGAGCGCGAGCAATGAGCGGTTGCGCAGCATCACTGGTTCACCTCCCGGGTGGTTGGGGCGCAGGCGGAGCCACACCCGACGGTTTGCGGGCTCGTTGTCGGTCGCTGAGACTGGTCTGCTAGGCGGCTCGGCCGATGTGGATGTCGCCGCTCATCGAGTTCGCGCGCAGTTCGAGGGTCGGTCCCTCCTCGGCGGGCGGTTCATCGCCGACGTCGAGATCGGAGGTGGTGTCGCCGCTCCGCGAGCGGGCGTCGATCCAGACGCGTGTACCTTGCCGCACCTTCACCTGGATGTCACCCGAAGCGGACTGGAGCGACACCTCGCCCTGGGCGACGCGGTCGAGCCGCTGATCGCCGGACGCCGTCTTGATCGTCACCGATGCCGCCGCGTCGCGGACGACGACGTCGCCGGACGCGCTGTTCACGTTCAGCGATGCCTCGGCGGTATTGACGACGAGGTCGCCCGACGCGAGGTTGATCTCCCCGTCGCCGCCGATCCGGCCGATGCCGATGTCCCCGGACGCCGTGTTGACGCTCGCGCGCTCGTGGATCACGCCGAGCTCGACGTCGCCGCTTGCCGTGCTGACGGTCGCCTCGCCCTCGATCTCCTCGATGTCGACGTCACCTGACGCGGCGGAGATCTTCGACGAGCCGAATCGGCCGTTCGCGTCGAAGTCGGCGGAACCGGTCTGACCCTGCAATCGCGCGCCGTGCGGGCAGTTGACGCGGACCAGCACCTCCGGCGCGCGGACGACGCCGATGCGGAGTCCGCCGAGCGCGATCCCACGGTGGTCGCTCGGCACGTCGACGAGGATCTCCTGACCGCCGGCCGCCCGCTCGCGGAACTCGATCCGCGTCTCCTCGACGGCGGCGATGGAGGAGTCGTTGTTTCGCAGCGCCTCCAGCTCAACCACGGTCTCGTCCGTGTCCGCCGCCTGCACCTCCACGCGCCCGGCGGGGACGCGGAGGTCGAGCGTGAGCGGCCCGGGCGTGCTGAACGTCTCCGTCCTCACCGCTTCCTCCTCGGATGGTTACGGCGGCGCGGCATCGACTCCGCCGCGACCCATGACGGGCGGGGGTCACGCCGGTCGACGCGCCACTCTGCGTGGCCAACGGGTAGATGGAAGAACGCCATCTCTCTCCCTCCTTTCCTTTCAGCTCTTCGCGAAGCCGGTCAGCCGGTTGCCCGAGGCACGACGACTCGGCCCGTGCACTGCGCGGGAGAGCGCGCGCACGAGCCACGTGTTCACGGAGACACCCTCGCGATCCGCCGCCGCCTCGACGCTGCGCTTTAGGCCGTCGGGCAGCCGCAGCGTGATGCGGGCGGTGAAGGCTTCGTCGCCACCGATCGGCCGCGACGCGGGCTCCTCCTCGTGGATGTAGACGAGCTCGGGATCCTGGCCGACGAGACGCACCT
>JBKPNC010000016.1:0-20244 GCA_046732435.1 Actinomycetota bacterium
GTGGTGCATCGTCCCGATCACGCCGCCGACCGAGTAGAGGACGATGTCCAGGAACACCACCGTCAGCGCGATCCGCTCGCGCACGACGCCGAGCAGCACGAACATGTACGCGACCATCACGGTCGTGAACAGCTCCAGGAAGTCCTCCACCCAGAGGTGCACGACCCAGAAGCGCCAGAACTCGGTCGTGGTGAAGTTGTCGCCCGTGCGCGCGATCAGACCCACCGCGTAGAAGGCCGGGATCGCGCAGGCTGCGAGGAAGAAGAGCCAGGGCATGTTGCCCGGGTGCTCGCGTGCGAGACGTCGCCGCAGCACCCGATAGAGCATCACCACCCAGACCACCAGACCGACCGTGAGCAGGATCTGCCAGAGGCGGGCGAGGTCGAGGTACTCGAACCCCTGGAGGCCGAACCAGTTCGCGGCGACGTCCTGGAGCACGCCGTGGACGGCGAGGTACGAGCCGACGAGCATTCCGAAGACGACGACGGCAAGCGCGCCGAGGAGGGCGAAGGCGAGCTTGCCCTGGCCTCGGGGCTCCCGCCGGGCGATCATCGGCGCCAGGAAGATTCCGGCTGCCACAAAGGCGGTCGCGACCCAGAAGATCGCCAGCTGGACGTGCCAGGTGCGCATCAGGTTGTACGGGAAGACCCGCGCGAGGTCGACGCCGAAGAAGTCGCTGATCTCGGCGCGGTAGTGCTGCGAGGCCGCGCCGACGAGCGTCTGGATCAGGAACAGGGCCGCCATCACGAAGAAGAACCAGGCGGTCGCGCGCTGCGCGGGCGTCAGCGCGACGTCGCCGGGCGAACGAAAGGTCAGCGTCGCCTGCTCGCGGCCGTGCCAGCCGAGGAGGCGTCCCCACCGGCCGAACGCGGCAAACAGGAGCCCGATGCCGCCGAGCAGCGCGATCAGCGACAGCACCGACCAGACGATGACGTTTGGGGTCGGCTTGTTGTCAACCCGGGGCTCGGAGGGCCAGTTGTTCGTGTACGAGTAGGCGTGGCCGGGCCTCTTCGCTGCAGCCGCCCAGGCGGTCCACGCGAAGAACGCCGTCAGCTGACGAAGCTGCGTCGGACTCGTGATCGCCCTCGGGCCGCAGGCCGTGCTCGGTCCTGGGATCGGAGAAGAAGTTGCTGTAGTGCGGGACGAGCCGGCAGTACGCGGCGGCCTCGGCCGCGCTGAGCCTGAGCGTTCCGGTCTTCGCGTCGTAGCGGTTGGCGCGCATGTCCGCGATCGTCCTCCGGGCAGCGGCGTCGGAGCGCGGTCCGCCGTACGCGTCGCGGACGAGGTTGGCGGACCGCCGTAGGTAGTCCGCCGTGTAGTCGGGGCCGAGGTAGGCGCCGTGGCCGAAGACGGAGCCGTACTCCATCAGGCCGTTGTGGAGGAAGACTCGCTGCCCGGCGCTGATGTCGCTGCCCGTGAAGAGAACACGCCCGTTCTGGTCGACGACCCGCGCGGCGGCACGGGCGGATGCGCCATGTACGTGCGGTACACGAGCAGCCCGAGCACGAAGAAGCCGCAGAGGACGACGAGGCAGACGACCTGGATCCACCCCTTCGAGATCAGAAACTCGCGTCGCTCAGGACCGTCCACCGCTCCTCCTCTCGGGCACGACACTCTGCCGCCGGCTGCGGCCGGACGTTCTTCTGTCGGCACGAACGGCGCATTCGTACGTTCCCGGATTCGCGTTGCGGGCGACTACGGAACGTGGTGCGTCCGCCCGCAGCGGGTCAGTCCCCGAGCTCCGCGCGCTTCCGCTCGAGAAAGCGCCGCTCGAGGTCGGAGTGCACGAGCTCGAGCGCTCGGTCGTACGCCGCGCGGGCGTCGTCGGGTCGTCCGAGCCGCCGCAGCAGCTCGCCGCGCGTCGCGTGCAGGTAGTGGTAGCGGTCGAGCTCGAGACCGTCGACGAGGGCGAGGGCGAGCTCGACCTCACCAGCCTCGGCAAGCGCAGCAGCCCGGTTGAGCTCCACCACCGAGGAGCCGGTAACCCGCGCGAGCCGGCCGTAGAGCGCCGCGAGCTGCGGCCAGTCCGGGTGCTCATCGACGTGCAGCGCGGCGATTGCCGCCTGCAGGACGTACGGGCCCTCACCACCGAGCGCCAGTGCGCGGTCGAGCACGCCCTTCCCCTCCTCGATCTGCGCGACGTCCCAGAGGGATCGATCCTGCTCGCGCAGCAGAACCACCGTCCCGCCGGCGAAGCGGGCGTCGCGCCGGGCGTCGTTGACGAGCATGAGCGCGAGCAGGCCGTGGACCTCGGGCTCGTCGGGCATCAGCTCGGCGAGCGCTCGGCCGAGCCGGATCGCCTCGCTCGCCAGATCGCCGCGCCCGCCGTAGCCCTCGTTGAAGATCAGGTACACGACGGCCAGCACCGCGACGAGACGATCGGGCAGCAGGTGCGCCGGCGGCACCCGGAACGGGATCCCGGCGGCCTTGATCTTGTCCTTCGCGCGGACGAGCCGCTTCGCCATCGTCGCCTCCGGGACGAGAAAGGCGCGGGCGATCTCCTCCGTCGTCAGCCCGCCGAGCGCCCGCAGGGTGAGCGCCACCTGGGCGTCGAGCGCGAGCGCCGGGTGGCAGCAGGTAAAGAGGAGCTCGAGCCGCTCGTCCGGAATCGCGGTCCCTTCCAGATCGTCCATCGTGTCCTCCACCGTCGGTCGCGCCTCGAGCAGGCGCGTCTTTGCCGCGAGCGTTCGATCGCGGCGGAGCCGGTCGACCGCCCGATTGCGGGCGGTTGTGACCAGCCACGCCCGCGGGTTGGCCGGCGTGCCTTCACGGGGCCAGCGTTCCGCCGCGATCGCGAACGCCTCCTGCGCGGCTTCCTCGGCGAGATCGAAATCGCCGAGGAAGCCGATCAGGCCGGCGAGGACGCGGCCCCACTCGTCACGGAACACCTGGTCGAGGGCGACCGCTCAGCCCTCCTTGAGCGGGCGGACTTCGACCGCCCCGCCCAGCCGCGCGGCGGGGATACGCGCCGCGAGCTCGATTGCCGCGTCGAGGTTTTCGGCCTCGAAGAACAGGTAGCCGCCGAGCGCCTCCTTCACCGCCACGAACGGGCCGTCGGTCGTCAGCGTCGCGCCGTTCCCGACGCGGACGGTCGTGGCCGTCTCCGGGGACTCCATCCACATGCCCGGGGTCACGCCCTCGGTCTGGTTGACGGCCTGGTAGTCGGAGTAGACCGCCTTCTGCTCGTCCGCCGAGAGGCGGTCCCACTCCGGCGTGCCCGGGACCGGGGTGTCGCCCTGATGGATCAGCAGCATGTACTTCACCGTTTCCTCCTTGCTCGTGGATCGCGAACGCCCTGAAGACGAACGGCGAACGGTCGAAAGGACACCCGCCCCCAGGACGAGATTAAGGTAGGCCGATGGTCGAGAAGGCCCGCCTCGAGCAGCTGGAGTACGGCCTGACTCCGGTCGCCGACGGGTGGTTCGTCGTCAGCATCCCCGAGGCCGCCTGGGTGACGAACACGGTGCGCGGTGACGCGTGCGTCATCGAGGGCGACGACGTGTCGTTCCCGGACCTCGGCTTCACCATTGCCGTGCTCGCACCCGGACAGTCGGGCGGCCGGTATCACCGCGAGGCCAACCAGGAGGATTTCCTCGTCCTCGCCGGTGAATGCGTCCTGCTGATCGAGGGCGAGGAGCGGCGCCTGCGGGCCTGGGACTTCGTCCACTGCCCGCCGAACACGGAGCACGCGTTCGTCGGCGCCGGCGATGGCCCGTGCGTGATCTTCATGGCGGGTGCCCGGAAGGGGTGGCCGGAGAAAGGGATCGTCTACCCGCGCTCGGAGCTCGCGCTACGCCACGGCGCCGGCGTCGAGACCGAGACGACGTCCCCGGCGGAGGCGTATGCCGGGCTCCCGGAATGGAAGCCCGGCCCGCCCGCGAGCTGGGCCGGGCTTCCCTGGGGATAGACCGCGGTCAGCGACGGTCGATCGCGGCCTGCTCCAGGAGGTCGAGCGCGTCCTGGAGGCCGTCCTCCATCCCGGACTCGATGATCGCGTCGCGGGCGACCTTGCTCGTCGCCTGCACAAGGATGGTCAGGGTCGTGCGCCCGTTCGCCTCGCTGAAGGTCGACGTGTTCAGCGTGCTTCCCTGCTCTTCGGACACGCCTTCCGGCAAGCCCTCGTAGACCTCCGTCGAGACGATCCGCTCGTCGGGGACGATCTCGCGGTACTCGCCGTGGAAGCCGACTTCCATTCCGTCGTCGGCGACCATGACGTACCGCCACTTGCCGCCGACGCGGAGGTCGATCTCCGCGACGGTCATGCGGCCGCGGTTCGCATGCCACCAGCGCTTGACCAGCTCGGGCGTCGTGAACGCCTCGTACACCAGGTGCCTGGGCGCGTCGAACTCGCGCGTGATCAGGATCTGCTCGTCCGTCGGGAGGGACAGCTTCGCGCTACGCCGGTTCGTCACCTCGATCATCTCCTTCCTCCTTTCGTTGCCCGAGTTCCTCCAGCACGGCGTCCATCTCGTCGAACCGCTCCGACCAGAGGCGCTCGTAGTTCGTCAGCCAGTCGTGGATGGGCTTGAGCGCGCGGCCGTTCAGCCGGTAGAGCCGCCGGCGTCCGTCCTCACGCACCGCGACCGCTCCGACCTCGCGCAGCACCCGTAGGTGCTTGGAGACCTGCGGCTGGGCCAGTCCGAGCGCGTCGACGAGGTCGTTCACGGGCCGCTCGCCGCCGGCGAGGAGGTCGAGGATCTGCCGCCGCCGGGGCTCCGCCACCGCATTGAACGCGTCTGTCGTGGTCGCTGCTCGTGCCATCGGAACCATTATATACCCATATAGGCATATGTAGGTCAAGCCAAGTGACGCGAGGACGCGTCAGCGCGATGTCAGAGCCGCGCGAGGTCAGCGGGTCAGCGCGGCTTCTCCCAGACGGAGACGTGCTTCTGGCTGTCGCTCGTGAACGGCTCGCGGTTCCAGCCTTCCCACCGCTCGCGCAGCCGCATCCCGGCGAGCTGTGCCATCAGGTCGAGCTCCGCGGGCCAGACGTAGCGGAAGGGAAGGGAGTGATGCACGAGCCGGCCGTCGACCCTCTGGAAGTGATGGGACGTGAGGCGTTGCGCCGCGACGTCGTACTCGTCGAAGCCCCAGCCGTCCTCGCCGACGTGGAAGACGCGGGCGGTGTCGCCGGGCGGGAGGCGCTGGAGCTCGGGAACGCCCACTTCGATCACGAAGCAGCCGCCCCGCTCGAGGTGGGCAGCCACGTTGCGGAAGCACGCAACCTGCGCCGCCTGCGTCGTCAGGTTTCCGATCGTGTTGAACACCAGGTAGGCGAGCGCGAAGGTCCCCTCAACGGTCGTCGTCGAGAAGTCGCCGATCGTGACGCCGACCTCCCCGCCGCCGGGCTTCGCCCGCAGGCGCGCGACCATCGCTCTCGACAGCTCGATGCCGTGCACCGGGACCCCGCGCCGCGCCAACGGGAGCGCGATCCGTCCCGTCCCGATTCCGAGCTCGAGCGCCCGACCGCCGCCGGCGAGATCGGCGAGGAATTCGACGGCCGGGTCGACGACCGCCGGATCGAACATGTCCGCGGCGGACTGGTCGTACCGCGCGGCGATGGGCTCGCCGAAGTAGCCGTCGTCCCCGTCCATGGCCGGAACCTACCGGACGGCCGCGGAAGCTCAGGTGCCGGAAGGAGTGACCCAGCTCATCGCCACGTCGACGATTCTCGTCCGCGCTCGCTCGGCATCCCACCCGTGGCGCCCGCGCAGGTGGACGTAGGGCCAGGCCACGGCGTTGAAGAGGATGTCGGCCGACTCGAAGACGTCGGCTCGCAGGGAGAGCGACCCGTCACCCTCTCCCTCGCGCAGGAACTGGATGAGCGGGCGCAGGTAGTCGGGCGGCTGGCTCGGCTGGGGAGGCTGGTGAAACACCTCGTCGGTCGCGAGCATCAGTGGGAGGTGACGGTCGATCAGGGCGCAGAGCGCCTCGAGCGCTTGCTCGAGGCGCTCTGCGCCGCTTCCCGGCGAGGTGAGGATCGGATACATCGTTGCCTGGAAGTCCGAGGCCACCTCGCCGATCAGCGAGCCGACGAGCACGTCCCGGTTGATTCCCCGGCGCCAGAGCGTCGAGCGCGCCCGCCCGGCGACCTCGGCCACCCGCTCGAGCGTGAGCCCGTCCCAACCCTGCTCGTGGAGGACGAGGATCGTCGCTTCGCGCAGGGCCGGGTCGAGAAGTGGCGGGATTCACCGACCGTATCCGATTCCACGGGACCACCGGATCGGGCGTCGGCTGCCGTAACCTCCCGGTTACCAGCCGCCGCCGCTTGCGCTCGCAGCGCCCATCTCGACGCTCGCGCCGGCGGGCGAGACGAGATCCCACTCGCCGCCGAACTCGTTGATCCCCTCGCCGTTCGTCTGTCCCGGCTTCCTGTCCTCGCTGAACCTGTACAGCGGGTGTCCCTTGTACGTCACCTGCCGCCGGCCGTCCTTGCGCTTCGTCGTGCCGAGCAGAGACGCCTTCACGCCCGAGCCCGCCCGCAGCTTGGCGGACGCCATCAGCGGCGGCCAATCGGCCGCGCACTCGCCGAAGCATCGGCTCTTGCCGCGCATGACGACGGGCGTCAGCCTCCTCGTCGACGTCGCGCCGACCAGGGCGATCGACGCCTTCTACCACCCGTACGTCTACGTGACCCGAGGCCCGAGCCGAGATGGCTAGCGTGGAACGTCTTCAGGATGCGATCCGCGAGCTTGTCGCCGAGCGGCAGGCATTGCGCTCTCGAGGTGCGGGCTGGGACGAGCTCGAGGCCAACCGGCGTCGACTCGCTGCTCGCTATCGGGAGCTCTCCCGGGCACTGATCGACCGGCACCTTCACGGCGCCGTCCGCCGGGCGGCCTAGCGGGCCGGTTCGTCGAGCGCCTCGCGCAGGGCGCCCTCGAGACGGCGCATCGGCTCCAGCACCTCGTCCGGGTCCTCGCCGAGATGTCGGCGGACGCGATCGAGCCACTCCGGGAATCGCTCGATCGCGGCGTTGCGCAGGCGCGTTCCCTCCTCGGTGAGACGCAGGACGTAGCGGCGACCGTCGTCGGGATCGCGCAGTCGCTCGACAAGGCCGCGCTTCTCGAGCCGACCGAGAACCGAGGACATCGTCGTGGGTGGCATGCCGAGCAGGCTCGCGAGCTCGGTGGGCGTCGCCTCGCTCCAGATCGCCAGCGAGCTCACGACGGCGAAGTCCTTCCCGACCAGACCGCTCCCCTCGACGACCTTCGCGATCACCGAGCCGACCAGCTGAGAAACCACGAATGGCTCCAGAAAGAGCCCCGGCTTGACGTCGGCATTTTTCATTTGACAGTCCTACGATCTCGCACTATTCTGCCTCTACTACGAAATCGCAGGATCTCAGATTCCACCGATGCGCGCGATTCTGATCCCCCTCCTCGCAATCTCGATGCTAGGCGCCCCATCCGTGGTCGCCAAGGTGAAGACGAGATCGCAGCCCTGCGGCGCCGTGGCCTTCGGGCGCTACCTCTACCTCGCCGAGTACGGAGCGGACACGGTCGCTCGCATCAACCCGACGACCAACCGCGTCGTCAAGCGCGTACGCGTCGGCATCGGCCCCTGCGGGATCGTCGCCGGCGCGGGCTCACTCTGGGTCGAGAACTACAAGAGCAATACGATCTCCCGGCTGAATCCTCGGACGCTGAAAGTCCGCAGGCAGATTCACGTCGGAGCGGCGCCGTGGGATGTGGCATTCGGGTTCGGCTCGGCCTGGTCGTCGAACTACGCCGCAGGCACGGTCTCGCGCATCAGCCCGAAGACGAACCGCGTCGTGAAGACCATCCACACCCGCGGCACCCCGACCTGCATCCGAGCCGGCGCGGGCTCGATCTGGGTCGCCTCGCAGGGCGACGACAGGGTGTTTCGCATCGACCCCACGACGAACCGCGTCACGACCATCGCCACCGGGTCGTCGAGCGTTCTGTGCGTCGATCCGCACGATGACACCGTCTGGCTCTCCAACGACCAGGACGACACGGTGACACGCCTCGACCCGGCAACCAACCGGATCGTGGCGACGATCAAGGTCGGCAGCAAGCCGGCCGACGGAGTCCGGGGGCCCGAGGGCCTCGAGTGGATCCCGAACCAGGGCGACGGCACGATCACCCGCATCGACCCGGCCACGAACGCCGTTGCGGACACGATCCACGTCACCGGCCTGCCCTTCGTCGTCCGAGCCGGTTTCGGCGATATCTGGGTCGACGACTTCGCCGGGACGCGGGAATGGCGGCTCCACCCGGCCGCGAACTAGCGCGAGCGCCCCTCAGCGCCCACGATCACGTCGGGGATTCAGACGGCCCACACGCCGTGTTCCTGGACGATGCGGCCGTCGAGCTCGAGACGTCCGCCCCGGCGCAGGTCCTTGACGATGTCCCAGTGGATGCTCGAGCGGTTCATGCCGCCGACGTGGTCGAAGCCGAGGCCGAGGGCGACGTGGACGGTGCCGTTCATCTTCTCGTCGAAGTAGACGTTGCCCATGTACCGGTCGATCCCGGGATTGCAGCCGACGCCGAGCTCGCCGATTCGGCGGGCGCCCTCGTCGGTAGCGAGCGTCTCCAGAAGGAAGCCCTCCTCCGTCTCGGCGGACGCGGCGACGACACGGCCCTCCGAGAAACGGAGGCGCACGCCCTTTAGCTCACGCCCGCTCCGAACGGCCGGAAACTCCGTGAACGCGATCGTCCCCTCGGCCGAGGTCTCCACCGGGCAGACGTAGAACTCGCCGCCCGGCATGTTTCCGAAGCCCGCGTCGACCTCCGTCTTCCTGCCCGCGATCCAGAGCCGCAGATCGGTGCCGTTCCCGACGATCCGGACCTCCTCGGCCTCGTCGAAGAGCTGTGCGTAGCGGGAGATGCGCCGGTGCTCGGCATCCCAGTCGATCAGACACGCGTTGTAGAGGAAGTCCTCGAAGGCGGGCAGCGTCATGCCGGCGTCCTGTGCCAGGGCGGGAGTCGGGTAGAAGCACATCAGCCAGGGCACCTCGTTCCTGTGCAGGCGAGCCGTGGCGGGCCGGTACGCATCCTCGACCGCGCTGTTTCGCTCCGGGGCGATGTCAGCGCCGTCGCGCGTGTTCTCGGGAGCCGCGATCGCGAGGATCGCGTCACAGCGCTCCAGCGCGTGCACGTCGACCGACGCGGGCTGCGAGATGGCCGCGAGCGGCGCGTGCCTGAGCCAGGCGCGGTGGTAGACGAGCCCGCCGCTGAACGTCAGGCGCAGAAGCGGGTACGCCTCCCGCTCGCCGAGTTGCCTCAGCACCTCTTCGACAAGCGGCCGGGCCCAGGGCGTGCTCCACACCATCACCTGCCAGCCCGGCTGCACGCCGAGGCACGTATCCAGGAGCAGCTCGGCATAGCGCTCCACGCGCGGGTCGGTCACCTGCGGAGCGTACGCGGCGGGTCTTCGAGCGGCGTCCCTTAACGCGATCTCAACGCGCGCCACAGGAGACTCTTAGCGCACGGAGCGACAGTCGCTGCATGACGCTCGCGACCGCCGTCGCCGTTCACACTCGCGCAACTCGATGCGCGGACTGGAATCCCGGTCGCCGTCTCGCCGCTGCTGGCCGAGGCGCTCGGGGCCGCCGCCGAGACCGGCGGGCTCGTCGACCCCACAGTCGGCGGATCGCTCCGCGCGCTGGGCTACGATCGGCCGTCCCGGACGACCTCCTCGACGAGGCACGCCGGACCGTTGCCGCGTGCCCACGGCTGGCGCTCCTCCTCGAGAACGTCGAAGACGGCGACGCTGCGCCGACCGCTTCTCAGGAAACTCCAAGCGCTCGTTTAACGCGTTCTTACGCCGGTCCGCCACACTGGGATTGGTGGAGTCGGGAATCGAACAGCCGATGAGCGGGGCCGGTCCTACGCGGACGCGCTTCCGCATTTGCATGCTCGTCCTGGCGTGTCTCGCCGCCATCGCCGTCGCGGCCGGCGTTGCGCTCGCGCGGACGGGCTCGTCCGGCGCGTCCCCGGTCGGGACGGGAGCCGTCATCATCAACACCACGCTCGGCTACCAGGGCGGGTCCGCCGCAGGCACGGGGATGGTCCTGACCTCCTCCGGCGAGGTGCTGACCAACAACCATGTGATCCGCGGCGCGACCTCGATCAGGATCGTCGTCCCCGGCACGGGCCGTGCGTACACGGCCAGGGTCGTCGGCTATGACGTGGCCGATGACGTGGCGCTCCTCCAGGCGGCCGGTGCGTCGAACCTGAAGACCGCCCCCACGGCGTCCTCGGAGGTCACGGTCGGCGAAGCCGTCACTGCCGTCGGCAACGCGCAGGGAACCGGAACGCTCGCCTCGGCCAGGGGCTCGGTCACCGGCCTCCAGAAGTCGATCGTCGTGGGCGATGACCAGGGCGGCTCCGAGAGCCTGACCGGCCTGATCGAGACCGACGCCGGCCTGCAGCCCGGCGACTCGGGCGGCCCGCTCTACGACAACGCCGGCAACGTGATCGGCATGAACACGGCCGCCTCGACCGCGTACGCGGCGTACGAGACCGCGGCAACGGATGGCTACGCGATCCCGATTGCGAAGGCGCTGTCGATCGCGAAGCAGATCGAGTCCGGCCAATCGTCGACGCGCGTTCACGTCGGGGGCACGCCGTTCCTGGGCATCCAGGTCCAACCGGCCGGCGATGGTGGGTTCTCGTCGTCGGGCGCACTGGTCGCGGGCATCGTCTCGGGGAGCCCGGCGGAATCGTCAGGCCTCACAGCCGGCGACGTGATCAACGCCATCGACGGTCACCCGATCACCTCGTCGAGCTCGGTCGTCGAGGCCTTGCTGGCCAAGGAGCCGGGCGCCAACGTGACGATCACCTACACCGATCAGTTCGGCGCCGATCAAACGGTGACCGTCGCCCTCGCCGACGGCCCGGCTCAGTAGACGTCGCCGCGTCCTTCGGCGAGCAGCCCGCGCCGGCGCAATGATGGCCTCATTGCTCCTGACGCTCACGCTCACCCATCCGGACAGCGAGCTGGAGACGCGCGCGCTCGAGGAGGAGGCGGTGGAGGAGCCGCTCGGCTACGGGTAGATCGTCTCGCCGGCCTCGAGCATCGCCACGAACTTCGCCAGTCGCCGCGCCCTCGTCTCGGGCCTCTTCGCGTCCTGGAGGCGGTAGAGGATCGCGTAGCGATTCTGGCTGCTCAGCTCCGAGAAGAACGCCCTGGCCTTCGGGCGCGCGTCGAGCTCGCGCTGGAGGTCGTCGGGGACGTCGATGTCGCGCTGACTTCCGTAGGCCGCCTCCCAGCGGCCGTCTGCCCTGGCGCGCTCGACCTCGGCGAGGCCGGTCGGACGCATCCTCCCCTCGGCGATCAGTCGCTCGGCCTTGTCACGGTTGACCCGCGACCACCTGCTGCGCGACCGTCGCGGCGTGAAGCGCTGCAGGAAGTAGCGATCGTCGAGCGCCTCACGCCGGCCGTCGATCCACCCGAAGCAGAGCGCGCTCTCGAGCACCTCGGGGTACCGCACGCTCTCGATGCCGGTCTCCTTTTTCGCGATCTTGATCCAGACGCCGGAGGAGGCGGCGTGGTTCACCGCCAGCCACTCCTCCCACTCGCGCGGCGAGGCGAACGAGAGGATCGGCAAATCGTCGCGCCCGCGCACGACCGGAGGCTAGCGTGGACGCTTCCTTGGGGCCCTCCGGCCGTGTTAACTACCGGCCATGGCCGAGATACTGCTTTTCCACCACGCACAGGGTCAGACCCCGGGTTTTCTGTCGTTCGCGGACGACCTCCGGGCGGACGGACACGTCGTGCACGCCCCCGATCTCTACGACGGAAAGACGTTTGCCGACATCGACGACGGCGTGGGTTACGCCCGCGAGGTTGGCTTCGGGACGATCGCCGAGCGCGGTCGCGACGCTGCCCAGGATCTGCCGAACGAGCTCGTCTACGCGGGGTTCTCGCTCGGAGCAATGCCAGCGCAGATGCTCGCGCAGACGCGTCCAGGCGCGAAGGGGGCGCTGCTCTTCAGCGCTGCCTTTCCGCCGTCGGAGTTCGGGGACTCGTGGCCGCAGGGCGTCCCGCTCCAGATCCACATGATGGAGAACGACGAGTGGGTCGACGAGGACCTCCCCGCCGCGCGCGAGATCGCCGAAACCGTTGACAGCGCGGAGTTGTTCCTCTATCCAGGCGACCGCCACCTGTTCGCCGACAGCAGCCTGCCGGACTACGACGAGGAAGCGGCAACGCTGCTCAAGCAACGCGTTCTGACATTCCTGAAGGACGTCGAGTAGACCTCGCGCGTCGCCGACCGGCAGTGGCGACGACCAGGAGTGAGGAGCTGCGGATGCTCGCCCAGGCGGTGGCCGACGGGCTTCCGCCTGACCTCGCCGAGGAGGTGGTGTTGACGGGCAGCGTCTCCCGTGGCGCGGCCGACGACGTCTCCGATATCGAGATGCTCGTGGTGACGCCGGAGCCACTCGGGCTCGAGCGCTGCTTCGCGCTGGCGCGTGCAGCCGGTCTCGACGGGCTCGACACCTGGGGCGCGCAGGGTGGGCCGGTGCGGCGGGTGTCCGGCTACAGGGACGGCGTGTCCCTCGAACTGGTGTGGTGGCCGCGTCCCTACGCCGATGCAGCGATCGGAAGACTGCTCACGGGCGAAATGCCGTCGACGGCCGACGCGCTCGTGCACGGAGTCCCGCTGCGCACCGGCGGGCTGCTCGCGGAGTGGCAGGAGCAGCTCCGCGAGTACCCGCCGGAGCTCGCGGCAGCGCAGATCGAGGAGGCGGCGCTTCCGTGGGGCGGCTTCACGCCCGCGGGGCTCTTGACGCTCGTCCGGCCCGATGACCGCCTCGCGCTCGCCGAGTGGCTTGTCGACGGCGCGACGCGCGTGCTCACGATCACCTATGCCCTCAACCGGGTCTGGAAGCCGACGACCAAGCGCCTCGCCACGCGGGTCGCGCCTCTCGCGGTGAAACCGGAGCGGCTCGCCGAACGGATCGCGGAGGCGCTGACCGAGCCTGACCTCCGGCGCGCGTTACTCGTGATGACGGAGCTGCAGCTGGACGCAGTCTCGCTCGCCCCAAGCGGCCCCAACGTCGACCGCGCGCGCACATGGCTTTCCGAGGGGGCGGAGATTCTGCGGCGATGACAGTCGACGGAGAAATCACGGCGCAGCTCGAGCGGCGGCGGGGGTCGGCGGCGAAGCGCTGGGAGCTCGACGACGCCGTCGTCCTCGTCGGCGCCGGCGTCCCGGTACCGATCCCGGGCCGCGGCGACCCGACGTATCCCTTCCGCTCCCACTCGGAGTACCTCTACCTCACGGATCGTGAGCGTCCCGGCGGCGTCCTCGCCTTCGATCCGTCCGCAGGCTGGGTCGACTTCGTCGTGCCGGTGAGCCGCGAGGAGCGGCTGTGGGGCGGCGGCATTCCGGCGGCACTGGACGAAGGGACGCCCATCGACGAGCTCGAACCCTGGCTCGAGGCGCGAAGCGGGCGGCGCGTCGCCTGCCTCGGCGTTCCCCCGCCCGAGGTCACGTCCGACGAGACCCTGACGGCGGAGCTGCGCTCCGGGCTGAACGAGATCCGCCGCGAGAAGGATGACGTCGAGCTCGAGCGCATGCGTCGTGCGGAGGCGGCGACGAGGGCGGGGTTCGCCGCCGTCGTTCCCCACGTTCGCCCCGGCGTCAGCGAGCGCGACTTGCAGATCGAGATCGAGGCCTCGTTCTTCCGTGGCGGCGCCGATGCTCTTGCGTTCGACACGATCGTCGGCAGCGGCCCGAACGCCGCCGTGCTCCACGCGCTGCCGACGTCGCGCGTGGTGGGAGACGGGGAGCTCGTTCTCATCGACGCCGGCGGCGAGTACCGGGGCTACGCCAGTGACGTCACCCGCACCTATCCCGCCTCGGGCGAGTTGACGCCCGAGCAGCACGCAATGGACGACGTCGTCCGCCGTGCGCTCGACGCCGCGATCGCGCGGTGCACAGACGGGACGGAGTGGGTCGACGTTCACCGGGCAGCCGGACTCGTCATCGCCGAGGGACTCGCCGACTTCGGCCTGCTGCGTGGCGATCCCGAGTCGCTGGTCGAGCAGGGCGCCCAATCCGTGTTCTTCCCCCACGGCATCGGGCACATGGTCGGGCTCGGCGTCCGCGACGCCGGCGAGATTTTGCCGGGCCGGACGCGATCCGATGACGAGTTCCCCCGCCTGCGCATGGACCTTCCCCTGCGGCCGCGGTACGTCGTCACCGTCGAGCCGGGCATCTACCTCGTCGCGGCGCTGATCCACGACCCCGAGTTCCGCGAGCGGTACGGCGATGCGGTCGACTGGGAACGCGCCGAGCAGATGCTCGATTTCGGCGGTATCAGGATCGAGCACAACGTCCTCGTGACGGAGGCCGACCCGGAAGTCCTCACCGAGCAGATACCCGTCGCGATGCCCTGAGTGGGAGTCGACGCCGAGGATTCCATACTCTCTGGCAGCGATGGTGAAGGCCGTCGATGAGCTCGTGCGGGGTCGGGCGTCGTACGAAGCGCGAGCGTGGAGGGTGGCGTACGAGGCGCTTGGCCGCGCCGATCAATCGGTCCCGCTCGGAGCCGAGGACCTCGAACTGCTGGCCCGTTCGGCGTACATGGTGGGCCGTGACGACGACTACGTCTCCGGCCTGGAGCGCGCGCATCACATGTACGTCGAGGCCGGCGACATGCCGCGTGCCGCTCGCTGCGCGTTCTGGATCGGCCACAACATGCTGTTCCGCGGCCGCCTCGCTCGTGCGAGGGGGTGGTTCGGGCGCGCGAACCGTGCGCTCGACGACGAGCGGCAGGACTGTGTCGAGCGCGGGTATCTCCTCATCCCGGTCTGGCTGGAGCAGATGGCGGGCGGTGACTACGAGACGGGGTACGCGACCGCGGCCGAGGCGGCACGGATCGGCGAGCGATTCGACGACGCCGACCTCGTCTGGCTCGCGCGGGACGAGCAGGGTCGGTCCCTCGTCCAGCAGGGACGGATCGAGGACGGCCTCCGGCTCGTGGACGAAGCGCTCGTCGCCGTGGCCACCGGCGAGCTGTCGCCGATCGTCACCGGGATCGTCTATTGCAACACGATTGCGTTCTGCCGGAACGTCTATGAGCTCCGGCATGCCCAGGAGTGGACCGAGGCTCTCACCGAGTGGTGTGCGGGCGAGCCCGAGATGGTCGCGCACAACGGGTTGTGCTCGATCCATCGCGCCGAGATCATGCAGCTACAGGGCGCGTGGGATGACGCCCTCGCGCAAGCGCGGCAGGCGTCGGAGCGATTCACCCAGGGCGTCCTCAACGAGCTCGCTTACGGCAAGGCGCTTTACCGCGCGGGGGAGGTCCATCGCCTTCGTGGCGAAGTCGCGGCGGCTGAGGAAGCGTTTCGGGCGGCGAGCAGGTGCGGGTGCGAGCCGCAGCCGGGGCTGGCGCTCTTGCGCCTGGCCGACGGGAAGCTGCCGGACGCGGCCGGCATCATTCGCCGCGTCGTCGGCGAGACCGCGGAGCCGCTGAAGCGCGCGGAGCTGTTGCCCGCATACGTCGAGATCATGCTCGCGTCCGCACAGGTCGAGGATGCGCGCGCCGCTTGCGAGGAGCTGGAGCAGATCGCAGAGCGTCAGAAGAACGACGTGCTGCGTGCCATGGCCGCCCAGGCTCGCGGAGCGACCGCCCTGGCCGAGGGCGACGCGCAGGCCGCGCTCGCCGCGCTTCGGACGGCGGTCGGCGTGTGGCAGGAGCTCGGCGCTCCGTACGAGACGGCGCGCGCTCGTGTGTCGGTCGGGCTGTCGTGCCGGGCGCTTCGCGACAGGGAGACGGCCGTGCTCGAGCTCGAGGCCGCGCGTGAGATCTTCGCTCGGCTGGGCGCCCGGCCGGATGTCGCTCGGGTCGACGCGGTGCTTCGGAAGGCTGCCTCCGCCTCGCCCTACGGCCTCAGCGAGCGTGAGCTGCAGGTCCTGCGCCTGGTCGCCGCGGGGAGAAGCAATCGGGAGATCGCCGAGGCGCTCGTGATCAGCGAGCACACCGTGGCCCGGCACCTGCAAAACATCTTCTCCAAGCTCGGCGTGTCCTCCCGCAGCGCGGCCGGCGCCTTCGCGTTCTCGCACGAGCTCGTCTAACCGCCGTCGGTGGTCAGAAATGACCACCGACGCTGCGCCACGCAGGTTGGTTGATCCCGGCGATGTCCCGACGACGCGCCACCCCTAACGTCGTTACGTAATCGAGCGAAGGAGGTGGCGCCGTGTATGTCATCGCGAAACACCGGATTACTGACGCGGAACGGTTCTTCTCGCTGTCGCAGGTTGCCGCCGAGAAGGCCCCGGCCGGGGTCTACGGGCGGCAGTTCTGCCCCAGCCAGGACAGATCGGAAGCGGTTTGTCTCTGGGAGGCGGAGTCCCTCGAGGCGGTCGAGAGCTATCTCGACGCGCTGATCGGCGAGGCAGGTGTGAACACGTACTTCCAGGTGAGCACGGAGCACGCCGTCGGCATCCCGGAACGGATCATCGGCGCCGACCGCGCGTCCGGCGAGAAGGGGACAACGCAACAGGTCTCCTTCGAGGCATATGGCACAAATGGAGCCGAAGATTACGAGCGCTACTTCGTCCCCCTGATCCCCGCGCCGCTGGCGGCGGAGATCGTCGACCGCGCGGCACTCCGTCCGGGCGAACGGGTGGTCGACGTCGCCTGCGGGACAGGAGTCGTGACGAGGCTCGCGGCCGAACGTGTCGGCGCGGGCGGGACGGTTGCCGGCGTCGACATCAATCCGGGCATGTTGGCGGTCGCGCGCACGGCCGCACATGGCGACGCGACGACCGAGTGGTACGAGGCGAACGCCGAGGTGCTGCCGTTTGGGGACGCCACGTTCGACGTCGCGTTCTGCCAGCTGGGTCTCCAGTTCTTCGCGGACAAGGTCTCGGCGCTGCGCGAGATCCAGCGCGTGCTGACGCCCGGCGGTCGTCTTCTCCTCAGCGTGCCAGGACCGATACCGCCGATCCTCGGCGTCCTCGAAGCGGCGCTGGCACGCCACCTCGGGCCCGAGGTCGCCGCCTTCGTGCAGGCGGTCTTCTCGCTCGACGACCCGAGCGAGGTCCGCGACCTGCTCACGGACGCGGGCTTCGCCGACGCGGAAGTCTCGACGAGCGAGAAGACGGTGGTTCTCCCGCCGCCACAAGAATTCATGTGGCAGTACGTGCGCAGCACGCCGCTCGCCGCCCCCGCCGCCCGCCTGGACGCACAACAGCGCGCTGTGCTCGAGGCCGAGTTCGTGGCAGGTTGTCAAAGCCTCGCCGAGGATGGCCAACTCGTCCTACGCCACTCCGTCACGCTCGCGACCGCGCGAACATCGCCGGCCCCGCCTCGGAACCGAACAGCCGCGTCAGCCGCTGCTCCGTGATTCCGACCCCGCTAGGGTCCGCGAATGCTCCATACCGGGCCTCGGCTCGACCTCGCGCGGCCGCAGATCCTCGCGTTTCGTCGGCAGGTCGGCGCGCTCGACGAGCGGCTCCCACCCGGCTCGAGCTCCCTCCGGCGTGCGGCGTGGGCCGGTCTGCAGGACAGCATGCCGCGCGCCGCGCTGCTCTCGATCCACGCGCGTGTCGACGGGGCTCACCCGGCGATCCTCGACGATCCGTCGCTCGTGCAGCTGTGGGGCCCGCGGTTCAGCACCTACGTGGTGCCGGCACGCGACCGCGCAGTCTTCACACTCGGACGGCTGCCGGACGATGCCCGTGGCCGGCAGCGAGCCGAGGAGATCGCCGCCGATCTGCACGCGTTCCTCGACGGTCGGCGGATGGCCGACACCGAGGCGGGAGCCGCCCTGGGCGTGCATCCGAACCGGTTCCGGTACGCCGCACCGACCGGCAGGGTGCTGATCCGATGGGAAGGCGCACGAGCGCCGACGGTGTGGACGGTGCCGCCACCGGAGGTCGACGCGCTGGACGCACGACGCGAACTTGCTCGCCGGTACCTGCATGTCTTCGGCCCGACGACGCCGGGCGCGTTTGCCACCTGGGCCGGCGTGGGGCCGGCGGAGGGTCAGTCGGCGTTCGACGCGCTGGCCGGGTCGTTGACGGCGGTGCGAACACCCATCGGCGAGGCGTGGATCCTGGCCGGCGACGAGCCGGCCTTCCGCACGGCGGCGCAGCCCACCGCCGCCGCACGGCTTCTCCCGAGCGGCGACGCCTACTACCTCCTGCAGGGAGCCGATCGAGAGCTGCTGGTTCCCCAGGCCGAGCGTCGCGAGCCGCTGTGGACGTCGCGCGTGTGGCCCGGGGCCGTGCTCGTCGCCGGTGAAATCGTCGGAACCTGGCGAAGGTCGCAGGCGAAGCTGACGATCCAGCCCTGGCAGCGGCTCTCACGAGCGCAACGCGAAGCAGTCGAGGCGGAAGCGGCGCGCTTGCCGCTCCCCGGTGTCGAGGGACGGATCGTCGTCCGCTGGGACGACGCGCGCTAACCGAACGTGAAGACGTAGGCCTCGGCGCCGGCAGCGAGGAAGGTGATCTCGAACGTGCGGTCGTCGATCGACCCGCGCTCGCGAATCAGCTGATAGAGGCGCTGTTGGGACACCGTCCCGTGGCCGTCTTCGTCGACGTCGAGCCCATGAGCGTCACCCGGACGTTCGCCGTCGACGAGCACGCGGAACGGCACCGTGGTGCCGCGCTCAGGCGGACCCATGACGAGGTGGACGTCGCGCGCATGGAAGCGGAACACGATCCGCCCCTCGGTGCTGTTCAGCACGCTTCGACCGCTCTCGATCGTCCAATCCCCGGAAAGCGCCCACTGGTTGAGCAACAGCATTTCCGGTGCCGCATAGGTGCTCGGTGCGCCGATCTCGTCGCCGCCGCGCGACGCGAAGCCCTGGCCCTGCGCGAAGCCGAGGTACGTCTCCGGCGACCGGAGGTTCGTCCAGTCGGCCTGGGCCTCGAACCCGGCAGGAGTCACGGAGACGAGATCGTCAGCGACGTCCTCCGTTCCGGCCTCGCGCAGAAGCTGCTGGATGCCACGTTCGCAGTCGTCGTATCCACCCTCGCCGAATTGGTGGTGACGGATTCGTCCTTCCGCATCGGCGATGTAGACCGCCGGCCAGTAGTGATTGCTGAACGCGCGCCAGACCTCGTAATCGCTGTCGACCGCGATCGGGTACCGGACATTCATGTCGTTCGCGGCCCGGCGAACGTTGTCGACGTCCCGCTCGAACGGGAACTCGGGGGTGTGGACCCCGACTACGACCAGGCCGCGATCCTTGTACTTCTCTGCCCAGGCGCGCACATACGCGAGGGTGCGCAGCCAGTTGATGCAGGTGTAGGTCCAGAAGTCGACGAGCACGACCTTTCCTCGCAGGCCCTCCGCCCTGAGCGGCGCCGTGTTGAGCCAGCCGGTGGCCCCGTCGAAACCGGGCAGGTGACCCTCCGCGGGCAGCGGAGCATGACGGCGCACCCCGAAGAGGCTCATTTCGTGTTCAGGGCAACCGCTGCGCGAATGAGCGCCTTCAGAGCCTCCTCGTCGATGCTTTCGCCCTCGCGAACGTCGATGGCACGTCTGACCTTCCCTCCGAGACTGGAGTTGAAGAGGCCAGCGGGGTCCTCCAACGATGCGCCCTTGAAGAAGGTGAGCTTGACGACGTTCTTGTACACCTCACCCGTGCAGATACCGCCGTCGTGGGACCAGACGGGAGTCCCACCGCTTGTCGGCTTGACCCACTTCCACTCCTCCACCACGTCGGGATCGGCCTGCTTGATGACGGCGCGAAGCCGGGAGAGAGTCCTGCCGCGCCAGTCGCCGAGCTCCTCGATCCTCTCGTCGATCAGCTGAGAGGGCGCCTTTTCTTTCTGCGCGGCGCCCTTCCGGTTCTCGTCCATGGTGTCCCTCTCCCGCGACTTGACCTTCGCCAGACGGTGTCGCAACCATAGCCTGACCGGCGCCGGCCCCATCGACGCCGAGAACTGTTCGGACGCCGGCCACCCCGGCGGCACCGGCGACAGCACGATCGAGGCGAACTAACCGACTCCGTCCGTCAAGCGTCGAGCACGTCCAGATCGAGCCGAGCGATCCGTCCGGGGTCGGTGAGGAAGTCGCACTCACGACCCTGACTCTCGGCATTGCGCTGATCGCACTCGCGGGATGTGCATACCTCGCGGAAAACGGACTCCACTCCCACCTATAACGTCCCGCAGCCGCAATCCATACTCCCGGGGAACGTCTTTTCCAGAGCATCGAGGCTCCTAGCTCACCGCCTTCTTGACGAGCGCGGCGATCTTCTTCTCGTCGGCGGCGGTCAGCTCCGTCAGCGCGAACGCGGTCGGCCACA
>JBKPNC010000017.1:0-10433 GCA_046732435.1 Actinomycetota bacterium
GCTGTATCCCGCGCAAACCGGACTGGTGCCCCTTCTCGCGCGCACGGCCGAGGAAGTGACGGCGGCCAGCGCCGCCTCGTCGCTGATCAGGAGCGCCGCGGGCCTCCTGGCACCGGCCGTGGGCGGACTTGTCCTGATCACCGGCTCGATCGGCACGCTGTTCGCCGTTTGCGCACTCTGCTTCGCCGGGGCCGTCGCGGTCGCAGCGACCGTCCGCCGCACGGCGGAGCGTCGCCCCGCGCCGCCGTCGCGAGGGCCGCTGCGGGACCTCCTGGCCGGCTTCCGCGCCGCCCGCAGAGACAGGGACATCGCGGTTGTCCTCGGCATCTTTGGCGTCCACGGGATCGGACGGGGCGCGCTCGGCGTGCTGCTCGTGGTCGTGCCGCTCCAGCTACTCCACCTACACGAGTCGAGTGTCGGGTTCTTCAACGCCGCGGTCGGAGTGGGCAGTCTGGCCGGCGCCGTTGCGACCGCGGCCGTCGCCGGTCGCCACCGGCTCGCGGGAGCAGTGGCCGCCGGGCTCGTTCTCACGGGCGGCCCGCTCATGCTCGCCGGAGCCGTCGACATCACCGGCTGGCTGCTCGTCTGCATGGCCGTCGTCGGCGTGGGGATCACCGTCGTCAGCGCGGCCGGGACAGTTCTGCTCATCCGTTCGGCGCGCGACGACGTGCTCGCCCGCGTGCTGGGCGTTCTCGGCACGCTCCGTGCGGCGGCGATGACCGCCGGTGCACTCGTCACACCCTTGCTCGTCCACGCCGTCGGCGTGCGGGCGACGCTCGTCGTCATCGGCGCACTCACACCCGCGACCGCGATCGCGGCCCGCCGAGCCCTGCGGAGGATCGACGACAATTCGACCGTTCACGACGACGAGCTGCGGCTGCTTCTCGCGTCGCCCATCTTCGCACCCGTTCTCCCGGTCGCGCTCGAGCGGCTCGCCGCCAGGCTGCAGCCGGTCACGGTCGCCGCCGGCACGGTCGTCCTCCAGGAGGGCGACGTGGGCGAGAACGTCTACCTCGTCGCCGGCGGGAGCCTCGACGTCGTCTGGCACGACCGCACGGTCAACGTGATCGAGGCCGGCGACATCTTCGGCGAGATGGCCTTACTCCGCGACCAACCGCGGAACGCGACCGTCACCGCGCGAGAGGATGCGACCCTCTTCGCACTCGACAAGGACGAGTTCGTCGCTGCGGTAACCGGCCATCCGCGCAGCAGCCGGAAGATCGAAGACCTGATCACCACTCGGTTGGCCGGAAGCGGCATGCTCTGAGATTCGCTCGTCGGGCTAGCCCGTGTTTCGAAGCGCCGCGGCGATCCCCGCAATCGAGCGGAGCAACGGACGGCGCACGCGCTCGCGCTCCTCCTCTGACGCGCTCTGGTCGCGGAACCGGCGCAGCAGCTGAATCTGAATCGCGTTCATCGGATCGACGTACGGGTTGCGCAGCCTGATCGACCGCTGGAGGAGGGGATGGCGGTCGAGTAGCTCGCGCGATTCGACGATCGCCAGGACCGCTTCGACCGTGCGCTCGTGCTCGGCGGCGATTGGCTCGTAGAGACGCTCGCGGTCGGGTCCGGGAGCGACGAGCTCGAGGTAGCCCTCGGCGATCTCGAGGCTCGACTTCGCCAGCGTCATCTCCAGGTTCTCGACCAGCGAGCGGAAGAACGGCCAATCGGCGTAGAGGCGCCGCAGCTCGCCGGGGTTCGCCGCCGTGAACGCGGTGCCGCACCCGAACCATGCCGGAAGCAGGCACCGGTTCTGCGTCCAGGCGAACACCCACGGAATCGCGCGGAGGGCCGCGAGGTCGTCCCGTCGCTCGGGCCGCCGTGTCGGCCGCGACCCGATCTCGAGCAGCGCGAGCTCGTCGACCGGCGTGAATTGGCGGAAGAACGGCACGAAGCCCCGGTCGCCGACGAGCCCGCGGTACGCATCGAATCCGAGTCCCGAGAGGTTGTCGAGGAATGCAACGTCGTCCTCAGGCGGCTCCGCCCCGACGACGGCGGGAAAGGCCGAGAGCAGCGTCGCCGAGACGGCCGCCTCGAGGTTGCGATAGGCGAGTCCGCGAAGCCCGTAGTTGAACGACACGGTCTCTCCCTGCTCGGTCAACTTCAGCCGCCCCGGCGGGTGCGTCGGCGGCTGAGCGAGGATCGCTGCGTGCGTCGGCCCGCCGCCGCGGCCCGCGCTGCCGCCGCGGCCGTGGAACATCGTCAGCTCGATGTCCCGTCGCTCGGCCAGCGCCGCGAGGGCGCGCTGGGCACGAAAAACCTCCCACTGCGCGGTCAGGTAACCGCCGTCCTTGCCGGAGTCGGAGTAGCCGACCATGACCTCCAGCCGCGATCCGCGCCGGGCGACGAGGCGACCGAAACGCGGATCGTCCAGGAGCTCCTCCACGGTCGTCGCCGCCGACCGCAGCGATTCGATCGTCTCGAACAGGGGCACGAGGGACAGCTCGAGGCCGGCCTTCTCGATGACGTCGAGCGCAGCGCGCATGTCGTCGACCGAGCTCGTGCCCGACACGATCAGCGTGTCGACCGCGCCGGGCCCGTGCCGCTCGCGCGCGCGGCCGATGGCGCCGACCGCCTCGCGAACACGATGTGAGCCGGTGCGCACCTCGTCTGCGTGGAGCCGAACGTCGAGCTGCGCGAGATTGAACCCGAAGATCTCGAGGCGCCGGCGAAGCGCCGCCGGGCGTCCGTCGGCGACGCGCCCGGCGCTGTTCGCCCGCAAGCTTCGGTCGAGAAGATCCAGGTCGGCGGCGAGCGCGGCCGCGTCGACGTAGCCCGGGCCCTCCCCCTCGAGCTCGTTGCGAAGCCGCCTCCAGACGAAGCTCAGCTTGCGCCGGTACGGCTCATCGAGATTGCGATCGCCGAGCTCGGCCGCATAGTCCGGGAGCTCCCGCTCGTCGCGCTCGATCGAGGCCTGCAACTCGTGCGAGGCGGGAACGAGCCGGCTCGAGATCCCGATCGCTTGCGCGAGCTCGCGGACCTCGACCGCGTAGGCGGTCAGGGCGAGCTCGCGGGCGCGGTCGATCGCCTCCGCGATCGTTTCCGGGCCGGCTGCCGGATTCCCGTCGAGATCGCCGCCGATCCACGTGCCGAAGCGGAAGGGTGCCGGCGCGCCGGGGATCAGCCGCCGGTAGTCGGCCAGCAGGAGCTCCGCCACCCGGAGCAGGCTCTGCTCGAAGAACCAGAGCCCGTGGCGGATCTCGTCCACCACGCGGGGTCGCCGCGAGCGCACCTCGTCCGTCTGCCAGAGGAGTGTCACCTCCTCGGCGATCGCCGCCTCGACCCGACGCTCACGGGCCGGCGTCAGCGACGGGTCGTCGAACTCGGCCAGCAGCCGGCCGAGACGAAGGTGGGCGGCGAGCACGCTCCGCCTCGTCGCCTCCGTGGGATGCGCCGTGAGCACGAGCTCGAGCGACAGCCGGCGCGCACCGTCGGCGAGCTCATCCGGCCCCACTCCGGCTTCCTGGAGGCGCGTGACCGCCTCCGCCAGCGACTCGCGAGGGATCCGCCGCTCGTGCTCGTACTGGCGACGGCGACGCAGCCGGTGGTGCTGCTCGGCGATGTTCGCGAGCTGGAAGTAGGCGCCGAAGGCGCGCAGCACCAGGGCCTGGCGCTCGAGGTCGAGCCCGGCGACCGTCCGCGTGAGCTCGTCACGGTGCGTCTGGAGCCCCGTGGCGCGCGCGTCGCGCGATAGCAACCGGATGTGCTCGACCTCGTCCAGCAACTCCTCGCCCTCCTGCTCGACCAGGATGCGGCCGAGCAGGTTGCCCAGCATGCGGACGTCGCCCCGGAGCGGCGCATCCGCCGCGTCGGGCGAGCGGAACGCCCCGGAATCCTGCGCGCCCGCCCTGGGCGGCTGCGCCGAGGAGCTCATCGGCGGCGAGCCTACCGGCGAGGTCGCCGTATGCTCGGAGAATGACCGTGGGCCGGCAGCCTGTTCCCAGCGAGATCCGGCGGGGTGAGCGCACCGTGCGCCTGTCCAATCTCGACAAGGCGTACTGGCCCGAGGAGGGGATCACGAAGGGCGACCTGCTGCGCTACTACCGCGACGTCGCGCCGACGCTCCTTCCGCACCTTCGCGAGCGTCCGTTCACGATGAAGCGCTACCCGGACGGCTGGCAGGGCCAGCCCTTCTTCCGCAAGAACGCCGCCAACTACGCGCCGGCCTGGATGAAGCGGGTCGACGTGCAAGTCACGAGCCGCGGAGCGCCGCAGAGCCGGACGATCGAAGCGCCGGTCGTGAACGACGAGCTCGCCCTGCTCTGGATGGTCAACACGGGGTGCATCGAGTGCCATACCTGGTACTCGCGCATCGACAGGCTCGATCGGCCCGACTGCGCCGTCTTCGACCTGGACCCATCCGCCGACGTCGGCTTCGCCGCGACGGTCGAGGTTGCGCTGCTCGTCAGGCGGGCCCTGGACGGGCTCGGGCTGGCGTCGTTCCCGAAGACTTCGGGCGCGCACGGCCTCCACGTCTTCGTGCCGCTCGAGCGACGGCACACGTACGAGGACACGCGCCGGTTCGCCACCGCGGTCGCCCGACAGATCGCCGGCACGCATCCCGATCTCGCGACGACCGAGTGGTCGAAGGCACGGCGCCGAGGCGTCCTCATCGACGCGAGCCAGAACGCGAAGGGCAAGACGATCGCGTCGGTCTACTCGGTGCGGCCCATGCCGGGCGCGCCCGTCTCGACTCCACTCCGCTGGGACGAGGTGAATGCGGAGCTCGATCCGTCCGCATTCACCATCGAGACCATCCGCGCCCGGCTGCACCGCCACGGCGACCTCTACGACAGTGTCCTGACGACGAAGCAGCGCCTCGGCCCCGCCCTGCGGACGCTCGAGAGCTAGTGCCGCCTCGCCTCATGCCGCTTCGAAGAGGCCCGGCTCGTAGTGCCCCGGCTCGACACGCGTGGTGATCAGCAGGCGATTCCAGGCGTTGATCGCCGTGATCGCGAAGACGAGCTGCGCAAGCTCCTTCGCTGTGAACGCCGCACGTGCCGGCTCCCAGACCTCGTCGGGCACGTGGCTGTCCGAGATCAGGTCATCGCCTCGCAGAGCGCGAGCGCGGCCCGCTCGCGTTCGCTGTAGAGCCGGCTCTCGCGCCAGGCGGCGAGGGAGTACAGCCGCTCCTCGCTCTCGCCGCCGGCGCGAGCGTCCTTCCAGTGCATGTCGATGCAGAAGGCACAGCCGTTGATCTGCGAGGCGCGCAACGCGACCAGGTCGCCGAGCGGACGCCCGAGCTCGATCGACCGCTCGAAGCGGTACATCGCCGCGTACTGCCTGGGCGCTTCGTCTGTCAACTGGAGCCTTCCGGCCGGAATGATCCCGGTCATCCTGGTTCTCCTTTCTCGCAGTCGTTGCTAGGCCGCCCGCTTGCTCTCCGCCAGCGGGCGGATCGGGAGCTCGGCCGTCTGCGTCTCGGCGACCTGCTCGCGCGCCGGCAGGAAGCGAAGCACCAGAAGTGCCGTGACGCCGACGAGGGCGGCGCCGACGGTGAGCCCAATCCCCATCGCATCGGTGAACGCACTGCCCGCCGTGGCGAGCAGGCGTGACGCCGCGTGCGGCGGGAGCTGAGCGGCAATCGCGTTCGCGGCGCCGATCGAGTCCTGCACGTGCCCGCGGGCATGTGCCGGCAGATTGCCGAGCGAGCCGTCCAGCCTGTTCGAGTACAGCGAGCTGACGAGCGAGCCGATGACGGCGACGCCGAGCGCGCCCGAGACCATCCGCGCGACGGTGTTCGTGGCCGACGCGACGCCGGACTTGGCCGACGGCACCGCCCCGACGACCGCGTCCGTCGCCGGTGCCATCACCCAGCCCATGGCCAGGGTCAGGCCGAAGAACCACGCGACGAGCCACAGCGCGCCGGTGTCCGGCGTCCAGAGCAGTGCCAGCGCCAGCAGGAGGGCCGTCCCGGCGAGTCCGGCCGCGACGACGCGGGCGGTGCCGAGACGGAGGACGGCCTTGCTCGAGGACCCGGCGCCCATCATCAGCCCAAGCGTCATCGGGCTCATCACCGCGCCCGCCTCGATGGCGCTGTAGCCGTGGGCGAACTGCAGGTACTGGGTCAGGGCGAAGATGCCGCCGAGCAAGGCGAAAAAGGCGCCGCTGACCGCCCCCGTGCCGACGCTGAAGCGGGCGTTGCGGAAGAAGCCCAGGTCGAGCATCGGCTCGGCGATGCGGCGCTCCCAGGCGAAGAAGACGCCCAGCAGCACTGCGCTCGCGACGAGGGATCCGAGCACGACCCCGGACGTCCAACCCCTGCTGGGCGCCTCGATGATCGCGTAGACGAGAACGCTGAAGCCGCCGGTCGACAGCGCGGCTCCGAGGAGGTCGAACGAGCCGGGCCGCGGGTCGCGGCTCTCGGGCACGTAACGGATGCCGAGCAGCAGGGCGGCGGCGGCGAACGGGACGTTGACCATGAAGACCGACCACCAGCTGAACCACTCGAGCAGCAAGCCGCCGGCGAGCGGTCCGAGCCCGATTCCCACGGCGGCAAGCGCTGCCCAGATGGCGATCGCTCGTCCGCGTTCCTCGCCGGTGAAGACGTTCGCGATGATGGAGAGGGTGGCCGGCATGATCAGAGCCGCGCCGATCCCCATCCCCGCGCGAACGGCGATGACCTGGCCGGCCGAGGCGGCAAGTGGAGCCGCCATGCTGGCGAGTCCGAACACGGTGACTCCCGTCTGCAGGGCAAGCTTGCGCCCGAAGCGGTCGCCGAGCGTCCCGAATACGAGCAGCAGCCCGGAGAAGACGAGCAGGTAGGAGTCCATCATCCACTGCAGCTTGGAAGCGGAGGCGTGGAAGTGGTCCTGCAGCGTCGGCAGGGCGACGTTCAGGATCGAGGTGTCGACGCCGAGTATCACCAGGCTGAGCGAGAGCACCGCCAGCGTCGTCCAGCGCCTCGCATAGATCGAGGGATCGACGGCCATGAGCGAGTCCTCCTTCGGTGAGATCGCCATTGCGGCCCCACGATGCGCCCTCGGAGGCGGGGGTCGCGCCGGTGATTTCGCCAGTCCTTCGGCTCGCTAGAGGTTCGGACTACGATTCAGCATGCTCTACGGCAGGGACGTGGAGCGTTCGCGCATCGCCGCGCTCCTGGATGGAGCCCGCGCCGGCAAGAGTGGCGTGCTCGTGCTCCATGGTGAGGCAGGCGTCGGCAAGTCCGCGCTCCTCCAGGACGCACGCGAGCAGGCGGCCGACATGACGGTGATCGCCGGGTGCGGGATCGAGTCGGAGGCGCAGCTGCCGTACGCGGGGCTCCACCAGATCATCCGCCCCGTTCTCGACCACGTCGACACGCTGCCGGGGCCTCAGGGGCGGGCATTACGTGGAGCGCTCGGGCTGGAGGAGGGCGCGGGCGACGAATGGTTCCTCGTTTCACTGGCCGTGCTGAGCCTGCTCGCCGAAGCTGCCCACAGCAGCCCGCTCCTCTGCCTGATCGACGATGCTCACTGGCTGGATGACGCCTCCGCCGAGTCGCTCCTGTTCGCGGGCCGACGGCTCGAAGCGGACCGCGTGGCGATGCTGTTCGCCGCCCGTGAAGACGAGATTCGCAGCTTCGAGGCGCCGGGGCTGCCGGAGTTGCGGCTGGAGGGCCTCGATCTCGAAGCCGCCGGCGCCTTGCTCGACGGTCAAGTGGAGGTCTCCCTGTCGCCGGAAACGCGCGAGCGCCTGATCGCGGGAACGGGTGGCAACCCGCTCGCGCTGATCGAGCTGTCCTCGACACTCGGCCTGCAGCAGCTGGCGGGAGTGGAGCCGCTGCTCGAACCGCTGCCGGTTGGGGCGCGGGTCGAGCGCACCTTCGCCGCGCGCGTCGAACGGCTACCCGACGACGCACAGACGCTCCTTCTCGTCGCCGCTGCGGAAGAGAGCGGCTCACTGGCGACGATCCTCGCAGCGGCGTCCCGGCTAGGAGCGCCGGTCGAGGCGCTCGACGCACCCGAGCAGGCGCATCTCATCCGTGTCGAGGGATCGCGGCTCGCGTTCCGCCACCCCCTGATCCGTTCAGCCGTCTACCAGGCAGCCCCGTTCTCCCGCCGCCGGGCAGCGCACGCGGCACTCGCGAGTGTGCTCGAGGGCGAGTCGGAGGCCGACCGTCGCGCCTGGCACCGCGCCGCGGCGACCGTGGAGCCGGACGCCTCTGTCGCCGAAGACCTGGAGCAGGCAGCCGAGCGTGCCCGCCGGCGCAGCGGCTTCGTGGCGGCGTCGCTTGCGTTCGAACGCGCGGCTGCGCTGACGACGGACGAGCACCGTCGCGTGGGGTTGCTGGTCAACGCCGTCGACAGCGGGTGGTTCGCCGGCAGGCTCGAGCGCGCGCTGATGCTGCTCGGGCGTGCGCGGCCGCTGGCAGCCGACGCGGTGGAGCGGGCGGAGATCGATCGCTGGCAGGGGTTGATCGAGGTGAACGTCGGCGTGCCGTCGGTCGGCTGCGAGCTGCTCCTTCGGGCGGCGTCGGATCTCGCCGCGACGGAGCACGAGAGCGCCCTGTACCTGCTCAGCATCGCCTGCGTTGCTGCCGTCTACGCAGGGGAGGTCGGCGAGGTTCCGGCCATCGCTGAGCGTGCCGCTGCGATCCCGAGCGACGACACGCCCGTCGCGCGCTTCCTGTCCCGGTTCCTGCGCGGCGTGGGGCTCCACTTCTCGGGCGCCTTCGAGAGAGCGGCGCCGGAGCTGCGTGCCGCGGTCGAGCTCGTCGACGAGGCCGACATGGACGGATCGCCGGCGTTCCGCGCGCTCCTTCTCTTTGCCGGCGGCGCGAGCCTGTTCCTGGGCGACGACGATGCCGCCGACCGTCTGCACCGGCGCCTTGTCCAGCGCACGCGCGATAGCGGGATGCTCACCCTGCTGACGCAGTTGCTTCCACGCCTGGCCCTTCCTCAGATCGCAGCCGGTCGCTGGTCGGAGGCGACGTCCGATCTCGGGGAAGGTGTGCAACTTGCGCGGCAGACGGGCCAACACCAGGTCGTCGCGCACATGCTGGCGACGCTCGCGCTCCTTGCCGGGCTGCGCGGTGACGAGGAGGAGTGCAGGTCACTCGCGGCCGAGAGCCAGGAGCTGGCCTCAGCGCGTGGCCTCGTCCACGTCGCGCACACGGCGTGGTGGGCGCTGCTCGCGCTCGAGCTGGGGCGCGGCCTCCCGGACGAGGCGCTCATCTGCGCGCGCGAGATCGGCGACCTTCCCTTCACGCTCTGGTCCGCCGGAGCGGATCGAGGCGGCGGTCCGCGCCGGCGACTCGGAGACGGCGCTCGCCTGGCTCGCCGAGTTCGAGCGCTGGACGACGAGTAGCTCGGCTCCCTGGGCGCGCGCAGCCGCTCTCCGCCTCGCGGCGCTCGTCTCGGAAGACGAGGAGGAGGCAGGACGCCTGTTCGAGGAAGCCCTCGCGGGTCACAGAGGAGCCGGACGTCCCTTCGACCGAGCTCGCACGGAGCTTGCCTACGGCGAGTTCCTCCGTCGCGCCGGTCATCGTGTCGACGCGCGCGAGCACCTGCGGGCGGCGCTCGAGGCCTTCGAGAACCTGGGCGCGGCGCTCTGGGCGGGGCGGGCACGCGTCGAGCTGCGCGCGAGTGGTCAGACGGCGCGCCGGCGCGATCCGTCGACGAGAGGCGAGCTCACTGCGCAGGAGCTGCAGATCGCGCACTACGTCGCCCAGGGGTTGAGCAACCGCGAGGTGGCAGCCCAGCTCTTCCTCAGCCCGCGCACGATCGACTTTCACCTGCGGAACGTCTTCAGAAAGCTCGGGCTCACCTCGCGCGTGCAGCTCGCCCAGCTCGAGCTCGGCCGTGGCGAAACGCGTGACGACGCTCCGCGCAACGGAGCGTTTCCGCTCTCGTCGGTGACGTAGGCGAACCCGGCAATCTCGCCGGCGCGACTCGAGGCCACTCCTCCGTAGCGTCGCCAGCAGCCTCACCGTCCGGTGCGGGGAGGCTCATCGCGAAACGGAAGGAGCAAGCCATGAGCGCAACGTCCAAACCGGCCGCCCCCTCCCTCTCCGTGCTGCCGGGCTCGACCTCTCTGTCCTCCCGGCGCGGCATCGCCATCCTGATCCTGCTCAGCCTCGTCCAGTTCATGGACGTGCTCGACGCCTCGATCCTCAACATCGCGCTGCCGTCGATCAAGCACGACCTCGGCTTCAGCCAGCAGAGCCTGCAGTGGGTGGTCGACGGCTACATCCTCACCTACGGCGGCTTTCTCCTGCTCGGCGCCCGCATGGCCGACCTCCTCGGCCGCCGGCTCGTGCTCGTCAGCGGACTCGTCGTCTTCGCCGGTTCCTCGTTGACCGGCGGTCTGGCGCATAGCAGCTCGCTGCTCGTCGGCGCCCGCTTCGCCCAGGGGTTGGGAGCGGCAATGCTGTCGCCGGCAGCGCTGTCGACGCTGACCACGACGTTCCGGTCCGCCCGCGACCGGCACAGCGCCCTCGGCGTCTGGGGAGC
>JBKPNC010000018.1:0-26112 GCA_046732435.1 Actinomycetota bacterium
CTTCTGGATCGTCGGCGTGGTTCTCGCGATCGGCGCCGTCGGGGTCGGACTCGCCTTCGCCGCCCGGCACCGGTTCGGCCTCACCCGCCTCGAGCGCCTGCTCGTCGCGTTCCGCACGCTCGGCGCCGATCCGCGGCGATCGGCTCGGCTCCTTGCGTGGGCGCTTGCAGCCGCGGCGGCGCGCGTCGTCGCGCTGGCCGCAATCGCCGCGTCGCTCGGCGTGCCGTCCGCATTCCTCGTCGCCCTCATCCTCATGCCGGCGCTCGACCTCGCAGGTCTCATCTCCGTGACACCGGGCAACGTCGGGATCTCCAGCGGGATGACCGCCGTCGCGCTCGCGAGCCACGGCGTCGGTCTGCAGCTCGGTCTTTCCGCCGGAATCGCCGTCCACGCGGCCGAGACCGCCGTCGGTGTGGGCTTCGGCCTGGTCGGCGCCCTGGCGCTGGCGCCGCTGACGCCGCTCGTGCGACGGCGAATCGCGTACTCGCTCGGCGCGGCCGCTTCGGCAGCGGCCTTCGTCGCGCTCGCGTTCGAGCTGCTGCCCGGTATCGCCTAGCGGTCTCCTGCAGAGCGCAGGCGTTCCCGCTGAGGAACGATCGTGTACCTGGGATCCCGGGCGGACGCGAAGCCGGCCTTGAAGACGGCCCAGCGCTCGGCAAGCGAGCCGGCGAGGAGGAGCGCTCCGCCTGCGGCGCGCCCGGCGCGCCGCCGCCCGGCGACCGCGGTGACGACGGCGCCGGAGGCGGTGAGCCGCTTGCTCCAGCGTGCGTAACGGCCGGCCTCACCGCGGTGATATGGCTCGCCGAGCATTCCGAGGCGTCGTTCCATGAGCTCGGTGGCGGCCAGCTGGAGAACCGCTCCACCGACGGCGAGCCGCCGCGCCGGGCCCGCTTCGCTCGACGGCGTGACGATGCCGGTGGCGGCGCCTGCCGACGCGGCCGATCCGCCCGCGAACACGAACGGGAGCTCCTGCCTGGCCGCGTGCCAGACGGGCACCGCCGTGTCGGCGATGAGAACGGCCGTGTACGTCGAGAGGAACGGCCCGAGCGCCGCGGCGGCCCCCTCCGCCCCGGTTCGCACGCGCCCGAGCCCGAGCACGTCGGCGGCCAGCGCGGAGGCGCTTGCCACCCCGCTCGCGGTGATGATCCAGGTCCCGAGGCTCATCGGCGACGTCACCTTCAGCACCCGCAGCATGTTGACGAAGCGCGCGGGCCGGCCGAGGTCGGCGATCAGGAGCGGCGGGCTGACCGCCACCGCAGCGAGGTTCACCACGTTCGACCGTGTCGCCAGGCGGTGAAGCCCGCGCCGCCGTGCGGTGAAGGTGAGGCCGGCGGTCGCGCCGCCGAGCCCTCCGAAGAAGAGATAGAGCGGAATCTGCCACTTCCAGACCGGTTCCTTCAGTACCGGTCGGCCGTAGTACGAGCCGAAGTCGGGCGTGGACTCACTCATCGCCTGGTGCCGAAGAAGGCGCCGGCAAGCGTCGCGGCGAGCGTTGCGCCGGCGACGAGCGCCGCCCTCCAGGACTGAAGCAGGTCACCGGTCGCAACGACCGGATCCGGCGGGAGCCCGTAGACCTCCGGTTCGTCGAGGAGCAGGAAGAACGCACCGAAGCCGCCCACGCCGTCGGTCTCGTCACGGCCGTAGAGCTGCGCTCCCGTCCAGCCGTCCTCTTGCAGGTTGCGCAGGCGGGCGTCGGCTCGCTCGCGCAGCTCGTCGAGCGCGCCGAACTGGATCGAGTCGGTCGGGCACGCCTTCGCGCAGGCGGGCTCGAGGCCGTCTTTCGTCCGGTCGTAGCAGAGCGTGCACTTCCACGCCCGCCCGTCGGGCCGGCCGTCTCGCTCGGGATCGGGAAGCTCGCGGCGGTCGATGACGCCGAAGGGGCAGGCCGGGATGCAGTACCCGCAGCCGTTGCACACGTCCTCCTGGACGACGACCGTGCCGAACTCCGTGCGGAAGAGCGCACCGGTCGGACAGACGTCGAGACACGCGGCGTGCGTGCAGTGCTTGCAAACGTCGGATGACATCAGCCAGCGCATCGCGTCGTCCGAGTCCTGCCGGAGCGGCACGCTCTGCTCGACGAAGGCGACATGCCGCCAGGAGTTCGCGCCGAGCTCGCTCGTGTTGTCGTAGGACTCGCCCGTCCATACGAGCCCGTCCTCCGGCACGAGGTTCCACTCCTTGCATGCGACCTCGCACGCCTTGCAGCCGATGCAGACGGAGGTGTCCGTGAAGAAGCCGAGCCGCGGCTGCGCCTCGGCGCCGTACGACTCGGGCCACGCGGCCGGCTTGGAGGACTCCCTCACGACGGGCTCACGTCCTGGCGGGGATAGCGCTCCACGAGCTCCCGCAACGCCTTCCCGCGCGGGCGACGGCCCGGGCGGATGTCGCAGCTCGCGGCCTTGACCTCCTGGATGTGGACGTTCGGGTCGAGCACGATCGGGAACAGGTCGTTGGCCGAACCGCCTGTCGTCAGCCCTCGCGAGCCCCAGTGGTACGGCACGCCGACCTGGTGCAGCGTGCGCCCGTTCACGGAGAGCGGCTGCATGCGGTCCGTGACCATGACGCGGGCCTCGATCGCGGTCCTGGCCGTCACGATCGTGGCCCATCCGCCGTGCTCGAGCCCCCGTTCGGCGGCGAGCGCCGCGCTGACCTCGCAGAACAGCTCCGGCTGCAGCTCGGCGAGATAGGCGACCGTCCGGCTCATGCCGCCGGCGGTGTGATGCTCCGTGAGCCGATAGCTCGTGAGCACGTACGGGAACGCTTCGGCGCCGGGCTGCCCGTCGCTCGGGTTGGTGGGGTTCTCCGGCCGCGGAAAACGGAGCCGGGCAGGGTTCGACCGCTGCCCGTACAGCGGGTTGGCGAACGGCGACTCGTGCGGCTCGTAGTGTGTGGGCAGCGGGCCGTCGACGATGCCTGCCGGCACGAAGAGCCAGCCGCGGCCGTCGGCCTGCATGATGAACGGATGGTCGCCGCCGATCGCGGCCGGACCGGTGGCGTCCTCCGGCGGCTCGTAACCCGGCTCCTTGTCCGGAAGGAAGTCCGGCACGTCCTCGCCCGTCCAGGCCCCTTTCGAATCGTCCCACCAGACGTAGCGCTTCCGCTCCGACCAGGGGCGACCGTCCGGGTCGGCGGAGGCGCGGTTGTAGAGGAGCCGCCGGTTCGACGGCCAGGCCCAGCCCCACTCGGGCGCGACCCACGTCTGCTCGCGCCGAGGCGTTCGCCTGGCGGGCTGGTTGACGTCGTCGACGAAGCAGCCGCAGTAGATCCAGCAGCCGCACGCAGTCGATCCGTCGCGCGCGAGGTCGATGTACGACGAGAGCAGATTCCCGTCGGGCCCGACGCCGTTGATCTCCCGCAGCACCGCCTCGGCGCTCGGCTCGTCGAGCTCGCCCGCCGTCGTATACGCCCACTCCAGCTCCAGCACCGGCCGGTCCTTTGGATCACCCGACCCGGCGAGCCTGTCGCGGATCTTCCGCCCGAGGTCATACATGAACCAGAGTTCCGAGCGGCAGTCCCCGCGCGGGTCGATCGCCTTGTGATGCCATTGCAGCAGGCGCTGCGTATTGGTGAAGCAGCCGTCCTTCTCGGTGTGTGCGGCCGCTGGGAGGAAGAAGACCTCGGTGGCGATGTCCTGCGTTCGGAGCTCCCCGGTCTCCAGCTCCGGCGCGTCGTACCAGAATGTCGCCGACTCGACCTCGTTCAGGTCGCGGACGACGAGCCAGTCGAGCTTCGCGAGCGCAAGTCGGTGGAGTCGCGCGTTGGCCGAGCCGACCGCGGGGTTCTCGCCGAGGAGGAAGTAGCCCTTCATCTTCCCGTCGAGCATGTCGACGGTCGCCTGGTAGTTCGAGTGGTCGCCGGTGATTCGCGGCAGGTAGCCGAAGCAGAAGTCGTTGTCGTCCGTGGCGTGCGGGCCCCACCAAGCCTTCAGCAGGCTCACAACGTAGTCCGCCATGTTTCCCCAGTAGCCGCCCGGCGAGGTGTTCAGCTCGACGAAGCGGCTCAGATCCTGGTGCGCGTGGGCATGCGGCATCGGGATGTAGCCCGGCAGGGTGTTGAACAGGGTGGACATGTCCGTCGAGCCCTGGATGGACGCATGACCCCGCAGGGCGAGGATCCCGCCGCCCGGGCGCCCGATGTTTCCGAGCAGAAGCTGAATGATCGCCGCGGTCCGGATGTACTGCACGCCGATCGAGTGCTGCGTCCAGCCCACGGAGTAGACGAACGCCGATGTCCGCTCGCGCCCCGAGTTCTCGCAGAGCGCCTCGGCCACCTCGAGGAACTCCGCCACCGAGCATCCACAGACGTCGGCCACGAGCTCCGGCGTGTAGCGACGATAGTGCTTCTTCAGGAGCTGGAAGACGCAGCGCGGGTGCCGGAGGCTCGGGTCCTGCTCCGGCGCCTCGCCGTGTTCGAGTGAGCCGCCTTGGGCGCCGTGACCCGCCTGCTCGCCGAATGCCGCTCCCATCTCGCGCTGTCCGGCAGCGCCGTGGACGCTTGTGCCCGCGTACTGCCACGTCGTGGAGTCGTACTCCCCCTTGTCGGCGTCCCAGCCGGAGAAGAAGCCGTCGAGATCCTCCGTGTCCTTGAAGTCCTCGTGGACGAGCACGGGAGCGTTCGTGTAGCTGACGACGTAGTCGCGGAACTCGCGGCCGTTCTCGAGGATGTAGTTCACGATTCCGCCCAGGAAGGCGATGTCGGCGCCCGCCCGGATGCGGACGTGTTTCGAGACCATCGCGCTCGTGCGGGTGAAGCGTGGATCGACGTGGAACACCTTCGCGCCGCGCTCCCTGGCCTCCATCACCCACTGGAATCCCACCGGGTGGTTCTCGGCCATGTTCGAGCCCATGATCACGATGCAGTCGGCGTTCTGGAGGTCTTGCTGGAAGGTGGTGGCGCCGCCTCGGCCGAACGAGGTCCCGAGACTCGGGACCGTGGAACTGTGTCATATGCGCGCCTGGTTCTCGACCGAGACGACGCCGAGAGCCGTGAACAGCTTCTTGATCAGATAGTTCTCCTCGTTGTCCAGCGTCGCGCCGCCGAGGCTGCCGATCCCGAGCGTGCGCTTCAGCGGGACTCGCTCGCCCTGCTCGTCTTGCGTCTCTTCCTCCCAGGTCGCGTTGCGGGTCGCGACGACGCGGTCGGCGATCATCTCCATCGCCTCGTCGAGCGAGAGCTCTTCCCAGCGCGTCCCGTACGGCCGGCGGTACTTGACCCGGTACTGCCGCAGCGGGCCCTGGACGTAGCCCTTCGTCGCCGCCCCCTTCGGGCAGAGGCGGCCGCGCGAGATCGGGCTGTCCGGGTCGCCCTCGATCTGGCTGATCGCTCCGCCTTCGACGTAGACGAGCTGTCCGCAGCCGACGGCGCAGTAGGGACAAACGGAGCGGACGACACGGTCGGCGCGTTCGGTCCTCGGACGAAGCGCCCGGGTGCGACTCGACTGGGCCGCCCTGCCGAGCGCGAGACCGTCGCCGCCGAGCTGGCGGAGCACAGGCCACGCGCCCAACCGGCCGATCAATCCCATGCGTCGGGATGCTACGTGGTCGCTGTCGCGTGAAGACATATCGGGAGGCGATGAAAGTACCCGAAGGCAGTACGATCTCGCCCGTGGATTCGCCTCCGACCGACGAGGTGATGCGGGTCGCAGAGTTCCGCGCCGCGCTGCGCCGGTTCCTCCGGCGGAGCGAGCATGCCGCGCGCGCGTCGGGACTGACGCCTCAGCGGCACCTGTTGCTGGTGATGATCAAGGGCGCTCCCGACGGCTCCGAGCGCGCGACGATCACGCAGCTGGCCGAGCGCCTGCAGCTCGCGCAGAGCACGGTCACCGAGCTCGTCGGGCGGGCCGAGGAGGCCGGCTTCGTCCAGCGGACGCAGTCCGAGACGGACGCCCGGGTCAGCGTTCTGCGCCTGACGGAAGAAGGCGAGCGGCGCCTCGCGCAGTCGTTCCGCGGCCACGACGCGGAGCGCCTCGAGCTGCGGCGCGCGATCTCCAGGCTCAAGTAGCGCGCGCCGGGTTTCTGGCGGCCCTCGATCGGGGATGCTGGAGCCGTGGAGGCACTTCACCGACCGCGGAAACGCTCTCCGCTCCCCGAGCAGAGAGAGGGCCGGCTGGACGACCCCGGGCTTCGCGACCTCTCCAGTCGCGACTACGTCGCGATCATGAAGCGGGCGGTCAAGGAGGCGCGCGCCGACAACATCACCGACTCTGCCGCCGCCCTCGCGTACTACGTGTTCCTCGCGCTGCCGTCTCTGCTCCTCGTCGCCGTCGGCGTCTTCAGCATGGTCGCCGGAGAGAACGCGATCCAGACGCTGCTCGACAAGCTGGGCACCGTCGCGCCGCAGCAAACCGTCCAGCTCGTCGGCGACAGTCTGAGGCAGGTCACGAGCCACCGCAGCAGCGGTCTCGTCCTCGTCATCGTCGGAAGCGCGCTCGCGCTGTGGACCTCGATCGGCGCCATGACCGCCGTCATTCGCGCACTGAACGTCGCCTACGGCCGGGAGGAGACCCGGAACTTCTTCCGCCTCCGCGGGGCGGCTCTGGCGATGCTCTTCTTCGCCTTCATCGCCTTCCTCCTGGCGTTCGGCCTGCTCGTCCTCGGCCCGCAGCTGTCGAACTGGCTCGGCAGCGCCGCCGGCATGCAGAGCGTTTTCAAGATCATCTGGTGGGCCGCGCAGTGGCCGGTGCTCATCGGCGGGTTGCTGATCACGTTCGCGGCCATCCTCTACTTCGGGCCGAACGTCAAGCATCCGCGCTGGCACTTCCTCACTCCGGGTGCCATCGTCGCCGTGGTGGTCTGGCTCGTCGCGTCGGGCGCGTTCGCGTTCTACGTCTCGAAGTTCGGCTCCTACAATAAGGCGTGGGGCTCGCTGGCGGCCGTGATCATCATGCTCACCTGGCTCTGGCTCAGCGGGCTCGCGCTGCTCTTCGGCGCCGAGGTCAACGCCGAGGCGGAACGCAGCCGTGAGCTGAGGCGGGGCGAGCCCGCCGAGGCGGAACTGCAAGCTCCTGCGAAGGCCTGACGAGGGTGCGAGAGGTCGTCGTCATTACCGGCGCATCGGCCGGCGTGGGCCGCGCGACTGCGCGGCGGTTTGCCGCCGAGGGCGCGGCGATCGGTCTGATCTCACGGGGGCGGGAGCGGCTCGAGGCGACCGCGCGCGAGGTCGAGGCGGCCGGCGGCGAGGCGCTCGTGCTTCCGCTCGACGTCGCCGACGACAGCGCAGTCGAGGGCGCGGCAACGCAGGTCGAAGAGCAGCTCGGCCCGATCGACATCTGGGTGAACAACGCGATGGCGACGATCTTCGCGCCGTTCGGGATGATCTCCGCCGAGGAGTACCGCCGAGCGACCGAGGTCACCTACCTCGGCTACGTCTGGGGCACGATGGCAGCCCTCCGCCGGATGCGCACGCGCGACCGCGGGACGATCGTGCAGGTCGGGTCCGCGCTCGCCTACCAGGGGATTCCGCTGCAGGCGCCCTACTGCGGCGCCAAGCACGCGATTGAGGGGTTCACGCAGTCGCTGCGGACCGAGCTCATGCACGACCGCTCCGGCGTTCGCCTCACGATCGTCCAGCTGCCTGCCCACAACACGCCGCAATTCAGCTGGGGTCGCTCGAAGATGCCGCAGCACCCGCAGCCGGTGCCGCCGATCTTCCAGCCGGAAATCGCCGCCGACGCGATCGTTCACGCCGCGCACCACCCCCGTCGCGAGGTCTTCGTCGGCTGGCCGACCGTCAAGGCGGTCTTCGGTAGCCGAATCGCGCCGTGGTTTGCCGACCGGTACGTGGCGAAGACGGGCTACGGCGCGCAGCAGACGCCGCCCGCGACGCCGGAGGACCGGCCCGGGAACCTGTTCGAGCCGCCGCCGGGCGACCCGGGCGCACACGGCGACTTCGAGGATCGGGCGAAGGCGCGAAGCTGGCTCTGGTGGGCGAATTCGCACCGACAGCTGGTCGGTCTCACGGCCGGCGCCGGGACGGCGATCGTCGCCGCGGCGGTCTTCGGCCTCGACGGTCGCAGGTAGCTGGGCGCGACACCGGGCGCGACCGGCGACAGAATTGCCGGCGGCATGGTCGCCATTTGGGTCCGCAAGTCGGTGAACTGGGACGACGAGGAGGCGTTCCTCGCACAGGCCCCCGAGGCGTTCAGACCGAAAATCGACGTCTGGAACGAGACGTTCACGATGCCGTTCCACGTCTTTCGTGCGGAGGTCCGCCGGATCGCGGCGCGCAACCATTCGGCCGTCCGCGGCGCCGCCTGCCTCCACTGGGACGAGATCCCGGACGGCGCCCTCGTCCTCCCCGTGGACGACGACGACTGGTTTGCACCCGACATCGGGGAGACGCTGCTGCGGCATCAAGACCCTGAGGCTGCTGCGTACCGGTGGCCGAGCAGCTTCCTCGAGGTCCCGATCGGGCTCGGCCACGAGCTCTACGTCCTCCGCCGGCGGCTGTTCCCGGGCGCGCAGCCACGCTGGAGCTGCACGACGAACAACTATGCGCTCGTCAAGCGCGACGGCATGCGTGAGCTCGCCGAGAGCCACATGCGCGCGAGCGCGTGGGTCGACGGCTCGGCGGGCGGCGCGGTCGCCTGGATCCCGGCGCGGTTGAGCCTGCAGAACCGGACGCTCGCGTCCCAGACGTCGCTCGCCTACGGGCGGCCCGCCGTCACGCGCTCGCAGCTTCTGCGCAAGCACCGTCGATATCGGCGCCTGTACCGGCGCTGGGACGCGCCGGAGCTCGCGTGGGCCCGCCCCTACGTCGAGATGATCGGCGCGCTGACGGAGCGGCTCGAGGTTCGGCGGCGTTAGAGGCTAGAGGGCGGCGTAGCTCGGCAGCCGGAGGACGAGCTCTCGCACCGCGTCGGCGCGGGCCGAGCGCACCGCGTCCTCGACCGCGGTGCCCGGAAACCGGGCGGCGAGCCGCGACGCTGCGCCCGCCAGCGTCGTCGCCAGTTCTGCATCGCCGTCCCGCACGCTCTCGAGGAAGAGCGCGGCGCGCGCCGCAGAGAGGAGCAGCCAGACCGGGCCGGGCCCGCGGCCGGTCCGCAGCCACGCGCGATGCTCGGCCACCGCGCGCCGCGCCGTGTCCTCGGCCGACCACCCGTGCAGCTCCGGAAACGACGCGACCGTCGACGCCGACGCGAGCGCGAAGCAGACGGGGTCGGTCAACTCTGCCTTGACGGCGCGGGCGCGGCTCCGCTCGAACGTCGCCGCGGGCAGGACGAGCAATCCGGCCGCCGGAAGCGCCGGGAAGAGAGCGCCCTTCTGGCCGCGGGCGAGCTCGCCGAGTGTGGACGGGTCAGCGGGGTCGCCGACGCGGAGCGTGAACGCCTCGTCCGGCAGGGACGGCGCCGCGAGCGCTCGCCAGTCGCAGAGCGGCAGACTTCCCGCCGCCGGCTGCTCGACAAGACGCACATCGGTGCTCCCGGCCGACGCGGCGTCGTCCGCGAGCAGGCCGGCGATCCGCGCCGACACGCGAATCAGCGCCGGCATCACCTCCCGCAGCGCAGGGAGCCCACGCCCGGGATCGGGCGCGAGCGCTCGTCGGATCGCCTCGCCTTCCTCGGGCACGACCTCCAAGGCGCGCCGCAGCACGTCCCCACGCGTCGCGAGCCGCTCGCCGCGCCACAGCCACAGCCAGATCCGCATCGGCTCGGCGACGAGCTTCGCGCACAGGCGAGGCGTCGCCTGCCGGCGCGGATCCGCGCATGCCGCGAACGCCCAGCGCCACCAGTAGACGAGCTCGAGCCAGCCGGCGATGAGCTGCTCCTGGGGGCCTCGTTCGGGCTCCGCCGGAAGGCGGTCGGGCCCGGTTACCGCACGCCAGTCGCTCGTCGCACCGTAGAGCCCGGGACGGAAGAGCACGCGGCGCTTGCCAACCGTGGACTCGCCAAGCAGCGCGCCGCGGTCTTCGCCGGCGTCGCAGAGGCCGTAGGTCATCGCGGAGGCGCCGACGACGTCCGCAAGCTCGTCCTCGTCATAGATCCGCGGCACGTCGAACAGCCGGCAGATCGCGGGTAGCCGTCGCTCGAGACGCTCCCACCGCCGCCAGGCCCTGGCGGACGACGATCCGTCCGCCGGGACCACGACCGCCAGGTCCACGTCTGATTTGCCCGGCGTGAGGTCGCCGGTGCCGAGCCCGGCGCGGACGTACACCGCGGGCCGTTCGACGCCCCACGTGAGGTAGATCGCTCCGAGCCGGGCCAACGCCTCGTACGCAGCCCACACGGCCGAGCGCAGAAGCTTGGCTCCCGCCGGCGCGAGCACGACGGGACGTCCTACAGCCTGGCGAACAGCTCCCGCAGCAGCGAGAGGTCGACGTGGTCTTCTGGACGCTCGTCGAGGTAGCCGAGCTCGAGCATCAGCGACAGGATCCCGTCCATTGCCGCCTGGTTCGAGAGCGCATCGACCGAGGGCCGGTTCCGTTCGAGCGCCGCCCTGATGAATTCGCCGCCGATGCCGATATACGGCTCCGCGAGCGCCGCCGCCTCGTCGGGCCGCTCGTCCACGAATCTCGCTCCGTCGACAAACGCGCCCACAACGCGCGAAGCGAGATCATGCCGTTCGTCGAGGAGCGTGCGTGTCGTCGCGAGCGAGCATCCCGGTGCGCCCGGCCAGATGTCGCCCGTCCGTTTCACGACGGTGGCGAGGCCCTGCTCTTCGAGGGTTGTCGCGTACGGCTCGACCATGGATGCCGCGTCCGCCGCGGCGCCCACCAGCGCGAGGATCGCTCCGTCGCCGGAGGGCATCCGGAGAAGCCGCCGGTCCTCCCAGCCGAGGTGGCGCATGAGCGCGGCGGCCGTCAGGTCCTTGATACCGCCCTCCTGCGGGACGGCGACCGTCCGAACCGCGTCCGGGGAGATTCCTGCCCGGAGGACGAGCGCGGCCTCCTCGCAGCCCGAGCCGCAGATGGCGACGAGCCCCTCGTTGCGCCGGCCGGCAGCAGCGACGCGGGTCCACGGCATGACCGCGAACTGCACGACCCCGCGCGCGAGCTGTTCCGGGACGAGGGCGGCCGTCGCCGCCACGTGGGGATGGACGTCGAGGCCGCGCTCCCGGAAGAAGCCCTGCTCGAGCGCGGCGTAGGCGGGCATCTGGCAGACGCCCCGCAAGAGCGCGATGTCGATCCGTTCCATCCTCACCCCCCGCTTGCGACGAGGTCGTCGGCGATCGTATGCGCACCGTCGGTTCCGAGCGAGCGCAGGAAGGCCTGCTGGTCTGCCCGAAGCCCGGCGTGGTCGCCGTCGACCGCGGCTTCGAAGACGCCGGCGAGAGCCCCTGCGGCCGCTCGTGACGGCGCCAACTGATCGATCGCCGCGCGGACGCGCGGGTTGCGCACCGACTCCGGCAACCGCCCGGCGATGCTCAGGCGGTCGTCGAGGTCCTCCCAATGCAGTGAAGTCGGCGCCACGCCGTAAGAGCGGAGCGTCTTCAGGATGCACCACTGGCTGTAGTTCCGCGGCGGCAGGAAGAAGACCGGGCGGCCGAGCCGGAAGCACTCGAGCGTCGCGGTCAGGCCGGGCGCCGTGACGACCACGTCCGCGCTCGCGAGCACCCGGAGCGCGTCGTCGTGCGCGAGCGACTCGATGCCGCGCGGCGCCGCCAGTCGACCGACCTCGGCGGCCGTTCCCTTGCTGGCAAGCGTCCGGACCCGCCCGTCCACCGTCTCGAGAGCCCGCAAGACGAGCCGGAGGTACCGGCGGTCGCTGCGGCGATCGCCGTTGTCCTCGAACCCGCCGAGGTTGACGACGAGGCCGCCCGTGCGGCCGGACTCCGGCGCCGGGCCGTCCGACAGGATCGGACCGACCACCATCGGCCGCACCGATCGATCCGGCGGCGGTTCCACGCCGGGAAACCGCTGCGCCCAGTACCGATTCGCGGGGACGAAGGCGTCCGGGACACGGTCGCGCATGAAGAGCAGGCTGTCGACGACGTGGAGCGGCCGCGACTCTTCGACGGCGACCCGGGCGATGTCCCGCTCCATCACCGAGACGACGGCGCCGGAGTCTCGGACGAGTGCTCGCGCCGCCGCGCCGCCCGGAGGGGCCTCGACGATCCAAGCGAAGATCCGGTCGCTCCGCACGACGAGCTCGTGCGCCACCCCGTCGCCGACGAACACGCTCTCGACGCCGGCCGACGCACAGCGGGCCGCGACGGCCATCGCCTTCGCCGCCGGCCCGTACCCCAGCGGGTATGCGCTGAAGAGCAGCGGGCGGTCGCCTAGCATGCTCCCGTGACCGACGCCGCGGTTCACGGTGCGGAGCCTAAAGGGCGATACCGAAGTGCGAGCGTCGACGCTCGCTTTCGCGCGCTCGCGGACGCCCAGGGGCCGGCTGACTTCCGCGGGCGGCCGTTCGAGAGGTCCGACCCGCGCGATTTCCTCGACGAGTTGCTGCGGCGGCTCGAGCTGCCCGCCCGTCCGACGGCGTTCGAGTACGGCACTGGCACCGGTCCGTGCGCCTGCTACCTCGCCCAGCGCGGATTCCGCGTCGACGCGATCGACAGCTCGCCCGCGGCGATCGAGCTCGCCGAGCGGTTCGCGGCGGAGGTCGGTGTCGACGTGCGCTTCGAGGTGGCGGACGTCACGGGCCTGCCGCCTGCGCGGCGGCGCTACGACCTCGTCGTCGACGGCTTCTGCCTGCACAACGTCTTCGCCGACGCCGACCGTCGGCGCGTGCTGGGGACGGCGCGCGCCCTGCTCCGACCCGGCGGCCACTTCGTTCTCGGCACGAGCGTCTTCGACCCGTCCCGCCGGTACGGCGATGACGTCCGCGACGAGCGGCCCGGGATCGTCTACAGCCCGCTTCCCGAAGGAACCGCGACGTACGCGGACGCCGCTCGAATCGAGGGCGACTGGTTCTACGCCCGCGTGCGACACGTACGCCCGGACGAGCTCCGCTCGGAGCTCGAGGCAGCCGGGTTCACGGTCATCGAGCAGCGCGGCGGGAGGGTTCTCTGCGCATGAGCCTGCCGATCCAGCTGCCCGACGTCGATGCGCTGGCCGAAGCGCTCGGGCCGGCCGTCCGCGTCGCGTATGCGCCCCCGAACATCTTCCCCATGTCGGCGCCGGCCTTCGTGCGAGAGGAGACCGACCGACCGCGGCGGCCGGCCGGGGATCGCCTTTCGGTCTACGTCCACGTGCCGTTCTGCAACTACCACTGCAATTTCTGCTTTTACGCCACGCGAGTCGGCACGCCCCGGGCGGAGATGGAGCGCTACGTCGAGGCCGTCCTCCGGGAGCTCCGGTGGCTCGAGCCGGGCACCCGGCTCTCGCAGCTCTACGTCGGCGGGGGCACCCCGAGCGCCCTGCCTCCTGACCTGCTCGACCGCCTCCTGACCGCGGTCTTCGACCGGGTCCAGGGCCGCGACCAGCCGCACACGGTCGAGTGCTCGCCCGATTCCGTCGACGACGGGTTCGTCCGCGTCGTGCTCGAGCACGGCGTCCAGCGGGTGAGCATGGGCATCCAGAGCATGACCGAGCCGGTCCTCGAGAACGTTTCCCGGAAGCACACGCCGGCCGAGGCTGTCCAGGCGTGCGAGCGGCTCGTCGGCGCGGGGCTGCTCGTCAACATCGACCTGATCTACGGGCTTCCGGGACAGACGGAGGCCGGCTTTCGCCGCGACTTCGAGACGGTGGCGGCATGCGGTGTCCATTCCGTCACCGCCTACAACCTCCGCGTCAACGAGCGGACGCCGGTGGCGAAGCTCGTGGAAGACGAGGAGCAGCTCCGGCTCGCCCGCCTGGTTCGCTGGCGAGCCTTCGTCAAGGCGACCGCCGCGGCGGCGGGGTTCGAGCAGACCCGCTGGCACACCTTCCGCCGCTCGAACGCAGCCGGCCACGCTCAGGAGCTCGCGGAGCGGTTCGAGGATCTGACAGGCCAGGGCGAGCAGTTCAGCGTCGGGCTGAGCGCGCGGTCGCGCCTGGCCGACGTCATCTACCGCAACCACTCGGGCTTCTCCGCCTACGTCGAGCGCATCGAGCACGGCGAGAGCCCCGTCCGGGAGGTCTTCCCGCTCGGGGAAGACGCGCTGATCACGCGCTTCCTGGCGCTGTCGATCGGCGACGGGCGGCCGCTGGAGCGCGCGGCATACGAGGAGCGGTTCGGAATCTCGGTCGACGAGCACTTCGGCGAGCCGCTGCAGCGGCTCCGGGAGCATGGCCTCGTCGCCGACAACGGCGCCTCGATCACCCTGACGGAGACGGGGAAGCTGGTCTACGACCTCGTGCTGCTCGCGTTCTACCCGGAGCCGGCGCGCCAGCAGATCCATGCGCGCCAGTCGGCGTAGGCGCGACACGCACCCGCTGTTTGCCGGGCAGGTCCGGCGGGTATCGCCCATCGGACTACGAAGGAATAAAAGGGGGACGCACGAGATGGCAGAGCTCGTCGCCGACTACACGCTGAGACGGCTTCGCGAATGGGGCATCCACCGCGTCTTCGGCTATCCGGGGGACGGGATCAACGGGTTCCTCGGCGCGCTCGACCGCGCCGGAAGCGACCCCGAGCTCGTGCAGACCCGCCACGAGGAGATGGCGGCGTTCATGGCCTGCGGGCACGCCAAGTTCACAGGTGAGATCGGCGTCTGTATGGCGACCTCGGGCCCGGGGGCGATTCACCTGCTGAACGGCCTCTACGACGCGAAGCTCGACCACCAGCCTGTGCTCGCGATCGTCGGACAGCAGCACCGGATGTCGCTCGGCGCGAGCTACCAGCAGGAGGTCGATCTCCAGACACTCTTCAAGGACGTCAGCGAGTTCGTCCAGGTCTGCATGGAGCCCGCCCAGGCTCGGCATCTCGTCGACCGCGCCGTGCGTATCGCGCTCGACCGCAGCGGCGTGACCACGCTCATCTTCCCGAGCGACGTGCAGGAGGAGAAGGCCGTCGAATCGCCTCCGCGGGCGCACGGGGCCGTCTACTCCAGCGTCGGCTATGCGCGACCGCGCGTCCTCCCGCAGGACGACGACCTCGACCGCGCAGCCGAGATCCTGAACGCGGGCGAGCGGGTTGCCATCCTCGCCGGGCAGGGGGCCGCCGATGCGGCCGACGAGGTCGTGGAGACCGCCGAGCTGCTCGGCGCGGGCGTTGCGAAGGCCCTGCTCGGCCGGGCCGTTCTCCCGGACGACCTGCCGTTCGTCACCGGGCCGATCGGCCTGCTCGGCTCGCGCGCGAGCTACGACCTGATGATGGGCTGCGACACGCTGCTGATGATCGGCTCGAGCTTCCCTTACTCCGAGTGGCTGCCGAAGGAGGGCCAGGCACGCGGAGTCCAGATCGACCTCGACGGGCGGATGATCGGGCTCAGGTACGCGATGGACGCGATGCTCGTCGGCGACTCGAAGGAGACGCTGCGGGCGCTGGTTCCACGCCTCCGGCGCAAGGAGGATCGCTCATGGCGTGAGCAGATCGAGGAGTCCGTGCGCGACTGGTGGAGCTTGATGGAGCAGCGCGCGATGACCGATTCGGAGCCGATGAACCCGCAGCGCGTGCTCTGGGAGCTCTCCAGCCGTCTCCCGGATCGCGCCATCGTCACCGCCGACTCTGGCTCGTCGACGAACTGGTGGGCTCGCCACCTCCGGCTCCGCACGGGGATGATGGCGTCCCTCTCCGGAAACCTGGCGACGATGGGGCCGGGCGTCCCGTACGCGATCGCGGCGAAGTTCGCCCATCCCGACCGGCCCGTGATCGCGATCGTCGGCGACGGCGCCTTCCAGATGAACGGCATGAACGAGCTGATCACCGTCGCCCGCTACCACGAGCAATGGTCGAACGGCTCGCTCGTCTTCTGCGTCTTCAACAACCAGGACCTGAACCAGGTCACCTGGGAGCAACGCGTGCTCGCGGGCGACCCCAAGTACCCGGCCACGCAGTGGATCCCAGACTTTCCCTACCACCGCTACGCGGAGCTCTGCGGCTTTCACGGCATCTATTGCGACGACGCAGATCACGTCGGCGAGGCGTGGGACCAGGCGCTCGGCGCCGGGCAACCCGTCCTGCTGGAGGTCAAGGTCAGCCCGGAGGTGCCGCCGCTTCCGCCGCACGTGACGGCGACTCAGGCGAAGGCGATGGCCGAGGCGATGGTGAAGGGCGATCCGGACGCAGGAGGCGTGATCTCCGAGTCGCTGAAGCGGAAGCTGCAGGAGTTCGTCCCCGGAAGGTAGGCCGCGACGGCCGCAGCGCTCGTCAGCACGACCACGACGCCGGTCGAGCGGCTCGACGCCGCCGCGTACACCATCCCGACGGACGCGCCCGAGTCGGACGGCACGCTGGCGTGGGACTCGACGACCATCGTGATCGTCGAGGCGCATGCAGGTGGGCGCTGCGGAATCGGCTACACGTACGCCCCGGCCGCCGCTGCCGCGCTGGTGGAGGAGCTCGCCGACACGATCGTCGGCGGCGACGCGCTCGCCGTGCGCGCGGCGTGGGAGGCCGCGACTGCCCGCCTGCGCAACGCCGGACGACCCGGCATCGGCTTCTGCGCAGTTTCGGCCGTCGACATCGCGCTCTGGGATCTGAAGGCCAGGCTGCTCGACGTCCCGCTCGTCGACGTGCTCGGCGGCGCACGCGAGCTCGTGCCCGCCTACGGCAGCGGCGGCTTCACGTCGATGTCGATCGAGAGCCTCGAGCACCAGCTCGGCGGCTGGGCGGACGCCGGCATACCGCGGGTGAAGATGAAGGTCGGGCGCAGCCCGGAAGAGGACCCGGCACGGCTCGATGCGGCCAGGGCGGCAATCGGCGACGACACGGAGCTCTTCGTCGACGCCAACGGCGCCTTCGCGCGGAAGCAGGCGCTCTGGTGGGCCGAGCGCTACGCGGGCGACTGGAGCGTCACCTGGTTCGAAGAGCCGGTCAGTTCGGCCGATCTCGAAGGGCTGAGGCTGGTTCGGGATCGCGGCCCGGCCGGCGTCGACGTCGCCGCGGGCGAGTACGCCTACGTGCCGGCGGACTTCCGCAACCTCCTCGTCGCCGGCGCCGTCGACTGTCTCCAGGCCGACGTGACCCGCTGCGGTGGCATCACCGGCCTGCTCGCGGTCTCGGGGCTGTGCGACGCGTTCGGCATCGACCTGTCCGGCCACTGCGCCCCTGCCGTGAGCGCGCACGCGCTCACCGGCGTCGGGCGGTGCCGGCATCTCGAGTACTTCCACGACCACGTCCGGCTCGAAGGGATGCTCTTCGACGGCGCACCCGAGCTCGACGGCGGCGCGCTCCGGCCGGATCGGTCGCGTCCGGGCCTCGGGCTGGAGCTCCGCCGCTCCGACGCTGAGCGGTTCCGCGTGCGATGAAGGTTCCGGCCAAGACCGCACCCGAGTTCGCCACCCCGCCTCGCGGCGAGGTCGAGGTCGACGTCCGAGCGCTCCGGCACGAGCTCGAACGCCGCGTCGAGGGCGAGGTGCGTTTCAGCGCCGGCGACCGCGCCATCTATTCGACTGCGGGCTCGAACTACCGGCAGCTGCCGATCGGGGCCGTCATCCCGAGGACCGCGGACGACGTGGTCGCCACGGTCGCCGTCTGCCGCGACTTCGACGCGCCGATCCTGCCGCGCGGCGGCGGCACGAGCCTCGCGGGACAGTGCTGCAACGTCGCGGTCGTTCTGGACTTCTCGAAGTACATGCACCGCGTGCTCGACATCGACGCCGATCGACGGCTCGCACGCGTCCAGCCGGGGGCGATTCTCGATCACCTCCGTGGGGCGGCCGAGGCGCACGGGCTCACCTACGGGCCCGATCCGTCGACGCACGACCACTGCACGTTCGGCGGGATGATCGGCAACAACTCGTGCGGGTGGCACTCGATGCTCTCCGAGTTCTACGGGCCGGGGCCGCTGACCGCCGACCACGTCGTCGAGCTCGACGTCCTCACGTACCGCGGCAACCGGATGCGCGTCGGCCGCGTCGACGCGGGCGAGCTCGAGCGAGTGACGTCCGCCGGCGGAGCGCGTAGCGAGATCTACGCGCGGCTGGCCGATCTCGGCGCCCGGTACGAGGCCGAGATCCGCGAGCGTTACCCGGACCTCCCGCGACGGGTCTCCGGCTACAACCTCGACCGCCTGCTGCCCTCGGGCCCCCTCGACGTGGCGGCCACCCTGACCGGGACCGAGGGCACGTGCGTGACCGTGCTGGAGGCGACCGTGCGCCTGACGCCGTCGCCGCCTGTCCGTTCGCTCCTCGTGATCGGGTTCGAGGACGCCGGCGCGGCCGGCGACGCCGTCCCGCTCGTCCGCGAGCACCGTCCGGTCGGCCTCGAGGGCATGGACGACGTGCTGATCCAGGACATGACCCTCGTCGGCCTGCACGTCCACGACCTGTCGTTGCTGCCGGAGGGCGGCGGCTGGCTAGTCGTCGAGTTCGGCGGCGAGACGAAGGACGAGGCGGACGGCAAGGCACATGACCTGATGGGCGCCTTGAAGGCCTCGGATACGGCGAAACCGACGGACATGCGCCTCTACGACGACCCCGAGCGCGAGCAGCACATCAGCGAGGTCCGTGAGGCCGGGCTGGGGGCAACCGCGTTCATCCCCGGCAAGCCCGACACCTACGAAGGGTGGGAGGACTCGGCGGTGCCGCCCGAGCACGTCGGCGACTACATCCGCGACCTGCGCAAGTTGGCGGGAAAATACGGCTACGAGAGCGCGCTGTACGGTCACTACGGGCAGGGCTGCATCCACGCGCGCTGGAACTTTGACCTCCGCAGCCGGGAGGGGATCCGAACGTTCCGCTCGTTCCTCGACGAAGCCGCCGATCTCGTCTTGTCCTACGGCGGCTCGATCTCCGGCGAGCACGGCGACGGCCAGTCGAAGGCGGATCTGCTGCCGAAGATGTTCGGCCCCGACCTGATCGAGGCCTTCCGCGAGTTCAAATCGATCTGGGATCCGGACTGGAAGATGAATCCGGGCAAGGTCGTCGACCCGTACCCGATCACCGAGAACCTCCGGCTCGGCGAGAACTACGCGCCGCCTGTCGTGGACACGCACTTTGCCTACCCGGAGGACAAGGGCAGCTTCGCGCACGCGACCGTCAGGTGTGTCGGCATCGGCAAGTGCCGGCAGACGGGCGGCGGCGGCGTCATGTGCCCGAGCTTCATGGCGACGCGAGAGGAGAAGCACACGACGCGCGGCCGGGCCCGGATCCTGTTCGAGATGCTGCGCGGGAGCGAGCTCGAGCTCTGGCGCTCGGACGAGGTCTTCGATGCGCTGGATCTCTGCCTCGCGTGCAAGGGCTGTACGAACGACTGCCCGGTCAGCGTCGACATGCCGACGCTGAAGGCCGAGTTCCTCTCCCACTACTACGAGCGGCGCCTGCGGCCGCGACATGCGTACGCCTTCGGCCTGATCGACCAGGCGGCGCGGCTGGCGTCGCTTGCTCCTGCCGCGGTCAACGCCGTCGGGCACGCGCCGGGCCTGTCCCGGCTCGTAAAGCTCGCAGCCGGGATGGCCCAGCCGCGAGAGATGCCGGCCTTCGCGCCGCGGACGCTTCGGCACTGGTTCTCTTCGCGCCCCGGGCGGAACGGGGGCGGCCGCCGGGTCATCCTCTGGCCCGACACGTTCAACAACTACTTCCACGTCGACGTGGGCGTCGCCGCGGTGGAGGCGCTCGAGGACGCGGGTTACCACGTCGTCATGCCAGAACAGCACTTGTGCTGCGGTCGGCCGCTCTACGACTACGGCTTCCTCGGCCTGGCCCGGCGGTATCTCGAGCGGGTCGTCGACGAGCTGCGAGACGACATCCGTGCGGGGACGCCCGTTGTCGGCATCGAGCCGAGCTGCGTCGCCGTGTTCAAGGACGAGCTGACGAAGCTCATGCCCGAGGACGAGGACGCGAAGCGCCTCGCGGAGGTGACGCATCACTTCGCCGAGCTGCTCACGGAGGATGGATACGAACCGCCGACCCTGATCGGCCGCCGCGTGCTCGCGTGGGGCCACTGCCACCACAAGGCAACGGGCGGGATGGACCCCGAGCACAAGCTTCTGAGCGCCATGGGCGTCGAGCTCGAGCCCGTCGAGGGCGGCTGCTGTGGGCTCGCCGGGTCGTTCGGCTTCGAGGCCGGCCACTACGACATTTCGATGCTCTGCGGGGAGCAGGCGCTGCTTCCGACCGTCCGGGGTGCATCTCGGGACACTCTGGTCGTCGCGGACGGTTTCTCGTGCAAGACGCAGATCGAGCACGCGACGGGCCGCCGCGCGCTGCACGTCGCCGAGCTGCTCCGTCTCGCGCAGCGCGGCTCGCTCGCCGAAAAGCCAACCCCCTCCGCCGGGCAGCACGCCGCTCGCGGGGCAGCGGCTGCGATCGGCCCGCTCGCGACGGCAGCGGGTGCTGTGGCGCTGGCGCGACGACTCGGCTGAGGCCGTTCGGGCGACTCGCAGCTCGCGAAAGGCTCGGCTACATTTGGCGCCGTGCGGTTCCTGCGGCGCCGTCTTGCGATCGTCTCTGCGGTCACCCTTGCCCTGCTCGGCCTCGCCTCGCCGGCCGGTGCCGTGCCGAGCGTCGCTGCGGCTCCCACCGCGCGCTCGGTCCTCGTCGAGATCAACACGGTGCGCGCCCGGCACGGCCTGCGGGCGGTCCGGCTGTCACGGCAGCTCGCCGCTGCGGCAGACGACCATACGCTCGACATGGGGCGTCGCGGCTACTTCCGCCACGCCTCCTTTGACGGGACGCCGTTCTGGAAGCGCGTCCAGCGCTTCTATCCCTCCGTCGGCTACCGCGCGTGGGGCGCGGGCGAGAACCTGCTCTGGGCCACGGCCGGCATCACCGCCCCGCAGGCGATCCGTCTGTGGATGGGCAGCCGCGGCCACCGTGCGAACATCCTGAACCCGCGCTGGCGCGAGATCGGGATCTCGGCGCGCTCCTTCGCCGCAGCGCCGGGCACCTTCCACGGCGGCGACGTCACGATCATCACCACCGACTTCGGCACCCGCAGCCGCTGAGGCTCGGTTACGACATCGGGATCTGGCGGAGCACCCTCGGCTCGATGCGGTCGAGGATCTCGTTGAGGCTTTCGCCTGTGGCGGTGATGCCGTGGTTCCGGAGTCCGATGACGGCCCGGTCGGGATCGGGCTCTTGTGCGAGGAGGTCCGAGACGCTGAGCGCCAGCTCCTCCGTCCCGCAGGGATAGTTGACGTCGGTCGCGGCGATGCCCTCCATCCAGGCGTGGACGTGCAGGATGGCGCCGACGCCGGGATGCTGCTGGTAGATCATCCAGTGCTCGATCGCGTCCACGGACACGCGGCGCGGCTCGATCACCGGCGGCACGCTGAGCACGATCTTGTTCCCGTCGCGGTCGTAGTCCGACACGAGCAGGATGTCGCGGCCGATCACCTGCAGGTTGCTCTTGTCGACGCCGCTGGCGCTCATCCAGAAGCGTCGCTCGTCCTTGCGGGCGGAGAGGTTGCCGTAGGAGAGGCCGCCGATCCCATAAAGCCGTTTCACGTGACGGAGATCGCGCTCGTCGAGGAGCTCCTCGATCGGGAACGGCGCCGGAAGCAGGTCGAGGTCGCCGAGGCGGGCGCCCGCGACCTTTAGCTCCTCGGTGACGTCGTCGCCGTCCCAGAGCTCCGGCTCGAGATCGGGACGGAACTCGTTGTCGATGACGAGCTTCGACGTTGCGAGCGGGATCAGACGATCCGCCACGCCTTCCGCCAGCGAGGTTGCCCCGTCGGCCTCGACGCCGTAGTGCCCCCGCTCCATCGTGGTGAACCAGACGCCTCGGTCGGGCACGTAGACGAGGACGATGTTGGCGAGCGCGCGGACGAGCAGCGGGTAGTTCGTCTTCAGGATGTCGTCGGGGACGGTGTCGAGCTCGTGGACCGCGGCGACGAATGTGCCGCGCGCCCGCCGGCGAAACGGCTTGGGGTCCTCGGCATCGATGATGTTGATGACGAGATCCCCGCCCGGATCGGCCCCCGCACGCGTGAAACCGCGGTCCGCGAGGACGTCACCGAGGCCGTCGATGAAGCGCCTGAACGATTCTGATCTCGGATCGCCGGTGATTGCGAACTCCATGTCGGCGCGATTCTACGGACGCCTACGACGGTCCGGCCGCTATGGTCGGCTCGTGAGCGCCCTCGACCTCGTACGTGAACTCGAGGAACAGGAGGCGAGCCTCGCCGCCATGTCCCGGCAGCTGGTCGAGACCCAGGCGACGGCAGAGAGGGTCGTCGCCGAGGCAGAAGCGGTCGGCGAGCTGCTCGCGCGCCTGCCGGAGGAGCGCGCCGCCAGCGACAGGGAGCTCGCCGCGGCGGAGGCAGCCCGTTCCGACCGACGCAGGGAGCTCGAGCAGGCGCAGCACGAGGCGAACGACGACGAGGCGGCACGCCGCCGTATCGCGGAGGCGGAGTGGGCGCTCCGACGCTCCGACGACCACGTCGAGCAGACCGAGCGCGCCCGCGCGGCGCTCGAGCGGCAGGCCGAGGTCGCAGCCGACTCCCTGACGAAACTCGACGACGAGGCCCGCGACGCGACGTCATTCCTCAACGCGCTCTCGGCGCGTGAGGCACGCGACCTTGCTCCACCCGCTCCCGGCGTCGAGGGATTGCTCGAATGGGCTCCGCGCGCCCGCGCAGCGGCGTTCCTCGCGCGCACGAGCGTCGACCGTCAGCGCGACACGCTGATCCGCGAGGCGGAAGAGGCGGCCACAAGCGTGCTCGGCGAGTCGTTCGCGGGCTCGAGCGTCGCCGTCGTCCGGCAGCGGCTGGAACGGCCGAGCGGCGGCTCGCCCTAGGCGTCGCGCTCGCGACGCCAGCGCTCGCTCTCGGCGCGGCGCTCCTCGACCGACTTCCCCTCCTGCGGCGCGCCGCCTGCGCCGCTCATCGTCGTCTCGCCCTCCGTGACGAGCTCGCGCGGGTCGGACGTCCGGTACTCCTCGGATTGGACGCCGCCGCGCGGATCGCCTTCGACGTCGAGCTCGTTGGGGTCGCCTTGCTGCTTCGCCGGGTTACGTCTGTCGGCCATGGAGCGGTCGTGCCCGCTCCGCTGCCGCGGAAACCTAGTCGCGGCCGCCGAACAGGGTCAGGAAGAAGAGGAAGACGTTGAGGATGTCGAGGAAGATCGACGCAGCCAGAAGCGGCGCCGTCCTGACGTCTCCCCCGCGCCGCAGCCGCTGGAAGTCGACCATCGTGAAGATCGCGAAGATGACGAGGCCGAGGACCGCGTAGATGACGGTCCCGCCCGGGATCTGGACGAAGATCAGCACGATCCCGAACACGATCAGCGCCAGCAGCGCCCAGAAGGCGATTCTGGCGAGGGCCGAGAGATCCCGTCGCGTTGCGTAGCCGAAGGCGCCGAAGCCGGCGATGAAGAGGGCCGTCGCGCCGCCGGCCTGCCAGACCGCCTGCGGATCCGCAGAAACGTAGTAGGCGAGCGTCGGTGCCAGGCCGATGCCCATCAGGACGCCGAAGGCGAAGAGCAGCCCGATCGCGAGCTGCTCCGAGCGCTTGACGGCGAAGTTCAAGGCAATTAGGCACACGAACGCAGCGATGAAGGCGACCCAGCCCCAGCCGTACGAGAGGTCGCGCCCGAGGTACGCGCCGAGCGCGAAGAGCCCCGTCGTGACGGCGACGAGCCCCATCGTCTGGCCGAGGAGGGCGCGCGACTGGTCCCGCTCTGTCGGGGCATACGGGACTGCGGTCTCGTTCATCGCCATCGGGTCAGCGTACTCCGTCTGGCCGCCGAGTCAGTTGGCTCCGCGAGGAGCGGATCGGAATATGGAGCCGACGGGGCTCGAACCCGTGACCTCGGCGCTGCCAGCGCCGCGCTCTCCCAGCTGAGCTACGGCCCCACGTGTCCCGCGCAGTCTAGCTTCGAATGTGTAGTCATCGGCCCAGTTGATGCCTCGTCGCTGGTTTTCAGCGTCGGAGCGACGCGCAGCTCGACGGCGGCCCGACCCTCCCAAAGCCTCGGCGGAAGCAGGTAGCAGCGGTCAAGATCGACGCAGTAGGCGGCGAGCGCATCCACCTCGTCAAGCACGACCAGAAGTATAGTTGCCTATTCAGACAACAAGCCTAAGCGCTGGCCGCCTCGACCTCGACCGCCGGCACGTCGCCCCAGAGATCCTCGAGGCGGTAGTAGTCGCGCGCCTCTGGCGTGAAGACGTGGAGAACCGTGTCCAGGTAGTCGGCGATGATCCACGTGCCTTCCCGGGCCCCCTCCACCGTCCGCGGGATCAGCCGCTGCTCCGCCTTCAGCCGACCTGTCACCTCGTCGAAGATCGCCTTCGTCTGCCTCGAGTTGCGGCCGGCGCAGATGACGAAGAAATCGGTGTATGCCGTCACCGGTCGCATGTCGAGGATGACGACGTCTTGCGCCAGCTTCTCCCGCGCAAGGCGGGCGATCCGGCGGGCTTGTTCGAGAGAGTCCAGTGGCTTGAGGATTCCTTCGGTTCGCGGACCAGTCTAGCGGCGGTACAGGTCGAGTTCGCGCACGAGCTCGGCCACCCGCGGCGGGACGAGATCGTCGAGCGGCGCGCCGTCGGCGACCCGCCGCCTGATCTCGGTCGACGACGCCGCTACCGGCGGAATGTCGAAGAAGAGCACCCGCTCGGGCTGCGACAGCCGGCCGAGCATGGACTCCAGCCGCTCGCGCGGGTACCCGGGGCGCGCCGCGACGCCGAGCCGGGCCAGCTCAAGCACCGCTTCTGGCTCTTTCCACGACAGAAAGTCGCAGAACTCGTCCGCTCCGATGAGAAAGAGCGGATCCCGCCAGGGCCCGTCGCGCAGGAGGTCGACCGTCCGCGGGTGATCGTCGAGCGCCACCGAAACCGGAAGCCCTTCGAACGCGGCCTCCGCGAGTCGCAGCCTCGCCGCCGCGGGCGCCTCGACCCGCTTGTGGCCTGGGTCCGCGACGACGAGCACGTCCAGGCGCTCGAGCCCCAGCTGCGCCACCGCGGCCTCGGCCAGCGCGACGTGGCCGTTGTGCGGCGGGTCGAAGGCACCGCCCAGCAACCCGACCATCACGAAACGGGGGAAACCAGGTTTCCCCCGTTGTCCCCTTTCTTAATCGGCGCGTTCAACTTAGAGCGACCGAGCCGACGGCGACAGGAGCTGGGCTACGGCGGGCAGAGCCCGCCTTCGCCGTTGTTGCAGGGCGGAGGTCGCGGCTCGACGACAGGCAGGTCCGACCATCACTCGAGCTCGAACGTCTCGTCGCCGACCTCGACCTCGACGCCGCGCCGCGCGCCGGCCTCGCGGAGGGCCTGCTCCAGCTCGTCCGGATCCGGCGGCGCGCCGACGACCCGGAAGCCGCGATCGGTGCGCAGGATGCGAAAGCGCCGGCGCTGCGGCGGCCGCGGCCGGTAGACGAGGAAGTCGGCGAGCTCGGACTCCTGGACCGCCGGTTCACGCAGCGGCGGCGCCACCTGAAACAGCATCTGCTTCAGCTCTGAGATCCCTGCTCCGGTCGCCGCCGAGACGGGAAGTACGCGTGCGACCCGATCGTCGTCAACGTCGAGCGCGGGGGCCTCGCCCACCAGGTCGATCTTGTTGAGCACCACGATCTGCATCCGCTCGTCCAGGCCCGCCCCGTAGCTCGCGAGCTCGTGGTCGATCGCTGTGAACTGCTCGGCCGGATCGCCTGCGGCGATGTCGATCACGTGCACCAGCAACCGCGCTCGCTCGAGGTGGGCGAGAAACTCGTGGCCGAGGCCGGCACCCTCGCTCGCGCCTTCGATCAGCCCGGGGACGTCCACGACCGTCAGCTGGCTTCCGTCCGGCGCATCCACGGTTCCCAGGACGGGCACGAGCGTCGTGAACGGGTAATCGGCCACCTTCGGCTTCGCGTTCGAGATCCGTCGCAGCAGCGACGACTTGCCCGCGTTCGGGAGGCCGACGAGCGCGGCATCGGCGAGCAGCTTCAGCCGAAGCTCGATCCACCGGCGCTCTCCCGGCAGCCCGGTTTCCGCGAACCGCGGCGCCCGTCGCGTCGGCGTGGCGAACCGGCGGTTGCCCCGGCCGCCGGCACCGCCCGCGGCGGCGAGCGCGCGGGCCAACGGCGAGGCAAGGTCGGCGACCAGCTCACCATCCTCGTCGAAGACCTGCGTCCCCACGGGGACGTGCACCTCGACGTCGTCGCCGTCGGCCCCGTGGCGGTTCGTGCCTCCGCCCGCACCGCCGCGGCCGGCGCGCAGGTTGCGCC
>JBKPNC010000019.1:0-12394 GCA_046732435.1 Actinomycetota bacterium
CCAGGCGGCCACGGCAAGCAGCAGCAGCCGGCGGACCAGGACCGCGGTCTCCACGGCTCGAAAGCCTAGACTCGGCTGATGGCCGATCTCCGCCGCGAACCGGCACCCATCGAGCTCGCACCCGGCGAATTCCGGCAGCTCGGGCACGTGCTGGTGGACGAGATCGCCGATTTCCTCGACTCGCTGCCACGCCGGCCCGTGACCACAGGCGAATCGCCGGCCGAGATCCGCGCCTTCCTCGGTAACGCACCCCTACCCGAACACGGCGCGCCGCCGGACGAGCTTCTCCGCGAGGCCGCCTCCCTCCTCTTCGAGCATTCGCTCTTCAGCGGACATCCGCGCTTCTGGGGCTACATCGTGGGCGCGCCGGCTCCGATCGGCGCGTTGGCCGATCTGCTCGCGGCGTCCGTGAACCCCAACGTCGGCGGCTTTCAGCTCTCCCCGATCGCCACCGAGATCGAGGCGCAGACCGTCCGCTGGATCGCCGAGCTCGTCGGCTTTCCGACCGATTGCGGCGGCCTGCTCGTCACCGGCGGCAACATGGCGAACTTCATCGGTTTCGTCGCCGCGCGCACCGCGCGTGCGGGCCACCCGATCCGCGAGCAGGGAGCGGGGCACGCGCCGCTCCGGGTCTATGCGTCGGCGGAAACCCACACCTGGATCGAAAAGGCCACCGACCTGTTCGGGCTCGGCACGGAATCGCTCCGGTGGATTCCGACCGATCGCGAGCAGCGCATCGACATCAGGGCGCTCCAGGAGCGCATCCGCGCCGATCGAGCGGCCGGCGACATCCCGCTGCTCGTCGTCGGTGCGGCCGGCACCGTCAGCACGGGTGCGATCGACCCGCTCGACGCCCTCGCCGACCTCTGTCGAGATGAGGACATCTGGTTCCACGTCGACGGGGCGTACGGGGCGTTCGCCGCCGCCCTGCCGGACGCGCCCGCTGAGCTGCGGGCCCTCGCGAGAGCTGATTCGCTCGCGCTCGACCCGCACAAGTGGCTCTACCAGCCGGTCGAGGCCGGCTGCGCGCTCGTGCGCGACCCGGAGAAGCTGCGCGGGGCGTTCAGCTACCGGCCCGTGTACTACCACCTCGCGCGCGCGCCGGAAGAGGACGAGGACGCGCCGATCAACTACTTCGAGCTCGGGCCGCAGAACTCGCGCGGCTTCCGGGCGCTCAAGGTCTGGCTGGCGCTCCGCCAGGTCGGCCGCGCGGGATACGTGCGCATGATCTCCGAGGACTGCGCGCTCGCACGAGAGCTCTACCGGCTCGTCGAAGCCGAGCCGGACCTCGAGGCGGGTACGACGAGCCTCAGCATCACGACGTTCCGCTACGTGCCCGCCGGCACCACCGACGACGAGTACCTCAACGAGCTGAACGCCGAGCTCCTCACGCGGCTCGAGGCCGGCGGCGAGGCGTACCTCTCGAACGCAATCGTCGACGGCCGCTTCTACCTGCGCGCCTGCATCGTCAACTTCCGGACGACCGCCGAGGACATCCGGGCGCTGCCGGGAATTGTCGTCCGCATCGGACGCGAGGCGCATCGAGACCTGGCACCCGCGCGGCGCTGACGCAGCACGCCGCGCGGCTAGCCGATGATGCTCATGAGTGCTTCGACGGTTTGATCCAGGTCCGGATCTTCGTCGGTGCCGTTTTGGTTGGTGTGGGGAGTAATGGTCACGCCGGCCCGCTCGTTGCGTTTATGAACGGCGTCCGGGTTTCCGGGTGGTGAGCGCGGGGTGATGGGGACGAGGATGCCGTGGCGGTTGCGGAAGTGAATTCCGTGCTCGGGGTCGGGTTCGATCGTGTAACCGCCTTCGTGGACGAGGCGGTGGTGGTGCGAGCAGAGGAGGATGAGGTTGTCGAGGCTGGTGTGGCCGCCGTGTGCCCAGTGTTGTTTTTGGTGTGCGTCGAGGTAGCGGCGGTTCGTGCACCCGGGCCACCGGCAGTTGCCGTCCCGGGCTTCGAGCGCGCGGCGGAGCTTGGGCGGGACGGTGCGGCGCTTGCGGCCGACGGTCGGCGCCAACCCGTTGCCTTCCGTCACCGTCACGGTGGTGGCCTCGCAGCCGAGCCGCCGTGCGGTTTCGGGGGAGATGACCGGCCCGTCGTCGAGTTCGCAGCGGCCGGGCTTCGTGTCGTTGGTGAGCGTGGCGGCGTCGACGTGGACGACCAGGCGCGGCCGTTCAGGCGACGCTTGTTTCGAGCCCGCGCCGGCGTCGAGTGAGCGGCCGGCGACGTCGAGCAGCGCCTCGACGTGCTCCGAGCGCGGCGGCTCGAACGGGCGCGGCTTCGCCCATGCCGGCGTCGCATCGCCCTCGGATGGCGCGGGTACCCGGTCGCGGCGCCGGCGCTGGCGGATGCGCTCTTTGGCGGCGTCGAGCGCGCGGATGAGCAAGGTGCCGTCCTCAGAGGCGAGTCGGGCGTGCAGGACGAGCGAGCCGTCGTCGTCCCAGTAGTAGCTGACGTATTCGAGCTCGTGCTGGCGACGCGCCTGCGCGGCGCTCACCCGTTGGTAGACGCGTAGCGCCCGGTCGAGCTGCGGGGCGGTTAGCACTCTCGCGAGCGAAAGCAGTCGTTCCTCGCTCGCCTCCGTGGCGACGCGCGTGAGCGCCCGCACCTTCGTGTACGTGAGCTCGCCGCGCGCGAACGCCGCCCGGATCGCGGGGAGCACGGTGAGCGCCCGCGCGACGCGCACCAGCTCGGCTGCTTCCCAGTCGGAGATGCCGAAACGGGAGGCGACCCAGCGCTCGAATGGATCGCCGCCGACATCGCTGCCTTGGTCGTACTCGGCGAGCAGCCCCAGCCATCTCGCCATGGCCGCATTCATATGCGCCTGCTCTTGCGCGAGCTCCGACTCGAGCGCCGTTAATCTTGTTGTCCCCATAGACAACTAGATTAGCGGCGGCGTCGGATGGATATCCTCCCCCGCCCCCAAAACCGTCGACGTTAGCTCGCGTCCGCCGCGACCGGCCCTTCGGCCTCCTCGCGGAGCAGCGTGACGATCTCGAAGAAGCGGCCGAGATCGAGCGGCTTCGTCAGCACGAGGTCGGCCGCTGCATGGAGCGACCCGAGCCGGTCTTCCGACTCGCCGGTCAGCATGACGACGGGCAGGCGCTGGCCCCCGTCGAGCTCGCGGATCCTCTTTAGGACTTCGAGGCCGTCGACATCGGGCAGGCGGAGATCGAGGAAGACCAGGTCTGGACGCTCGATCGCGACCGCCCGCACGCCATCGAGGCCCGAGCGCGCCGTGACCAGCCGGAAGCCCGGCTCGCGGGCGAGCAGCACGTCGACGATCTTGAGGCTCGCCGGGTCGTCGTCGATGTACGCGATCGTCGCGAGCGGTGGCGACCCGTTCGACTTGGCGGCGGAGACGCGCTCCTCACGCAGGCCGACGGCGTCGACGGCCGGGAGTCGCTCGACGCGGACGTCGAGCTCGCGGCCGAGGACCTCGAGGCGCCGGATCTCGTCGACGCCGGGACGGCGCGCCGACCGGGCGGTGGCCTCGATCTGCGCGGCCAGGGCCGCGACGTCCTGGAGCCCGGCGGTCGCCGCTCCGCCCTTCAGCATGTGGGCGTAGTCGGCGAGCTCGTCCGCCGAGGTGTCGCCGGGCGCGTCCACGAGCCTGCCGAGCGCTCGCCGGAGGCCGACCATTGTGTCGTTCACGCTTCGCAGGAATGCCGCCAGCACCGCAGCCCGCTCCGCGTACGCGAGATTCCTCGGGGCGGGCCTCGTCGGCGCGGTCGCGGCGGGACCGTCGGTGCCGTGCGAGGTGCGGACGTCGTCGCGCGAGAGCTGCCGTCGCCGCGGGCGTTTCTGGATCTTGTCGCTGGCCCGCTCGAACGCTGCACGCGCTTGCTCGGCGCTGACGCCGGTCCGCTCGGCCAGCTCCTGCGTCGTCAACCCGCCGGTGATCATGTCGAGGACCTCGCGGTCATCGGGCTCGAGCGCCGCTGCCGCGTAGTCGCCGCGCGGATTGCGATGGTCGAACGCCGGCTCGCCCGAGACGACGAGCCGTAACGTCTCGAGCAGCGGCTCGCGCCGTCCGCTCTTCACGTACGCGCCCTGGAAACCGGCCGAGAGCGCCGTCTGGTTCAGGCCGGTCTCCGTACTCGCCGTCATCAGGACGGCGGGGACATCGACGTCGCGGTCGCGCAGCTCCCGCAACAGCTCGATGCCGTTCGTGTCCGGGAGCCGGTAGTCGAGCAGGAGCAGCGCCGGCCGTACCTCGGCGATCATCGCCTGCGCTTCGTCCGCGTTCGCGACGTCCTCGGCGACGTAGAACTCGCTCTCCTTCAGAGCGAATCTCAACCAGGTGCGAACGATCTCGTCGTCGTCGACGACGAGGACCGGCACGCGATCGCCAAGCCGGTCGGGCGCCGTGCTCATGCCCGGAGTGAAGCGCGGAATCCCTCGTCACGCACCACCCGTTGGGGCGGGTCAGACCCCGTCCGAGGAGTAGAAAAGTTCGAAGGCTCAGAACAGCAGGCTGCGATAGGTGAGGCGACAGCGCATCCCGACCGCCTCGTAGAGGCGAATCGCCGGCTGGTTCTCCCGGCGCACGAACAGGCAAACGGTCGACACCTGCCGGAGCAGCAGCCGGCACAGATCGGCGAGCCCGCGCCGGCCGTTGCCGCGGTTCCGGGCGGCCGGATCGACCCACACCTGCTGGAGCTGCACCGTGCTCGACGTCCAGGCGGACGCCTCCGCCTTGAACAGAATCGTCCCGTCGTCCACCCAGATCCACGAGCGGCCCTCGACGATCTGCGACTCGGTTCGCCATCGGAAGCCGTCCGGGTCGCTCGCCAGCGGATCGATCCCGAGCTCGGCCTCGTGCGCGGCCGCGCACGCGGGGAGGAGCAGCTGCACGTCGTCGATCGTCGCCGGACGAAGGCCGCTGTCGCCCGCGGGCGGTGACTCCTCGATGACGTAGACCGGCTGTCCGGGCCGGTCCTCCCGGAGCTGCGGTAGCTCGGAGGAGGCCGCGTCCCAGAGCTCGCCGACGGCGCGCTCCTCGCCGATGATCATGCGGGCCCTGGCCGCCGCGGCCGTGGACGCCAGCGCGGCACAGCCGGTACCTGAGGGGACGACGTTCGCGCCGACGAAGCAGAGGGCGCGCACCTGTCCGTCCAGCTCGACCGCACGGAAGCGGCCGAGACGCCGCCTCGCGGCCTCCTCCAGAAACACGCGCTCGACCGGGTCCTCGGCACAGAACGCGAGCACCTGCTCGCGCGACGGCTCGATCAGCTTCCCGACCACCGCCGGAACTGTAGGCCCCCATCGGGAGGCACTAGGCTTCCGCGCGATGCCGATCCACATTCGCGCCAAGCCCGGCGACTACGCCGAGGCCTGCCTGCTTCCGGGCGACCCGCTCCGGGCCAAGTACATCGCCGAGACCTACTTCGACGACGCGGTGCAGCGAAACGGCGAGCGGGGCATGCTCGGCTACAGCGGCCGGTGGGAGGGCAAGCCGGTCTCCGTGCAGGCAACCGGCATGGGATGCCCCTCGGCCGCGATCGCCATGGAGGAGCTGATTCAGCTCGGCGTCAAGCGCTTTCTCCGGGTCGGCACCTGCGGCGGCCTGCAGCAGGATCTCCGTCTCGGAGACCTCATCGTCGCGCTCACGGCCGTACCCGGCGACGCGACGGCGCTGCATTACATCGGCGGCGAGCCGCATTGCCCCACGGCCGACTGGGAGCTGATCCACGGCGCCGTGCACTTCGCGAAGGAGCTCGGTCAGCCGATGCGCGTCGGCCCGATCGTTTCCAGCGACCTGTTCTACAACCCTGCCGACGGCCAGTACGACCGGTGGTCGGCGCGCGGCATCCTCGCCGTCGAGATGGAGGCGGCGATGCTGTTCACGCTGGGCGCGATCAAACAGGTTCAGGCCGGCGCGCTGCTCACCGTCAGCGACGTCGTCGTCGAGGGAGCGTTCCAGCGCATCTCGGACGACGACCTCCGCGCCGCCGTCGATCGCATGACCCGGGTCGCGCTCGCGACCATCACGTCGGACCACTGACAGGGGCTCGCCTGGCTGCTCGCACGGTCTTCCTCGTCAACCCGGCCTCCGACAACGGGCGCACGGGGCGCCGCTGGCCACAGCTCGCCCACGCGGCCGCGGCGCGAGGGCTGAGCGGCGACGTACTCCTCTCGGAGCGCCCGGGGCAGTTGACCGAGCTCGCGCGCGAAGCGGTTTCGGGCGGCGCAACGCTGCTCGTCGCCGTCGGCGGCGACGGCACCGTGCAGGAGGTCGCGAGCGGCATCGCCGGGGCGGACGACGTCGAGTTGGCGGTCATCCCGCGCGGCACCGGCTTCGATTTCGCGCGGACGTTCGGGATCCCGCCCGGCGAGCGCGCGATTCCGATTGCCGCGGACGGACGGGTGGTCGAGGTCGACGTCGGGCTCGTCGGCTACCGCCGCTGGGACGGCACCCCGGCCGATGGCTACTTCGCGAACATCGCGAGCGCCGGCATGAGCGGCGCGATTGCCCGCCGGGCGAACGAGACGACGAAGGCGCTCGGCGCGAAGGTGTCGTACCTGTGGTCGATCGTGGCCGTGTTCGCACGCTGGCAGAACGACGAGGTGACCGTATCGGTCGACGGTGAGACGCGGACCGGCCGCATGCACGACGTGATCGTCGCCAACGGCCGCTATCTCGCCGGCGGCATCAAGATCTGCCCGGACGCGCGGACGGACGACGGCCTCTTCGACGTGCTGCTCCTCGGCGATCTCGCGAAACGCGACCTGATGCTGACGCTTCCGAAGGCGTATGTCGGCAAGCACCTGCCGCATCCGAAGGCCGAGCTCTTGCGCGGCCGCGTCGTCACGGTGGATGCCGCCGAGCCGCTCCCGATCCAGCTCGACGGCGAGCAGCCGGGGACGACGCCCGTGCGGTTCGAGGTGCTTCCCCGCGCTCTGCGGCTGCGCGTGCCCGACTAGCCGCTCTCGGAGGACGGGGCGGGCGGCTGCTTCGGCCTCGCCGGCTCCGAGGCGGCCGCGCGGGTCGTCCGTCGGCGTTGTGCGGGCTTTGCGGCTGAGAGCTCGTCCACCCGGCGCTCGAGCTCGGCGATGCGCTGTTCGAGCTCGTCGAGGCCGCGGACGCGCTTCTGGAGCTCGTCCACGCGCGTGCGAAGCGTGTTTACCGTCTCCGTGAGCTTTGCCCCGCCCGGGAAGTCGGCGATCTTGTGGATCGCTTCCTCGCCGGCTTCGGCGAGGCGGGTGAACAGGTCCTTGCTCTGCGGTTGTTCGGCCATGCGGCTCCTCTCGCTGGTGTCCTCCACTGCATTTTCACAGCTCCGTAACGATTTCCTTGCCATTGCGTGCGGAGCGGCCGCTACTCTCGAATCGATGGAGGAACAGCGCCGGCACCGGCACCTGCGGGAGACCCGCCGGGCGATCACGCAGCGACAGGGCGTTCCGCACGAGGTCGAGCGAACGGTCTGTCCGGCATGCGGGCGGGTGCTCTCGGAGCGCCCGGTTCGGAGCGCTCGCGCCCTAGCCGCGTAGTTCCTCCACGAGGGCGGCGAGGGTGTCTCCTGCGCCGCCCTCGACGCGAACCTCCGCCCGCGCGTCGAGCGCGGTCGGGCCCCGGTTCACGATCGCCAGGCGACCGCCGGCCCGGAGGGTCTCGAGCGGCAGCTCCGCGACGGGGTAGACCTCGAGCGCCGAGCCGACGACGAGGCAGAGACGCGCCTCGCGGACGAGCGCGTACGCGCGGTCGATGGCCGCGGCCGGAAGGAGCTCTCCGAAGAAAACGACGTCGGGCTTCAGGATCGCTCCACAGGCTGGGCACCGCGGAGCCGCGACCTCGCCTTCGAGCTGCGTGAGCACATCGGCGAGCCCGCACGTCGTCCCGCACCGTGGGCAGGTGCACGTCGCGATCGACCCGTGAACCTCGACGACGTCGCGGCTGCCTGCCCGACCATGCAGGAGATCGATGTTCTGCGTCACGACTGCGCGGACGAAGCCGAGCTCCTCGAGCTCGGCCAGCGCGCGGTGCGCCCGGTTCGGCTCGGCCGAGGCGAGCATCGCGAACCGCGGGGCGTAGAAGCGCCAGACCTTCTCCGGATCGGCTCGGAAGGCGTCCACCGATCCGTACTCCAGGGGATCGAACTCCCTCCAGATGCCGCCGGCCGACCGGAAGTCCGGGATCCCGCTCTCCGTCGAGACGCCCGCCCCGGTGAGGACGACGCACGGCGGCGCCTCGCGGACGAGCTCGGCGAGGCGCGCGACGGACATCGCCGCAATGTAAGGATCGGGCCGCCCATGCGCCCTGGATTCACCTTCGCGACCGACCTCACCGTTCGCTTCTCCGAGACCGATGCCCAGGGGGTCGTCCACAACGCCGCCTACCTGGTCTGGTTCGAGATCGCACGGATCGACTACCTGGCCCGCTTCCGCGACGGGTATCCGGGGCTGCGCGCGGACGGTATTGAGGCGCTCACCCTCGAGGCGCACGTGCGCTACCTGACGCCGGCGCGGTTCGACGACCGCCTTCGCGTCTACGCGCGCTGCGGCGACCTGCGCGGCGCTCGATTCCGCTTCGAGTACGAGATCGAGCGTGGCGACGAGATCGTCGCCGACGGATGGACTGCGCATGCTGTTGTCGACGCCGATTCGCTTCGACCGACGCGGATGCCGGCATGGCTGGGAGAAGCCATCCGGGACGCCGAGGCTAGCGCGGCGTGACCTTCGGCGCGTTCTGCCTGGGCGAGGACCCGCTCTTCGGCGTGGTCGACGTCGTGTCCGTCGTCGTCGACGTGGTGTCCGTCGTCGACGGCGTCGTCTCGTTGCTCGGCGGTGCCTGCGGCTCGGGCTTCGGCTTCGGTGCCGGCCGAACCTTCGTGCCGTAGCGGATCACGGTCGGCTCGCCCACGTACGACGAGTACCAGGTGTCGTCGTAGAGAAGCTGCCCGTCGGGCGCATAGACCCGCCGGTGGACGCTGGTCGACCGCGGCGGGGATCCGACCTGGTCGACCTCGTGCTCGCCCTCGTAGAGGGTCGGGTCGGCCATGCGGTTTACGGGGACCGGCCCCGTGGTGACGAGCGGTGCGGTCGTGGAGACCACGCGCCGGTGCGTCGGGGCGCCGTAGAGAGCGACGGTGAGCGACGACGAGCCGACGAAGGTCCGCAGCAGCAGCCAGTGCGGGGTGTCGTTGACGAAGCGGAGGTCGGTGTCGGGGTAGTTGACGGTGGCGTCGCGGCCCTGGGGGTAGTGGTCGATGTAGAGCGCGTGGTTCGTCCGCGCGGTGATCTTGAGCCCCGCCTCGTAGGCGGCGTTGAACACCGTGGTCGAGACCTGGCAGACGCCGCCGCCGATCCCGCTCTTCAGCTCGCCGTTGATGATCACGGGCGCCTCGCGGAAGCCCTTTGCGGGCGTCCGCTCGCCGGTGGTCGCGTTGAAGGAGAATTCCTTGCCGGGAGCGATCAGCGTGCGGTCGATCAGCTGCGCGACGAGCTGGACGTTGTGGATGCGGTTCGGGTCGCCGCCGTAGATGGTCTCGTAGCTGCCGACCTGTCCGGTGATGCCCATGGCGCGGGCCTGCGCAGTCGATCGCGCCGGCGCCTTCGTGACGACGGTGATGCTGGCGGTCCGGTTCGTCGGCGAGAGGGCGGCCGTCAGCAGCCGCGTGGCCGTTGCCGGCACGTCGATGACGCGGCCGTCGCGAGCAGGCATGACGCGGACGCCCTTGGTCGTGATCGCCCAGTCGGCGTTCCGAGGCGGGCGATCGAATCGCCTGGTCAGGCGGAGGAAGAACGCGTTCGCCCCCGGGCCTCCGATCTTCAGTTCCGAGGCGCCGTCGTGCGGCAGCGTCAGCATCTTTGCGATCCGCCACCGCGGGATCCGCCAGCGCGTCGCGCCGAGCTGCAGCCGGACGGGCCGCGACACGGCGGCCTGCGCTTGCTGGACGGCGTCCTTGAGATCGCCGGCGGTAACGGCCTGGCGGTCGGCCTGGAGCGGAAGCGTCACCGGCTCACGTCGCAGGGAGGCGAGCGAGGTCATGAGCAGCTGCGCCGCCTTGGCGCGGTCGAGGATGACACCGTCGTGTCCCGGGACGACGGTTACGCGCAGGCCGCGGAGCCGGAGGGCGGCGTCTCGATGCGGGTGGTCGATCGCGCGCGCGAACTGGTTCAGTCGGTACGTCAGCGCGGGCTGCCAGACCGTCGTCCGCGGAGTGACGTCGTGACCGAACAGCGAGATCCCGATCCGGCGCCAGCCGCGAATCGGCGCGAAGCCGCCGCCCGCGCTCTGCGCGTCTCGAACCGCCTCGGCCCAGTTGCCCTGGATCCCGAGGCGGCTCGGTCGGAGCCGCCACTTGTGCGCTCCGGAGACGAAGACGACAGGGATGTTGGCCAGCGCCGCTGCACGGCTCTCGAGGCGAGCGCGAGCGGCATCCGGCGACTGCCCTCCGACGTCCATCCCGGCGATCCGGAGGCCTCCCGCGAGCTTGCCCGACGACCCGGCGAACGCCAGCCCGGTGACGAGCGCGGCGATCAGGAGGAGGGACACGACGAGAATGGACCAGCGCACGACAAGGCGGCGGGTCCGCGTTCGCCTGCGGCGCATCCGGACCGCGTGTGAACGTGCCTCGACGTGCAAGACGACGAGTCTACTGCGCTCCGTGGTCGTCGTCGCCGGAAAGCGCCTAGAGGGCCTCGACCATTGCACGGATGCGGGCGCGCGCCGCGTCGGTGGTCGCCCAGTTCGCGTCGATGGCTGCGCGCTGGCGCTCGTGTAGCTCGATCAGCCGCAACAGCGCGCGCTTGAGCTCCTGTCGCTCCGGCCGCGGGAACGTGTCGGCGAGGTCGGCGACGTCGTAGTGCGACTCCGCGCGGCGGTAGCTGAAATCCGGGTGGCCGGCCTCGCGCGCCCGCCAGGCCTCGACAATGCCGCGGAGCCAGTGCAGCTCGCTGGCGACCTCGTAGTACTCGCCGCGGTCCACGTGGCGAAGGCAGTAGTACGTCCAGGCCCAGAAGCGCTCATCCTCGTGGACTGCGAGCGTCCAGTCGGCAGTCCGGTCGGTCTGCCTCGCCGCCCACTCGGAGAGATGGCCGAGGCGATCCCACGCAATGAGGTACGGCCCACCCTCGGGCGGCGGCAACTCCTCGTCGACGTAGAGTGCGATGTCGGCCTTGACTGCGGGCTCGTAGAAGTAGATGACGAAGTACGGGCGGACGTGGTCGGCGTCGAAGCGGTGGAACCAGGGCGCGATCGGCCACTCCCAGCGATGACTCCACATGGCCTTGCGGGCCGCCTCGTCTCGGAAGCAGACGCCGATGTCGATGTCGCTGTACGCGTCGGCGTTGCCCCGGGCGATGCTGCCCGAGACCCAGGCGCCGACGGCGTCGGGATCCTTCTCGAAGAATTCGAGCAGGGCTTTCAGGACTCGCTCGTGATCGGCGAGCGAGCGAACGCCGTCGTAGACGCCGGGGTCAACCGTCATCGCGTCATTCGCGCCAGTACACGCCCCGGTCCTCGTACGCGATCTCGATCCGGCGTCCGTCGGGGTCGCGCACGAGAAAGCCCCGAGAGGACGCCGTGTGCTCGACCGGTTCCCGCTCGAGGGCGCCGAGCTCGCGGGCGCGCTCGAGCGCGACCGCGAACCCCTCGGCGTCGGCATCGAACGCGATCTCGTCCGGGTCCCGGCTGATCTCGTTGCCGTCGGACGGGAAGAAGACCAGCGTCGTCGATCCCACGCGGAGCGGCCCGTGCGCGCCCTCGAGGCGCTCGGCGGCGAGGAGCCGCGCGTAGAACGCGCTCAGGCGCGCGGGGTCGGAGGTCCGAAAAGCGATGTGGTTGACGCCGACGATTCCCATCGGGGTCAAAAGGTAAAGAGATCGATCCCGCCCGTCACGTTCACCTCCGCGCCGGTGACGTAGCCGGCCAGGTCGGAGCAGAGGAAGGCGATCGCATTGGCGACATCCTCAGGCGAGCCGACGCGGCGGAGGGCAGTTCGCCGCTCCATGCGCTCGCGCATGCCGGAATCGAGCTGGCCGAACGCCTCCGTGCCGATGATCCCCGCCACGATGGCGTTCGCGGTGATGCCAAAGCGCCCGCCCTCGAGCGCGAGTGTCTTCGTCAGGCCGAGCAGCCCCGCCTTCGTCGCCGCGTAGCTCGCCTGGCCGAAGCCGCCCAGGGTGCCGGCGACCGAGCTCATGTTCACGATCCGCCCCCAGCCGCGCTCCTGCATCCCGGGCCAGACCGCCCGCGCGCAGTTGAACGCGCCGGTGAGGTTCACGCGGACGTCACGCTCCCACAGCTCGGCGTCCTGCTGCGTCAGCCGGCCGAGGTGGTCGAGGGCGCCGGCGTTGTTGACGAGGATGTCGACGCCGCCGAACTCGGCGCGGACGCGCTCGAAGGCGCGCTCGACCTCGGCCCGGGCGCTGACGTCGCTGCGC
>JBKPNC010000020.1:0-10851 GCA_046732435.1 Actinomycetota bacterium
CGTCGGAGGGCGCCGTCAGGGTCGCGGACGGCGAGGTCGTGTCGACTCGGATCAACTGCGACTTGACGGCCTCGTCGTTGCCGGCGTTGTCGGAGGCGCGATACTTGACCGTCGTCGTGCTCGAGACGGTGAAGGCGCCGCTGTAAACGGATCCGTTGGAGTCGCTCGGATCGGAACCGTCCGTCGTGTAGCGGATCTCCGCGAGGCCCGAGCCACCTGAATCCGTCGCGGACAGCGTCGCGGAGACCGCGGCGTTGTAGTACGAGCTCGCGCAGGCGCCGCCGTTGCAACTGATCGTGCTCGAGGGTGGCGTCGTGTCGGAGGTGTTCGCCACGGTCACCAGAGCTCCATCCGAGGTGGTCGAGTTGCCCGCCGTGTCGACCGCAGTTGCGGCGATCGTGTGCGCACCGTCCGGAACGGTCTGCGAGTTCCAGTCGTAGCTGTACGGCGCGGTGCTGTCCGTACCGACGAGGTTGCCGTCGACCAGGAAGTCGACTTCGTCGACCGCCACGTCGTCCGACGCGTCGGCAGTGAGCGTGACGGTGCCGCTGACGACGTCGAGCGGCATGGGACTCGTCAGCGCGACGGTCGGCGGGTTGGCGTCGGTCCGGACGGCCTGAGACTGCACGGCCTCCGCGTTGCCGGCTTTGTCGAACGCCCGGTACTTCACGGTGGTCGTCGTCGTGATCGTGAACGCGCCGGCGTAGACGGTCCCGTTCGAGGTCGACGGGGCCGAACCGTCCGTCGTGTACCGGATCTCGGCCACGCCGGAGCCGCCCGGGTTGTCAGTGGCGTCCAGCGTCACGCTCGTCGAGCCGCTGTACGTGCCGGCGCACGGGGAGCCGTCGCAGCTGATCGTGCTCGACGGCGGTGACGTGTCGATCTGGATCAGCTGGCTGTTGACCGCCTCGGCGTTCCCTGCATTGTCGAACGCGCGGTACTTGACCGTCGCCGTCGAGGCGACGGTGAACGGCCCGACGTAGACGGTGCCGCTATTCGCGGTCGGGTCGGAGCCGTCGGTCGTGTACCTGATCGCCGCCAGGTCGGAGCCGGCATCGGTGGCGGAGAGCGAGACCGAGACGCCCGCGTTGTAGAAGCCGGCTGCGCACGGGGAGCCGTTACAGCTGATAGTCGACGTCGGCCCCGCGTTGTCCACCCGGATGACGGGCGCATTGATCGCCTCCGCGTTGCCCGCGTTGTCGAACGCGCGGTACTTGACCGTCGTCGTCGACGACACCGAGAACGGCCCGCTGTACACGGTGCCCGTGTTCGCCGTCGGATCGGAGCCATCGGTCGTGTAGCGGATCTCGGCCACGCCCGAGCCACCCTGGTTGTCGCTCGCAGCCAGCGTCACTGACACCGCCGCGTCGTAGTAGTCGCTTCCGCACGACGAGCCGTTACAGCTGATCGTGCTGGAGGGCGGCGTGGTATCCACCTGGAGCTGCTGGCTGTGCACCTGCTCCGCGTTCCCGACGTTGTCGTACGCCCGGTACTTCACGGTCGCCGTGGATACGACGGAGAACGGCCCGAGGTAGACGTTGCCATTCGAGGTCGTCGGATCGGAGCCGTCGGTCGTATAGATGATCTGGCTAGCACCCGACTGTGCGTCCGTGGCCGCCAGCGATACCGATACCGCCGCGTTGTAGAACCCGCTCGAGCACGACGTGCCGTTGCAGCTGATCGTGCTCGACGGCGGCGTGGCGTCGATGTTCACGACCTGGGTTTTGACCGGTTCCGCGTTACCGGCGTAGTCGAACGCCCGGTATTTCAGCGTCGTCGTGGAACCGAGCGAGAACGAGCCCGTATAGACCGTCCCATTCGTGGACGTCGGATTGGAGCCGTCCGTCGTATACCGGATCTCCCTCACGCCGGAGCCGTCCGGGTCATCCGTGGCCGAGAGTGAGACGGCGACGGGTGACGCGTACCAGCCGCTGCCGCATCCAAACGGCTCGGATGTCCCGTTGCAGGTCACGATCGTCGTCGGCGGCGTGGTGTCCGCCGCCGGAGCGTTGTCGAACAGGCTGAAGTCGTCCATCGTCACGGAGCCGAGTCCAGTGAGCCCCATACCGACGGAGACCCGGGTCGCGCCTGCGGGCGCGGCCGGGGTGACCCAGCTGGCCTGCGCCCAAGCCGACGAGCTGGGCTGTCCGGAGGACTGCGCCCAGTACGACCACGCACCCGAGCTGTTTCGGTAGTAGGCGAAGAAGACGGGATGCGAGGACGCGGACTTGTACCAGGCGGTCACCGTATACGTGTGTCCGGGAACCGCGGCCGGCGCGCACGCCCCCGTGTCCTGTGCGCTCACGAGCTTGCGGTCACCGTTCGTCCAGGCGGTGATGTCCAGTTTCTCGCCCAAGCTGCCAGTGTGCGCGTCAGTCCCACTCGTGCGTGTCCATGCAAAGGTGTTCGTGCCGAAGCCGCCGAGCAGCCAGCAGGTCGGCGTGCTGCCCGAGGCGGTCTCGAGCGACGCGTTCTGGAGCAGGTTCGTGCTCGAGTTCAGAACGCTGACAGTGATCGCGCTCGTGGTCGTCGAATTGCCAGACGTGTCGACGGCGCGCGCCTTCAGAGTGTGGCTGCCGTTCATGACGCTGCGTGAGTTCCAGTTGAACGTGAAGGGGCCGGCGGTCTCCGTGTCGACGACGTTGCCGTCGACGAGAAAGTCCACGTGGTCGACGGCGACATTGTCGGTCGCGTTCGCAGAGACTGGCACCGACCCCGCGACCGTGGCGCCGTTCGTGGGCGAGGTCAGCGAGACGGTCGGCGGCGTCGCGTCATTCCCGCCGGACGCCGAGGCGTCGTCGAAGGCGAGATCGTCGACCGCGAGGAACCCGTTCTGCGCGATCGTCAGCCCGAAGCTCATCCCCGTCGTTCCGCTTGAAATCGCGGGCGTGACCCAGCTCGCCTGCGTGTACGTCGAGGAGGCAGCGAACGTCGGGCTGCTCCTCCAGAACGAGAACGCCCCCATGCTGTCCTGCCTCCAGGTGATGAAGGACACGGGAACGCTCGACTTGTACCAGGCCGTGATTCGGTAGGAGTGACCGGGCGTCACCGATGGTGTGCAGTAGCCGAGGTCCCGGCGCACCGTCAGCTTGCTGTCGCCGCTCGAATAGTTGGACACGTCGACCCGCTCGGCGTACGTGCCCGTGTGGGCGTCCGTCGTGCGCGTCCACGTGAACGTGTTACTGCCGAAGCTGTCCTGGAACCAGCAATCAGGAACCAGATCGCCGTCGGTGTCGAGCTCCAGGGACGCGTTCCGAAGCGCGTTCGCGCCGTTCGGCGGCGCCGGCCGGGGCGGTCCCTGCACCGCCGGCTGCACCGACCCGCCCATCACCTCCTGGACGGTCTTCACCACCGTCCCGTTCGCCGCTCGGGGCTGCAACCAGTCGAGGAACGCCGAGAGCACCGACGCCGACGTCGAACTCGGGTCGCAGCCGTCACAGATGCGATGGAACAGCAGGGGGACCCAGCCCCCACCGTTCTGCTCCGCCTTCGTGACGTAGCTTTCGAGCTGGGACAACGTCACGGTCGAGCCGCCACCGCCGCTGACACGGATCGCAGTGGGGTCCGCCGGCGGAATCGACTCCGCGCCCGACGCCCCACCCGCAAGGTCGGTCGTGCGAGCCGAGTTGTAGCCGCAGCCGTGAACCATCGACTCGATCGCGGAGTTGTAGCCGCCGAAGGGATAGGCGAAGTCGGTGGGCTGAAAGCCCTGGTTGAGGAGATTGACCCGGTCGTAGCAGATCTGCCGCTGAGCTTCGGTCGAGTCGATTTGCGGGAGGTTGACGTGGAACGCCGTATGTCCTCCGATCTCGTTCCCGTCCGCCGCGAGGTCGTGGACCTGGGGCCACGTCATGTAGTAGCTGTCCGTCCCGATGAGGCTGCTGTTGATGTAGAACGTGGCGTGCATCCCGTGCGACGCCAGCATCGAGCGGGCGGCGTACTGGAGAGCCGTCCCGTCGTCGAACGTCAGGGAAACGATGGTCTGATTTCCCGCCGCACGCACAGGCGTCGTGCCTGGGAGGACGAGCAACAACGCCGCTGCAAAGGTCAGGGCGAGAACACGGGGCCCCAAGCGCAGCCGGCCCCGGCGACTCGTCGTCTCCGGTGCCGTGGTGCGCTTGTGAAACAGCCGCAGGATGAACCGAGCGTGCGCCGTCACGTCACTGAGCACAGGCTCCCACGGGCTCGACGAGGTTCCTACTGGACAATCGGATAGGACTCGGCGGCCAAGCTCCGCTTGGTTCCTGGCTCGGTCGGGGTTACGCTCTGGTCGTGCGACTCGCAGTCGTCGTCGTTTTCCTGAACGAGGAAGCGTTTCTCCCGCGTCTGCTTGCCTCGGTGGCGAGCCAGACGAGGGCGCCCGACCGCTTGCTGCTCGTCGACGACGGCTCGGCGGACGCATCCCCGACTATCGCCCGAGACTTCGCCGAGCGGCATCCCTATGCCGAGGTGCTCCTCCGCGCGCGCGGGCCGCGCGCGGCCGACCGACTGGCGGCAGCGGCGGAGCTGCTGGCCTTCCAGTCAGGAGCCGAGCACCTCCGCGGAGAATTCGACGTGATCGCCAAGATGGACGGTGACCTCGAGCTCCCGGCGGAGCTCTTCGAGCAGGTCATGAACGCCTTCGCGGGCGATGCCCGGCTCGGGATCGCCGGAGCCTCGCTGGCCGTCGCAAACGGCGACGGGAGTCGGCGGCGCGAGCGGAACGCGCCGTGGCACGTCCGAGGTGCGACGAAGTTCTACCGGCAGGCATGTCTGTCGGAGATCTCACCGCTGCCGGCGATCCTCGGCTGGGACACGATCGACGAGGCGCGTGCCGAGATGCGCGGCTGGCACGTGCGCTCGGTCGAAGTGTCAGGCAGCGATGCGCTGCACCTTCGGCAGACAGGCACGTACGACGGAGCGATCCGCGGCTATCGCCGCCGCGGCGTCGCCGCCTGGGGATACGGCGCCGATCCACTCAACGTCCTTGCGAGTGCCCTGGTCCGCGCCCTTGATCGTCCACTGGTCATCGGTGCGACCGCCTATCTCTGGGGCTGGGTGCATGCCGCAATCCGGCGTGCTCCGCGGGCGGAGGCGGACGTCCGCCGCTTCGTCCGCCGGCAGCAGCGGCGCCGGCTTTGGGAAGCGGTTGCGCACGGAGGCCGCTGGTAGCGGGCCGGGTCGTCATCCTCGTCGAGAACGAGCCCTACCCGTACGACCGGCGCGTGCGGCGGGAGGCGCTCGCGCTCACGGCGCATGGCTACGACGTGACCGTCGTCAGTCCGACCGGGCCGCACGCGTGTGAACCTCAGGTCGAGATCGATGGTGTCGGCGTCCGGCGCTTTCCGGCGCCCCCGGAAGGAACCGGAGTCGTTGGTTACGTGCGCGAGTATGCCGCTGCCGGCTATCGGCTTCGGCGCATCATCGACACGCTCGTGCGGGGACCGCGGTTCGACGTTGCCGTCGCCTGCAACCCGCCGGACTTCCTGATCCACCTCGCCCGCCCGCTTCGCCGGCGCGGAGCTGGCCTCATCTTCGACTACCACGACCCCTCTCCAGAGCTCTTCGAGGCGATGTTCGGCCGGCGCGGGCTGCCGTATCGAGCGTTGCTCGCGCTCGAGCGGACGGCCTTCAAAACGGCGGATGTCGTCATGACGGTGAACGACGCCTGCAAGGACATCGTGACCCGCCGTGGAGGCGTCGAGGCAGAGAACGTCTTCGTGGTCCGCAACTCGCCCGATCCGCGGGACTTCTTTCCGGTCGAGCCCCAGCCGGCGCTCCGGCGAGGCCGGAACCACCTCGTCCTCTGGGTGGGGCGGATGTCCCACAAGGAGCGCCTGCCGCTCCTTCTCGACGCCGCCGAACGCTTGGTGTCCGCGGGAGCACGAACCGACGTCTCGTTCGCGTTGGTCGGACGCGGCGACGTCCTGGACGAGCTCAGGGCCGAGGTCGATCGCCGCCGGCTGCGCGACGTGGTCGCGCTCCCTGGAGAGGTCGGCGATGAAACCCTGCGCCGGTACATGTCTACCGCCGACGTCTGCGTCAGTCTCGACCAACGCAATCCCATGAACGACCACTCGCTGATGGTCAAGGTGCTCGAGTACATGGCCATGGGGCGAGCGGTCGTGCAGTTTCCGCTCGCCGAGATGCGGCGCGTGTGCGGCGACTCGACCGTGTACGCGCGCGACGGCGACGCGACCGATCTGGCGGCGAAGATCGCAGAGCTGCTCGACGACCCCCAACGGCGGGCGCAACTCGGACAGGCGGCAGCGCGCCGCCTCCGCAACGGCCTCGGCTGGCCCGACCAGATTCCCGCGCTGCTCGACGCAGTCGAGCTCGCGGCGTCGCGTGGGAGAGCGGCGGCGGGGCGCTGAGGTCCGCGCGAAGCTCGATGGTCATGGTCGTCGTCGTGCCGTTCCTCGACGAGGCGTGGTGCCTTCCCACATTCCTTGCTTCGATCGATGCCCAGACGCGCCGTCCCGACGCGCTCGTGCTCGTCGACGACGGATCGAGCGATGCGTCGCCGGACATTGCCGCCGAGTATGCGAAACCTCGGGAGGACGTGCTCGTTTTCCATCGCCCCCGGCGGCCGCAGAAGGCCGATCGCCTCGCCGAAGCCGATGAGCTGAAGGCGTTCCAGTGGGCGCTCGAGCGGTGCGGGCTCGCGTGGGACGTCGTCGGCAAGATGGACGCCGACCTGGAGCTGACCCCCGCCACGATCGAGACGATCGAGCGCTCGCTGGCGGCCGACGACAACCTCGGGATGGCCGGAGTGGCCTTGAGCGAGGTCGGGCCCGACGGCGTGCCGGTTCGTCTCGTCTCTCCGGCCAGTCACGTGGAGGGCGCCACGAAGTTCTACCGGCGCGCGTGCTGGGAGCAGATCTCGCCGATCCCCGCCATCCTCGGTTGGGACACGCTGGACGAGTTCAAGGCGCGGATGTGTGGCTGGCGGACGGAGACATTCCGCGTTCCCGGCGGCGACCCTGTCCACCTCCGCCGCATGGGCACCCACGGGAAGATCCTGCGTAGCTTCCGGCGCTGGGGCGTCTGCAGCTACGGCTACGGGGCGCACCCGCTGCACGTCCTCCTCTATGCCGGGCGCCTCATGCGCACGCGGCGCCCACGTGTCATCGGGGGCATCAACTACCTGGCCGGGTGGACGCTGGCCGCCGTGCGGCGCGCCCCACGAGCAGACGCGGACGTGCGAGCGGCCGTCCGGCGCGATCAGCTCAGTCGCATCGGCGGCAGGCTCCGAGGCGTTCGCGGCGCAGCCGCGCCAGAGCCCGACGCGCGGCATCATGTAGGCGCGTGATCGCGGCCGCGGTTCAACGCCCACCTTTGACCGCCGCGCTGACGGCGCTGGCCGGAGTAGTCATCGGCGTCGTCGCGAGCGCCCAACCCAAGCTCGCGTTCGGGCTGGTCGTTCTCCTTGCGGCCGTCCTCCTCATTGTCCGCGCGCCCGTGGCGAACCTCGTCACGCTCACCGTGCTCACCGGCGTGATTCCGTACGGGATTCAGAATCAGTTCGGCGTCGCGGGTGGCACGAACTCGCCGGGTCTCCTGCTCTCGGATCTGCTTCTCACCGGAGCGATCGCGTGGGCACTCCTCGTGCTGCCCAGCCAACCGATCGGCCGCCGTGCGTCGATTTACTCAGCGGGGATGCTCGCGTTTCTCGCCCTCGTCGCGCTCCAGTTTCTGCACGGTGTACGAACGGGACACAACCTGAGTCAGGCCGGTGCGGAGTTGCGAGTGCTCCTCGGATTTGGAACCTTCCTGGTGGGCCTGCCGCTGATGATCTGGCCCGAGACCCGTCGCCGGCTGGTCCTGGCGATGCTCGCGATTGCCATCGCCCTCGGCGCCTGGGGTCTCCTGCAGTGGTTCGGCCACTTCAGCTACGCGGGAGACTTCGGGGTGCGCCCGGGTGTCGCCGGGACCACGGTCGGAACCGGGCAGCTGCAGGGGAGCGAGTACGGGTTCCCGGTCGCGATCGTGTTGTGCCTCGCCGTCCTGGTCTCCGGGCGTGTGCGCTCCGTCGCTGTGCGCGTCGGACTGGTCACCGCGATCTTCCTCAATGCCCTCTCGTGCCTGCTCACGTTCGAGCGCACGTTCTGGCTCGCGACGATCCTCGGTGTCTGTCTCGTGCTCATTCGTTCCGGCGCCGTGCAGAGGCTCAAGGCGCTCCTGGTTGCGCCCATCATAGCGATCGTCGCGATCGGCTTCCTCGCCACGTTCGCGCCGAGGGAGCTTACGACGGCGCACCAGCGGCTCATGGCCTTCGGTCAGATCTCGAGCAGCGACACCGTGCGTTACCGCGTCGTCGAATCCGGCTTCGTGCTCGACCGGATCCGAGCGCACCCAATCTCCGGCTCGGGGCTCGCAGCGACGATCTTCTGGGGCCAGGCATGGGCGCAGGTGCCGCCTAAGACCTACACGTTCTCGCACAACGGGTACCTGTGGCTGGCCTGGAAGGTCGGCATCCCCGCCGCCGCTCTGCTCGTCCTGCTCCTGGCGTCCGCGCTCTTCCTACGCGGGCCGCCAGACGAGGACGACCTCGGACGGGCGCTTCGTCACGGCGCGCAGGGCGCCGTTGCCGGGCTCCTGCTCGCGATGGTCACGTTCCCGGCCGTGAGCGCGCTCAGCATCACTCCAGTGATGGGGCTGTTGCTCGTTTTCGCCGTCTCGCCAGCAGTGACGAGATCAAGCTTCGCTTCCTCGGCCGCTCTCGCACCGGCGCCTGCTCGGGCGTCAGGTAGTACCCCATAGCGTAGGACGGCTTGCGCGTGAGGCCGGTGACGATCACACCGGCGACATCGATTTCGACCTCGAGGAGCGCTCGGAGGGCACGCCGTACGCCTTCCTGCTTGGTGTGCTTCAGCCGCACGATGAGGAGGCAGGTGTCGACGCTGCCCGCGAGATCGACGGCGTCGCTCACAGGCCCTACTGCAGGTGTGTCCACGAGCACGATGTCGGCACGACTCCGGGCCTCCAGCAGCAGCTCCCGCATCTTGTCGCTCGCGAGGACTGTGTGCGGGTTCCCGACGACGCTGCCTGCAGGCAGGACCTCGAGCGGGGCGGCCTCCGGCAGCGGCCCGCTCAGCAAGTCGAGCTCGATCAGCTCCTCGCTCAGGCGCCGCGTCTCGGCGAGCACCGCCGCGAGGCCGCCCCCGCTCGGAAGGTTGAGATAGCTCGCGAACTTCGGGCGGCGCAGGTCGGCCTCGATCGCAATCACGTGCTGCCCCGCTCGCGCGAGCGCCCGCGCGACGCCGATTGTCGCCGCCGTCTTGCCGGCCCCCGGGTCAGACGACGCGAGCATCACTGTCTGCGGCTGCTCCGCGTCGGGGTCACGCAGCCGGAGATTGACCGCCACGGTCGCGTATGCCTCCTGCTGCACGGCCCCTTCGGCGTTCGGTCCGCGCCAGCGGCGCATGAGCGGAACGCTCGCGAGGATCGGCAGGTCAAGGAACTGCTCCACCTCGGCCTCGTCCTTGAGGCGACGGTCGCCGAACTCGAGGGCGATCGCGATCAGGGAGCCGACGCAGAGACCGAGCACGATCGCAATTGCCAGCGCGAGCTTCGTCCGCGGCACCGCCGGGCTCGTCGGCTTCGTCGCGGACTCCACGCCGGTCACACCACCGGTGACGAGGCCGGCCGCGTTCTGGAGCGTCTGCAGCTGGGTTTCGAGCTGCTTTCCTCGCGGCCCGCTCCGTTCCTGTGGCGTCAGTTGTGCGAGCGCGCGAGAGGCGAGCTCGGCGGACTGCAGGTACGTCTGCCGTTCCTGGTCTCGGCGGAAGGCGACGTACTGCGTAGCGAACGCATTGGCGATGTCGCGCGCGCGCGTCGGGCTCGGGTCCCGCGCCGTGATCGAGATGACGTTGCTTGTCCCGGCGGTTCCCGCGCTGACCTCGCGTAGCAGGCCGTCGGTCGACGTCGTGAGGTGCAGCTGCTTACGGACAGCGAGCGCGACCGGCTCGGTTGTCACGAGCGCCACGTCTGTATTGATGTCACGTTCCGGATCGAGCGAGCGCTGGCCCTGTGTGAGGAAGAGCGTGTCGATCGGTTCCTGGTTCGTGACGAGAACCTGGGCCGTGGCGTCGTACTTCTTGGTCGCCCGCTCGTTGAACGCGAGCGCCGTAGCCGCCGCGAGAACGGTGACGAGGGCGACGACCCACCACCGGCTCCGCAGGGCCCTGAGATAATGCGAGATCTGCTGTGAAGGCACGGCTCCGGTAGTACCGGAGGCGGCACGAAGCGGTTTGTCCGATAGTCGTCGAGGCGGCGACCCCACGGCGATCTAGTGTAGGGCTTTATTCATTCCTGCCAAGTTCTGCGCGTTTCTGTGACATGAGCTACGAAGTTGCGCCATCCGCCGTTGTCTACCCAGGCACCGTAATCGGGGACGGCTGTCGAATCCTCGACCACGCCGTCGTCGGTAAGACGCCGTCGCTGTCGCCGCGATCGACGACGAAGCGCGAAGAGCTGGCGCCGCTCGTCCTCGGCGCCGGAACGGTCGTCTCGACCGGAGCCGTTGTCTTTGCGGGCACCCGCATAGGGGCCCGCGTCATCATTGGCGACCAGGCTTGCGTCCGGGAGCGCTGCGACGTCGGAGACGACGTTGTCATCGGCCGCGGCTCGCTGATCGAGAACGACACCTCCGTCGGCGCGCTGACGCGGATCCAGGCAATGGCGTACATCACTGCATACTCGACGCTCGAGGAGAACGTCTTCATCGCTCCGTGCGTCGTGACCACAAACGACAACTTCATGGGCCGGACTGAGCGGCGGCTGAGCCTGACGAAAGGGGCGGTGATACGGCGTGGCGCACGAGTCGGCGGCGGCGCCATCCTCTGCCCAGGCGTCGAGATCGGCACCGAG
>JBKPNC010000021.1:0-22966 GCA_046732435.1 Actinomycetota bacterium
GGCCCGGGGGCAGGCGCGGACGGCCCCGCAGGCGCCTCGACCGGGAGCACGGGCGGCGGCGCGAGCTCCGGCTCCGCCGGCTCCGGCGGGAGCGCCGGCTCTTCGGCGGGCGCCTCGCGCGCGTACGACCACTGCGTCGTCGCCCGCCTGGAGGCGACGAGCTCGATGAGCGAGACGACCGCCCACCCGCCGGCCATAACGGCCACGATCACGACCCAGGACTGGTCGGCAAGCCCGAGTCCGACCGCCAGCAGGATCAAGAAGGCCGCTTCGACCGCGAACCTCGGCCCGAGCCGTCCCCACATCCGACCTCACCTTAGTCAGTCGGGACGATGACCTGTATGCCCAGCTCGCGCAGCTGCTCCGGCGCAATCGGCGTCGGTACGCCGGTCATCGGCTCCGACCCGCTCGCGGCCTTCGGGAACGCGATCACCTCGCGGATGTTGGGCTCCCCGGCGAGGAGGGCGACGAACCGGTCGAGTCCGAGCGCGAAGCCGCCGTGTGGCGGCGCTCCCATGCGCAGGACCTCGAGCAGGAAACCGAAGCGGCGCTGGGCCTCCTCACCCGAGATCCCGAGGACGCCGAATACCTGCTCCTGCAGTTCTTGCTCGTGGATCCTGATCGAACCCGACCCCAGCTCCCAGCCGTTCCAGACGAGGTCGTATGCCTGACTGATCACCCGTCCGGGGTCGATCTCGAGGAGCCGTTCGTCACCGGGCCGGATACCCGTGAACGGATGATGGGCCGCGCGCCACCCGCTCTCCTCCTCGGACCATTCGAAGAGCGGGAAGTCCGTCACCCACAGGAGCTCGTCCCGACTCGTGTCGACGAGGTCGAGCTCGCGGGCGAGCTGAAGCCGGATGGCGCCGAGAACGTGCTCGACGGTCGTCGGCTCGTCGGCGCCGAAGAGCACGGTCGAGCCCGGCTCCGGCCGTACCGCCTCGATCTCCTCCGCCGAGAGGAACTTCGCGATCGGCGAGCGCACCTCGCCCTCCTCGTCGTACACGAGGTAGGCAAGTCCTTTCGCGCCCAGGCCCTTGGCGACCTCCTCGTAGCGGGCCAGCTCGGCGCGCGAAAGCTCCTGCGGGACGGCCAGGTAGCGAACCGACGGCGCGTTGGCGAAGACGCCGAAGCCGGAGTTGCGCGTGACCGCCGTCGCGTCACAAATCTCCAGGTCGAAGCGGAGGTCGGGCTTGTCCGACCCGTACCGCGTCATCGCCTCGGTCCACGTCATCCGCGCGAACGGACGCGGTGGTGGCTCCCGGCCAAGCGCGTCGAACGAGGCGGTGACGGCGCCCTCGATCACCTCGAGCACGTCCTCGCGGGTCGGAAACGCAAGCTCGACGTCCAGCTGGCGGAACTCGAACTGCCGGTCGGCTCGGAGATCCTCGTCACGGAAGCACGTCGCGATCTGGTAGTACCGGTCGAAGCCGGAGACCATCAGCGTCTGCTTGAAGAGCTGCGGCGATTGCGGCAGTGCGAAGAACCGACCGGGCTGCAGCCGGACAGGGACGAGAAAGTCGCGTGCTCCCTCGGGAGTCGCCTTCGTGAGGTTCGGCGTCCAGACGTCGATGAAGCCGTTGGACTCCATGTAGCGCCGGATCGACGAGATGACCGCGGCCGTGAGCCGGATGTTCTCCTGCATGCGATCCCGGCGGAGATCGAGGTAGCGGTACCGGAGCCGGACGCTCTCGTCGACGCCCTCCTCGTCGAGCTGGAACGGAAGCGGCTCGGAGCGCGCCAGCACCTCGAGCCGGTCGACCTGGAGCTCGACCTCGCCGGTGGCGAGGTTCGGGTTGACCGCCTCGGGCGCCCGCTGCACGAGCTCGCCCTCCGCCTGCAGCACGAATTCGTTCCGGACCGTGTGGGCGACCGCGGCCGCCGCCGGGGCGTGCTCGGGGTTGATCACGAGCTGGCAGATCCCGGTGTGGTCGCGCAGGTCGATGAAGACGAGACCGCCGTGGTCCCGCCGCCGAGCAACCCAGCCCGCGAGCGTCAGGCGATTGCCGACGTCGCCGGCGCGCGGCTCGCCGCAGTAGTGGTCGCGGTAGGTCACGTCAGGGCCTCCCCGAGGCTCTCGTAGGTCACCTCGACGTCCTCGGCTCCCCGGCGGCGCACGATCGCCGCGTCACGCCGTGCGATCACGATCGTCTCCGCGCCGAGGCGGCCCGCCTGCGTGAGCTGGCCGCGAATCGACCGCCCCGCGTAGTCGGTGTCCGCCGCGCGCCCGAGCCGCCGGAGTGTCGCCATCAACCGGAGCAGCTCTTCGCGCGGCGCGCCTTCCTCGCAGGCGAAGAAGATGTCGACGCCGCGGCGCGCGTCGCCGGTGAATCCCTCCGCCTCCGCCTGGAGCAGGATGCGCTCGATCCCCGCACCGAAGCCGATTCCGGGCGTGTCCGGGCCGCCGATCTCCTCCAGCAGGTGGTCGTAGCGACCGCCGCCCGCGATGGCGAGGCCGATGTCCTCCCCGCCGAACTCGAACGTCGTACGCGTGTAGTAGTCGAGCCCGCGGACCAGCGTCGGCTCGAGCTCGTACGCGACGCCGTACGCGTCGAGGAAGGCTCGCACCCGGTCGAAGTGTTCGCGGCAGGCGTCGCACAGCGCCTCGCCGACCTTGGGGGCGTCCGCGAGAACGGCCAGCACGCGTTCGTCCTTCACGTCGAATACGCGGAGCGGGCTCGTCCGTCGCTTCTGTCGCGCCTCCTCGTTCAGCTCGGCGTCGTGCTCGTCGAGCCACGCCTCGAGCCGCTCCACGTACGCCGGCCGGCAGTCGCGGTCGCCGATCGAGTTCAGGTCCAGCCGGAAGCGCCGGACTCCGAGCCGCTCCAGGAACGCCACGTAGAGCTGGATCAGCTCGGCGTCGACCGCCGGGTCCTCCGAGCCGATCGCCTCGACAGACCAGTGCCAGTGCTCGCGCTCACGGCCCATCTGCGGACGGCCGTAGCGGTACATCGGCGCGATCGTGTACGCCTTGAACGGCTGGGGGCTTCGCTGCAGCCCGTGCTCGAGGTACGCACGGCAGATGGGCGCGGTCCCTTCCGGCCGCAGGGTCAGCGACCGTCCGCTCCGGTCGGTGAACGTGTACATCTCCTTCTGGACGACGTCGGAGCCCTGACCCGACGTGCGGGCGAAGAGCTCGGTGTCCTCGAACACCGGCGTCTGGATGCGCCCGAATCCGTAGAGCGCGCAGAGCTCCTCGATGGCGCGGACGACCGGCTCCCAGCGCGGCTGCTCGTCCGGGAGGATGTCGTGGGTGCCCCTGGGCGCCTCGAACGTCAAGAGGCGCGCAGCTCCATCAAGAACGGGTTGTGGGCCAGCTCCTCGCCGAGTGTCGTCTCCGGGCCGTGGCCCGGATAGACGATCGTCTCCTCCGGGAACCGCGCGGCGAGCTCACCGATGGACGCCAGCAACGCGTCCCAGTCACCGAACGGGAGGTCGGTTCGGCCGACCCCTCCCGCGAAGAGGACGTCCCCCGAGAAGAGGCAGCCCGCGGCGTGGAACGCCAGGTGCCCGGGGGAGTGGCCGGGAACGGACACGACTTCGAGCTCGATGCCGGCGAGCGTGAGCGTCTCGCCCCCGGCGAGGGTGTGCTCAGGTTCGTGGGGCTGGATCCGAACGCCGCGGTCGGCGTAGTAGTCGTTCGGGTGCTCGAGGACGTCGCGCTCCACGGCCGGCGCGTACACCGGCGCCCCGGTGCCTTCGGCGAGCTCGGCGACGGCGCCGATGTGATCCCAGTGGGTGTGCGTGACGAGAATGGCCGAGCAGCGGGCGCCGGCGCGCGCGAGCTCCAGCCGGAGCTGAGTGGCGCCGTCGCCGGGGTCGATGACGACTGCCTCCGGCGCGCCGCGCTCCAGGCGCACGACGTAGCAGTTCTCCTCGGCCGGCCCGGTGACGTAACGATCGACGGCGAGCACGGCGACTGAGTCTAACGAGGAGGATTTGGCTCGCCCGGCGCGGTTACCATCCCGGTGTGCGGTGCTGGGACCTGCGTGCGATCCCGACCCCGGACGGCACCCGCTCCCCCGTGGTGCTGCATTCCGACGAGGAGGGTCGGGCGATCCTGATCGGCCTGGAGCCCGGCCAACAGCTCGGCGACCACCAGGTCAAGGAGCACGCCTTCGTCACGGTCGTCGAAGGCAAGGCCGAGATCGAAACCCGCGACGACACGATCGAGGCGGAGCCGGGGATGCTCTTCTTCTTCGAGCCTGACGAACGTCACTCAGTCTCCACGGCGGGCGGCGCCCGCCTGCTTCTGCTCCTCGCGCCCTGGCCCGGCGAGGGCCACTACCGCGGCGACTCGCCCTGACGCCGCCCACGGCCGGGAGCCCTACGTCCGGCGGCGGGCGCTCTTGGCCGGAGCGGGGGCGTCCGACTGCCGCAGGAAGCGGCGGTACAGGGTGCGATCCATCAGATAGCTGAAGGGAATGAAGACCGCGAGCATCTGCGCGGTGACGAGCAACGTTCCGGGGAGGCCGAGGTTTCGGTCGATCAGGTAGATCGACGCGAACATGAACGGCGCGAAGATGCCGGCGCGCTTGAAGACCCGTGACCACGCCGGCGGCTGCACCTCGCGCGCCCCCCTCCTGCCGCCCTGCTGCGATGTCTTCGGCTTCGTGCCCGGCCGCGAACCACCGCTCCGCGGCGTCTCGCGCTTCTTCGCGGCGCCGTTCTGCTGTGCGACCTCCGGCTCGACGTCCTCGACGGCGAGCTCATGCCCTTCCTCGTCGACGTAGACGTACTCGTACTCGTGTCGCCGGTCCTTCTCGCGGCGGCGGCGCTGCTTCCGGGAGGGCATCGAAACAAGACTAGCTCCGGCGCGCCCCGGCCGGTCTCGGATCACCGCCGCACTCCGAACACTGCCCTAACACGGGTCCGGCTACCGTCGGGGCATGACGCGAGCGGTGACTGTCGCTGGTGTTCTCGTGCTCGCGTCCGCGGTCACCGCAGGAGCCGCTCCGGAGACTCGGAACGGCAAGATCGCGTTTGTCAGCGCAGGCGACGTCTGGGCGGTCAACCCCGACGGAACCGGGCTCGTGAACCTGAGCCACAGCTCGGCGCGCGACGCCTACCCGACGTGGTCGCCGGAGGGGACGCGGATCGTCTTTTCGAGTAACCGAGCCCGTGCTCGCAACCTCTGGATCATGAATGCGGACGGCACGGGGCTCCGCCGGATCACACGCGGCGGCCGGTACGTCGACAGCGCGCCGAGCATCTCGCCGGACGGCCGTCGGATCGCCTTCGCGAGGCGAGTCCGCGGCAACCAGGAGATCTACGTCATGAACCTCGACGGCACGGGCCTACGGCGCCTGACCCGGCACGCGGGAATCGACTTCCACCCGGCCTGGTCGCCCGCGGGGACGGAGATCGCGTTCTGGCGCACCGTACGCCGGGGCGGCGCGCAGGCGCGGCAGATCTTCGTCATGAACGCCGACGGGTCCGGCCTCCGCCGCCTGACCTGGGGACCGGATGCCGCCGAGCCGGCCTGGTCTCCGGACGGGAAGCGGGTCGCGTACGTGCGCGGCGGCAAGCACGCGCACATCTGGGTCATGCGGCCGGACGGGACCGGACAGCAACGTCTCACAAGCGGCCCCTCCGACGACGACTCGCCCGCCTGGTCGCCCGACGGATCCGAGATCGTGTTCACCAGCCGGGCCGACGGCACGTCCAGCATCAACGTCGTCACGACACGCCGGTCGACTCATGCCACCAGGGAGGTCGGAACCGGCAACCGGTCCGACGTGCTCACGCCTGCGTGGCAGCCGGTTCCGTAGCTGCTGGGCGCTCGCCCGCGACGAGGACGTCGGCGACCACCTGCCCCGCGAGGTGGTACGCGAGGTAGCGCCAGTCCGGGGCGTCCAGCAGAACGACGTCCGCGTCGTAGCCCGGCGCGAGCCTGCCCTTTCGGTCCGCACGGCCGAGGACGTGGGCAGCGTTGACGGTGCACGCGGCGAGTGCCTCGGCCGGTGACAGGCCGAGTTGGGTGCACGCGAGCGAGCAGACGAGCGGCAGGCTCTCGCAGAACGCGCTCCCCGGGTTGAAGTCGGTCGCGAGGGCGACCACGGCGCCGGCCGCAACGAGCGCGCGAGCGGGAGGCATCGGCCGGTCGAGGAACAGTGCGCTCGCCGGCAGCAGAACGCCGGCTACATCGGAGGCCGCGAGCGTCCGCACTCCCCGCGCTCGGGTGGCCTCGAGGTGGTCCACCGACCGCGCGCCGAGCTCGACCGCGAGCTCGATCGCACCCTGCTCGGTGAACTGGTCGCCGTGCAGCCGCAGTGCCAGACCAGCGTCCCGGCACCCCTCCAGGTAGCGGCGCGCCTGCCGCACGTCGAACGCCCCGTTCTCGACGAAGATGTCGGCAGCCTCCGCGAGCGTCGACGCGACCGGCAGCACCTCGTCGAGCACGAAGTCGAGGTACGCGTCCGCGTCGGCGAATTCGGGCGGGACGCTGTGCGCCCCCAACCAGGTGGGTAGCCCGCCCGCGGCACGGATCGCCCTGAGCGAGGCGAGCTCGGTCTCGCGGTCGAGCCCGTACCCCGACTTCGCCTCGAACGTCGTCGTCCCCGTCGCCAGCATCGCCCGGCGGTGTTGGCGAACGGCCGCTACGAGGTCGGCTTCGCCGGCCGCCCGCGTGGCCCGCACCGTCGCGAGGATGCCGCCGCCGGCCGCGTGGAGCTCCTCGTAGCTGGCCCCGCGGGCGCGGAGGTCGAACTCCTCGACGCGGTCGCCCACGAAACAGGCGTGCGTGTGGCAGTCGACGAGCCCGGGGATCGCGCAATGCCCCCGACCGTCGAGCTCGAGAACGTCGTCCGAAACGCCGGACAGCTCCCGCATCCGCCCGACGGCCTCGATTCGCCCGTCGACGCAGAGCACGTACGCCTCCTCGAGCACGTCGACCACGGCCAGGTCGCCGCCTCGCAGCGGAGCCGACCGGCCGGCAGGCGTCGCCACCTGGGCGAGATCACGGATGAGCACCCGTGCGCTCATACGGCGCACCGTACTGTCATGCGCCTGCTTCGGCCTCGAGGGCGAGCGGCCGCCGGTGCGGACGCCCGCTAGTCGTGCTCGCTCGGGAGCGAGAGGCCGTGCTCGCGAGCGGCGTCGAGTGCGTCGGAGTACCCGGCGTCGGCGTGCCGCATGACGCCGGAGCCTGGATCGGTGGTGAGCACGCGCTCGAGCCGCTCGTCCATCTCGTCGCTTCCGTCCGCGACGACGACCATGCCCGCATGGATCGAGTTGCCGATGCCCACGCCGCCTCCGTGGTGGACGCTGACCCACGTGGCCCCCGCGGCGACGTTCAGGAGGGCGTTGAGGATGGGCCAGTCGGCGATCGCATCCGAGCCGTCGCGCATCGACTCGGTCTCGCGGTACGGAGAGGCCACCGAGCCCGAGTCGAGATGATCGCGGCCGATCACGACGGGTGCCTGCACCGTCCCCTGCCGCACGAGCTCGTTGATCGCGAGCCCCGCCTGCGCGCGATCGCCGAGGCCGAGCCAGCAGATGCGGGCCGGCAAGCCCTGGAACTCGATCCGACCAGGTGCAAGCTCGAGCCACCGGCGGAGGATCTCGTCCTCCGGAAACAGCTCCGCGAGCCGCCGGTCGATGACATCGATATCCGTCGGATCCCCGGACAGCGCTGCCCACCGAAACGGGCCGATTCCCCGAGCGAAGAGAGGCCGGATATAGGCCGGGACAAAGCCCGGGTATGTGAAGGCGTCCTCTACACCTGCCTCATAGGCCTCCCCTCTGAGGTTGTTGCCATAATCGAAAACATACCCGCCGGCCCGGACGTACTCGAGGAGCGCACGGGCGTGCCGGGCGATCGAGTCTCGCGCACGCCGAAGGTACTCGTCGGCGTCCGAGCCGCGAAGGGCCGCAGCCTCCTCCACGGAGAGACCCGCGGGCACGTATCCGTTCAGCGGATCGTGCGCGGCGGTCTGATCCGTAACGAGGTCGAACTGCTCACCGCGCCGTGCGAGCTCCGGCACCACCTCTGCCGCGTTGCCGAGCAGGCCGACGGAGAGCGGTCGACGCTCGGCGGCCGCCGAGCGAACGCGCCGCACCGCCTCGTCCAGGGAGTCGGTGGCCTCGTCGAGGTAGCGAGTCGTCAGCCGGCGCTCGATCCGCGCGGGATCGACCTCGACGCAGAGCATCGCCGCGCCGGCCATGGTCGCGGCGAGTGGCTGGGCGCCGCCCATGCCGCCGAGCCCGGCGGTGAGAATCGTCCGGCCGCGCAGGTCCGGCGAGCCGAAGTGCTTGTCGCCGGCCGCGGCAAAGGTCTGGAAGGTTCCCTGCAGGATTCCTTGCGTGCCGATGTAGATCCAGCTGCCCGCCGTCATCTGCCCGAACATGGTCAGGCCAAGCGCTTCGAGACGGCGAAACTCGTCCCACGTCGCCCAGCGCGGGACGAGCAGCGAATTCGCGATCAGGACGCGCGGGGCGCCGCCATGTGTCCGGAAGACGCCGACCGGCTTCCCGCTCTGGACGAGCAGCGTCTCGTCGTCACCGAGCGTGAGCAGCGAGCGAACGAGGGCGCGCAGGGCCTCATGACTTCGTGCCGCTCGCCCAGAGCCGCCGTAGACCACCAGCTCCTCCGGACGCTCCGCCACCTCGGAATCAAGGTTGTTGAGCAGCATCCGAAGCGGCGCCTCCGTCTGCCACGAGCGGGCGTTCAGCGTCCGGCCTCGCGGGGCGCGGATCCGCGAGAGGTCGCCGCAGAGCTCCTCGACGCGCGTCTCGAGCGTGGCCGTCGTCACCGCTGGCCGCTCCGACCCTGCTGCGCCTCCACGCGCCTGGCCGCCAGCTCCGCTGCCCGGATGCGGCGCCGGAAGCGCCACCAGCTCCATACTGTCGCGACCACGAAGAACCCGGCGCCGAAGATCACCGCGCGCCCGGGCTCGCCCGCAGTCGCCCAGGCGACCACGACCACGACGATGGCGAGGACGGCGTAGACGAGCGCGCTGCCGAGGTAGGGGTGGCGGGGAATCGAGTCTTCGGGCTGGACGATCCGGCGGCGTGCCCGCTCGGTGTCGGCGTCCGTCACGCGAGCTCCCCCGCCGCGGCCTCAACCGCGTCGACCAGCGACCCGTCGCGGAGCGCCGTCGCGACGGCTTCGATATCCGGTGACAGCGGCCGGTCGTCCTGGAGGCGCGGGGACAGCGAGCGAACGACCTCGCGCGCCGCGCGACCGCCGATCCCCGGCTCGAGCGGCGCGAGAAACTCGACGCCCTGGGCGCCGGCGAGCAGCTCGATGGCGACGACGTGCTCGGCGTTTGCGAGCACCTGCCATGCCTTCAGCCCGGCGGCGTTCCCCATCGAGACGTGGTCCTCCTGCCCGGCGCTCGTGGGGATCGAATCGATGCCTGCGGGATGTGAGAGCACCTTGTTCTCGCTGACGAGCGAGGCAGCGACGTACTGCGGGATCATGAAGCCGGAGTTGAGGCCCCCGTCGGTGGTCAGAAAGGCGGGCAGGCCGTCGGAAAGCGAGGGGTTGACGAGGCGCTCGATCCGGCGCTCGGAGATGTTCGCGAGCTCGGAGACGGCCATCGCGAGCGCATCGAGCGCGAACGCAAGCGACTGGCCGTGGAAGTTGCCGTTCGAGACGAGCAGCTCCTCCTCGACGAGGACGAGCGGGTTGTCGGTGGCGGCGTTCAGCTCGACGCTGACCTCGGTCTCGGCGTAGGCGAGCAGGTCGCGCACGGCGCCGTGGACCTGCGGCGCGCAGCGCAACGAGTACGCGTCCTGCACGCGATCGCACCACCGGTGCGCCTCGATGATCGCCGAGCCCTCGAGCAATCGGAGCAGGTTCGCCGCGGACGCCTGCTGGCCGGCAAGCGGGCGCAGCTCGTGAATGCGCGGCAGAAAGCTCATCCGCGAGCCCTGCAGCGCCTCAACCGAGAGCGCGCACGCGATGTCCGCCGCCTTCACCAGGCGGCGCGCGCGGACGAGCCCGAGCGCCCCCGCAGCGGCCATGAACTGCGTGCCGTTCACCAGCGACAGGCCTTCCTTTGCCTCGAGCCGGATCGGTTCCAGCCCGACCGACGCCAGCGCCTGCGCACCGGTCAAGCGCTCGTCGCCGACCCACGCTTCGCCCTCGCCGACCAGCGGCAGCGCGAGGTGGGCAAGCGGGGCAAGGTCGCCCGACGCGCCGACGGAGCCGCGCGACGGCACGTACGGGACGAGGCCGCGGGTGAGGCACGCGAGCAGCAGCTCGACCGTTTCCACGCGTGCGCCCGAATGCCCCTTGGCAAGGGCGTTGGCCCGCAGCAGCATCGCAGCGCGGACGAGTTCGTCCGGATACGGCTCCCCGACGCCGCACGCGTGGCTCCGAAGCAGCCGTAGCTGGAGCTCCTCTGCGAGCTCCCGGGGGATCCGCTGCCGGACGAACCGGCCGAAGCCCGTGTTCACGCCGTACGTGTGCTCGTCGAGCCCGTACGCCGCGCGCTCCACCAGCCGGCGAGCCGCGTGCATCTTCTCGCGCGCATCGTCGGAGAGCTCGACGGCGACGCGCTCCACGGCGACGTCCCAGACATCGGCGAGCGTCAGGTCGTCACCCGTCAGCCGTACGGCCGTCCCCTGCGCCATCCGGCCAGTCTAGCCCTGTCCTCTGGAGCGCTCAGGCAGGTAGAACCAGCGGCGTGGATGAGCCTGCGACGGCGACGGAACGGGCCGAGCTCGACGAACTCGGGACGCCCGACCGGCCGCTCGCGCTGCTCGCGCGGCGGGACTTCCGGCACGCCTACGCGGCGATTGCCGTCAGCGAGCTCGGCGACGCGTTCCAGTACATCGCGCTGATGTGGTTCGCGCTCGATGCCGGCGGCCCTCTAGGCGTGCTCGCCGTGCGGCTCGCCGACAGCGTTCCCGCGCTCGTCTTCGGCCTCCACGGCGGCGTCGCCGCCGATCGCTGGGACCGCAGGCGGACGATGATTGCGGCGGACCTCATCCGGGCCGCCGTCTTGGTCCCCGTCGCCGTCGCCGGCCTGGAAGGACACCTGCCGCTCGCGGCGCTTGTCGCCGCCGCGTTCGTTCTCACCGCTGCGACGAGCTACTTCGACCCGGCCTACGGCGCGCTCGTCCCTGCCCTCGTCGAGCGCCGGAACGTCCAGCCCGCGAACGGCCTCGTCCGCGCGACCGCGGAGACGATGCACGTCGGGGGCTGGGGCGTCGCGGCCGCGCTGCTCGCCCTCCTGCCGATCAGCGCGTTCTTCGCGCTCAACGCGGTGTCGTTCCTGCTCTCGGCGCTCCTCCTCGCCGGCATCCGGCGGACCGGGGCACGGCCCGCGCACGCCGACCGCCCGCGCTTCCGCGAAGGGGTCGAGGCGCTGCGACCGCTGCCGGCGCTCGCGGCGGCCGTCGTCGTCCTCGGGGTCGCGGTGACGATCTCGTCGGGAACGTGGATCGTCGGCGTTCCGCAGCTCGTGCGCACCGACCTCGGGCGGGGCGCCGGCTCGTTCGCGCTGATCGTCGCCGCGTACAGCGCCGGAGCGATCCTGTCCGGGGCCGTGCTCGCCCGCCGGCCCGTCCGGCGGAAGGCGCTTGGAAGCATGCTCGCCTGGCTGCTCTACCTCCCGGCGTACGCGTTCTTCGCGGTCGCCGGCTCGTTCGGGCTCGCGCTCCTCGGCGGCGCGGCCGCGGGCATGGGTCAGGGAGCCGCGCTCGTGCTCGTGAACTCGGCCGCGCAGGAATCGGTGCCGGACGGCGTGCTCGGCCGTGTGAGCGGGCTGATCGCGCTTGTCCACCGCGGCGCGCACGCCACGGGCCTGTTGTTCGTCGCGCCGTTCTTCGCGGTCGCCGACGCGCCGCACGTGTTCGCGGCCGCGGCGCTGGCGATCCCGCTGGCCGGTGCGATCGGGGCCGCGGTTGCCGTCGTCAAGTCGGCGCGCCCGCAGCTAGCCTGAGCCGGTGCGGACATCGCTCGCAGCCGCACTCGTCGCCGGGTTCTTGCTCACCGCGGCGCCCGCTCTGGCCGTCCGCGCCTTCGTGATCACAGGCCGCGGCTGGGGGCACGGAATCGGCATGAGCCAGTACGGCGCGGAGGGCTTCGCCGAGCACGGCTGGAGCTACCGGCGGATCCTCGCGCACTACTACCCGGGCACCCACCTCGAACGCACCGGCAACCGGACGGTTCGCGTCCTAGTTGCGGCAGGACGGCGGCAGGTCACGATCCGCTCGCGCAAGTCGTATCGCATCACCGACGCCGCGCGACGCGCCTGGACCGTGCATCCCCGCGCGGTCACACTCACGAGGAGCGGCCGCGTGCGGATCCGGAGCAAGCCGCGCGCCATCCGCTTTCCGGTCGTGTTCGAGCCGGGAGCGAGCGTGCTGAACGTCGACGGGAACGCATATCGCGGCCGGCTGCGCGTGCTTCGGGACGGTCGCCGCCTTGACGTCGTGAACGACGTGCGATTGGAGTTCTACGTCCGCGGGGTCGTCCCGTGGGAGATGCCGGACCGGTGGCGTCTCGGCGCGCTCGCCGCCCAGGCGGTCGCGGCGCGGTCGTTCGCGCTGTCCGAGCTGGGCTCGCGCGGGGCGTTCGATCTCTATCCCGATACGCGCGATCAGATGTACGGCGGCGTGCGGGCCGAGACACCGCGGACGAACCGCGCCGTCTCGCGCACGGCTCGCCGGGTGCTCGTGTGGAACGGCGCCGTCGCGCGGACCTACTACTCCTCGACGTCTGGCGGGAGGACGCAGGCCGTGCCGGGTGTCCCCTACCTCCGGTCTGTCAGCGACCCCTACGACGGCATCTCGCCGCATCACCGGTGGGGACCGCTGCGCTACTCCCGCCGTCAGCTCGGACGGCTCCTGCACGTGCCGGCACCGACCGCCGTCCACGTCGCGAGGAACGTCGACGGCCGGGCGCGCTCCGTCTACGTCCGCTGGCGCGGCGGTGGAAGCAGCGTCTCCGCCGGCGACTTCCAGCGAAGGCTCGGGTTGCGCTCGACGTGGTTCTGGGTGGGCGCGACCGCGCCTAGCCGTCCAGCAGCCGCAGCTCGAGCACGTGCGAAGGATCGAACCCGTGGATCCGCAACATCGCACCGGCGGCGGAAACCGCGGCACCGGCAGGCATGAGTCCGACGAGCTCGCTCCCGGCCGGCTCCGCGCCGCGGGCCCGGGCCTCCCGCTCCACGCGGGCGACGATGTCGTGGAGCGCGGCCGCCTCGTAGTCCTCGATGTTCATGCTGACCTGGACGAGCCCTGCGCGCGGCAGCTCGAGCCCGAGCGCCCGTACGCCGGGAAACCCGCCGCCCGCCTCGCGTACGACCGCGGCGACCTCGCGCGCGACCTCGACTCCGACGTCGCGCAGGTTTACGTTCAAGGCGATCAGCGGCCGCCGCGCCCCGACGATCACCGCCCCGGCGCTCGGATGCAGCCGCGCCGGCCCGAACTCGGGCTCCAGCTCGCCGGCGTCGAGCCGGCGCTGGAGCTCGCCCGGACCGCCCCGACGGAAGAACGCCGGTCCCCGCCCGGCGCCCAGCTCGCCGTAAAGAAAGACCGGGAGCTCGACCTCGCGGGCCAGGCGCTCGCCGACGAGAAGCGCCGCTTCGCGCGCGCGGCCCATGTCCTCGGGTCGGATCGGGACGATGGGGACGATGTCGGCGGCGCCGACACGCGGATGGGCGCCCTCGTGCCGGCGGAGATCGATCAGCTCACACGCCCGTGAGACGGCGCTCACGAGGACGTCCACGAGCTCGAGCTCGCCGCCGACGACCGTGAACACCGAGCGGTGGTGGTCGGCGTCGGCGTGGACGTCGAGCAGGCGGGCGCCCGAGCCGAGCACGCCGGCGAGCGCGTCGATCACACTTCGGTCGCGACCTTCCGAGAAGTTCGGAACCGACTCGAGGGGGAACGACGCCGATGGAATCACGGGAGATGCGCGAGTATTACGACCGTCGGGCCGACGAGTACGACGACTGGTACGAGGGCACCGGCCTCCACGCCGCGAAAGACCGCCCCGGCTGGCAGGACGACCTGACCCAACTCGTGCAGACCGTCGCCTGGCTCCCGCCCGCGCGCGTCCTCGACGTGGCGTGCGGCACCGGTTTCCTGACGCGTCACCTCCAGGGCAAGGTGGTCGGCCTCGATCAGAGCTCCCGCATGCTCGCCGTCGCGCGCGAACAGGTCCCTGCCGCGACGTTCGTCGAGGGCGACGCGCTCGAGCTGCCGTTCCCCGAGGGCGCGTTCGACCGCGTGTTCACCGGCCACTTCTACGGCCACCTGTCCCACGAGGAGCGCGGGCGCTTCCTCGCCGAAGCCGCTCGGGTGGCCACCGAGCTCGTCATCACGGACTCGGCGCTGCGCGACGACGTCGACGCCGAGGAATGGCAGGAGCGCGTCCTGAAGGACGGGTCCCGTCATCGCGTGTACAAGCGCTACTTCACCGGCGAGGGGCTTGCCGAGGAGCTCGGCGGAGGCACCGTTCTGCTTGCGGGCCGCTGGTTCGTCGTCGTGCGCTCGACGCTGTGACGCGGCGGTCCGCGTACCGCTCGCTCGCTTCGCTGCAGCGCGACAACCGGCGCTGTCGCGCGTGTGCGGAGGCGGGGTTCCGCCTGGAGTCGCCACCGGTTCTCGAGGGACGTCCGGGCCAGCTGGCGTACATCCTCGGCCAGGCTCCGGGCCTCGAGGAAGCGAGGGAACGGCGGCCGTGGCGGGGCCGCGCCGGACGGACGCTTCGGCGGTGGCTGGCGATGGACGAGGACGAGTTCTACGCCACCTTCTACTGCGCCTCAGTCACACGATGCTACCCGGGACGCGCGTCTTCCGGAGGTGGCGATCGAACGCCGACGCCCCGCGAGCAAGACCTGTGCGCGTTCTGGCGCGAGTGGGAGCTCCGGCTCGTGCGCCCGCGGCTCATCCTCGTCATCGGCGGGCTCGCGATCCGGCGGCTGCTCGGCGAGCGCAGCCTCGACTGCGTCGGCCGGCGCTTTCCGGCCGGCGACGCCGTCGCCGTGGCGCTGCCGCATCCGTCCGGAACGAGCAGATGGCTCAACGAGCCCCGCAACCGGGAGCAGCTCGGACGTGCGCTCGAGGTCGTACACGACGAGCTCGCACACCTACGGACACGGGTCTAAGCTCGCTGCGTGATCAGGTTGGTCGAGTTTCCCGCGGACGATCTCGAGCGAGCGCAGCGCTTCTGGGAAGGCGTGCTCGGCGTCGAGCTCGAGCCGCGGCGAGACGGCGAAGGGCACGGGCGCCAGACGCACGCAGGCGGCGCCGAGCTCGGCGTGCACGAGCGCGGCTCCGGGCCCGGCGACCGGGTTTCGCTGCCGTACTTCGCAGTCGACGACCTCGAGGACGCCGTCGCCCGCGTCGTGAAGCTCGGCGGCCAGGTCATCCATCCGGGTGGTCGTTGGATCATCTGCCGCGACTCGGAAGGCAGTCCGTTCGGGCTGACCCGGCGGGCATCGGCCTAGCGCGGCGCGGGCGCGAGGCAACCCGCCGGTTACACTCGATCACCGGATGAACGCGGCTCGTCCGGCATACCGGCGCACGTTCGTGCGGCTCCTCGGCTTTCTGCGGCCGTACAAGTGGTCGCTCGGGGTCTCGGTCGTGCTCGCCGTCGGCTCGCAGGCGGCCGCGGTCGTGATGGCGTTCCTGACCGGAAATGCCCTCGGTCACGTGATCGAGTCGGACGATCGCGAGCGGCTGTGGATGCTCGTCGGCGCCGTGCTCGTCGTTGGCGCGGCTCGTGCGTTGCTGATGGCCGGGCGGCGACTCATCTCGGGGCGCCAGGCGATCGGCGTCGAGTTCGACCTGCGAAACGCGCTGTACAACAAGTTGACCCGGCTCTCGTTCGGGTTCTACGACCGGCACCAGACGGGACAGCTCATGTCGCGCGCGACGGTGGACCTGCAATCGGTGCGCTTCTTCCTGGGCTACGGCCTGATCTTCTTCTTCCAGCACGTGCTGACGGTGGTCGGGGTGACCGCGGTGATGTTCGTCGTCGACTGGCGGCTGGCGCTGGTCGCCTCCGTGATCACGCCGCCGCTCGTCGCCGTCGCGTACCGCTACAGCCACGTCGCGCATCCCATCCTCCGCGACGTCCAGCAGCGGCTCGCGGACATGACGACGGTCGCGGAGGAGAACATCGTCGGGGTCCACGTCGTCAAGTCCTTCGCGCGGGAGCCGGATGAGCAAGAGAAGTTCGAGCACCGCTCGGAGCGGGTCTTCAACCAGTCCGTCCACGCGAACCGGCAGCGCGCGCTCTACGTGCCGCTGTTGTCGTTTCTGCCGCTGGTGGCGCAGGCGGCCGACCTACTCGTCGGCGGGCGCATGGTCATCCGCGGTCAGCTGGACTTCTCGGACTTCTTCGTCTTCAACGTCCTGGTGGTCATGCTCGTGATGCCGCTGCGAATGCTCGGCATGTGGATCGGACAGGCGCAGCGGGCGACGGCATCCGGCGAGCGCATCTTCGAGGTCATCGACGAGCCGGAGGACATCACCGAGCGGTCCGGTGCGGTCGAGCTTCCTCCCGGCGAGGGACGTGTCCGGTTCGAGGACGTGTCGTTCGCATACGCCGAGGCGCGCGCGGTGCTCGAGGGGGTGACGCTCGAGCTTGCGCCCGGCACGAACGTGGCGCTGATCGGCCATACCGGAGCCGGGAAGACGACGCTCGCCTCGCTCGTGCCGCGCTTCTACGACGTCACGGCCGGGCGCGTCACGATCGACGGAGCCGACGTCCGCGACGTCGAGCTGACCTCGCTCCGCCGTGCGATCGGCGTCGTCTCTCAGGACCCGTTCCTCTTCTCGGCGAGCGTCCGCGAGAACATCGCGTTCGGCGTCGCCGATGCGAGCGACGACGACGTCGTGGAGGCTGCGCGGCTGGCGCAGGCCCATGACTTCATCGAGCGGCTGCCGGACGGCTACGACACGGTCATCGGCGAGCGCGGCATCACGCTTTCCGGCGGACAGCGGCAACGCGTCGCGATCGCGCGGGCGCTGCTCATCGACCCCCGGATCCTCATCCTCGACGACGCGACGGCGTCGGTCGACGCGACGACCGAGGCGCGGATCCGGCTGGGGCTCCGACAGGCGATGCGCGGGCGGACGACGATCATCATCGCGCACCGCCTGTCGACGATCGCTCTCGCCGACGAGCTCGTCGTGCTCGACCGCGGCCGCATCGCGGCCCGGGGCCGCCACGACGAGCTGCTCGGAAGAAGCCCTGTCTACCGGGAGATCTACGAGCACGGACTTCTCGAGCGCGAGTTCGCGGACCGCGTGGAGGCGCGCGCATGACCGGGCGGCATGGCACTTCTTTCACACCTCCGGCACACGCGCGCGAGAACTTCGCGGCTACGCTCTCAGCGGGGGCAGGGGCGCGTCAGCGCCCCCGGGGGGAAAGGTTCTCCGGGCGCGTCAACCTAGGTGTCGACAGGCGAGTCGGCGGTGAAGGGCTGGTCGCGCGGTGAGGGTCTGGCAGCCGGGCGGTCACCTGACGCGGGAACGCGACGCCGAGGTTCACGACTGGTCGTGGCGGCGGACCGCTCGTCGCGTGAAGACGCTCGCGTCACTCGCGAAGCCCTACAAGCTGCGCACGAGCCTGGCGATCGTCACGCTGCTCGCGGCCACATTGACCGCCCTCGCGCCGCCCTACCTGGCCAAGATCGCGGTGGACAAGGGCATTCGCGGCGACGACCCCCACCTGCTCGTGTTGGTCGTCGGCGCCTTCCTCGTCGCCGGCGTGGCCAACTGGATCGCCGGCAGCGCCCAGACGTACTTCACCGGCTGGACCGGCGAGCGCATCCTCGCCGACCTCCGCAACCGGCTCTTCCGGCATCTCCAGCGGCTCTCACTCGGCTTCTACGAGCGAAACCGGGCGGGCGTCGTCATCAGCCGGTTGACCAACGACGTCGAGGCGCTCGACCTGCTCGTCACCGACGGAGTCGCAACGCTCGTGCAGAGCACGCTGACGCTTGTCGGCGCGGCGATCATCCTGTTCGTCCTCGACTGGCGGCTCGCGCTGGCGACGCTCGCCGTCCTGCCGCCGATGGCCGTGGCAACGAGCCTCTTCCGCAGCCGTTCGAACCGCGCCTACCGGGCGGTACGGGAACGGCTCGCGACCGTGACCGCCACCCTGGCCGAGGACATTGCGGGCATGCGTGTCCTGCAGGCGTTCACGCGCGAGCACGCAAGCCGCCGGCGCTTCCGCGAGATCAACGATCACTACCGGCAGGCGAACCACCAGACGGTCGTCCTGAACGGCCTCTACTTCCCGTTCGTCGACTTCCTCTCCGCGGCGGCAACGGCGATCGTGCTCGGCTACGGGGGCTATCTGACCTTCGAGAACAAGGTGAGCATCGGCACACTCTTCGCGTTCCTGCTCTATCTCTCAAACTTCTTCGATCCGATCCAGCAGCTGTCCCAGCTGTACAACACGTTCCTCTCGGCAGTCGCGGCACTGGACAAGATCGTGGACGTCCTCGACGAGGAGCCGGAGATCGTCGACCGCCGCGGCGCGCGTGACCTGACGCGTATCGACGGCCACGTCCGCTTTGACGGCGTCCGGTTCGGTTACGGCCGGGGGCCCGAGGTGCTCCACGGCATCGACCTCGACGTCCCGGCGGGGACGACCGCGGCCCTCGTCGGCCACACCGGCGCCGGCAAGTCGACGATCGCCAAGCTGCTCGCGCGCTTCTACGACCCGCGCGAAGGCGCGATCACCATCGACGGCACCGATCTCCGCGACGTGACGCAGGCGTCGCTGCGCCGGCAGCTCGGCATCGTCCCCCAGGAGGGCTTCCTGTTCGCCGGCACCGTCCGCGAGAACATCGCGTTCGGGCGGCCCGACGCCCGGCCGGAGGAGATCGTCGCCGCTGCGCAGGCGGTCGGAGCGCATGAGTTCATCCTCCGCCTCGAAGACGGCTACGAGACCGAGTTGCAGGAGCGCGGCACGCGGCTCTCGCTCGGACAGCGCCAGCTGGTGGCCTTCGCGCGCGCACTGCTCGCGGACCCGCGCATCCTGATCCTCGACGAGGCGACGTCCTCCGTGGACATCGGCACCGAGCGGCGGATCGAGCGGGCGCTCGGAACGCTGCTCGCCGGCCGGACGGCGTTCGTGATCGCACACCGGCTGTCGACGATCCGCAGCGCGGACCTCATCGTCGTGCTCGAGCACGGCATCGTCGTCGAGCAGGGCTCCCACGACGAGCTGATGGCGCGACAGGGCCTCTACACCTCGCTCTACGGCGACTGGGCCGAGGTGGCGTAGCCTGGACGTGAGGCGATGAGCGACCAGCGATCAGAAGAGTTCGTGGCGCTCGACCCGACGACGGAGCACCGCATCGACCGTCCCGCGTCGGCCGAGGCCGAACGCGAGGCGCAGCTGACGCCGGCCGAAGCAGTCGCGCGCATGCGGATCAACGTGCCGCCTCGCGGGAACCGCAAGCTTCGAGTCCTCCTCGACCGCGTCAACGCCGACGACCAGCTGAAGGGCTGGTGGCACGTCGCGAACGTGAACGCCGTCGCGCGCCTGGAGATCAACGACCACTCCTGGGTCCACGTCCAGATCGTCACGAATATCGGCCTCAAGCTTCTGCGGCAGCTCACGAAGCACGGCGTCGAGCCCGCGATGGTCACCGACTACGGGCTCGAGCGCGACGACGCCGAGCTCGTCGTCGTGCTGGGCGCGCTGCTCCACTGCGTGGGGATGGCGGTTCACCGCGACAACCACGAGGATCTCAGCCTCCTACTCGCGGAGCCCAAGGTCCGGGAGCTGCTCGGCCCGCTCTATGACGAGCCCGAGCGAACCGTCCTCGCGTCGGAGGTGCTCCAGGCGATCACCAGCCACCGCGACTACGGCAGGCCGCTGACGCTCGAGGCGGGCATCGTCCGCGTCGCCGACGCGCTCGACATGGCGAAGGGCCGGTCACGCATTCCGTTCGAGCACGGACGCGTCTCGATCCACTCGCTCTCCGCCGCGGCGATCGAGGAAGTCGTGATCACCGACGGGGCTACGCGGCCGATCATGATCGAGATCCACATGAACAACTCGGCCGGTATCTACCAGGTCGACGAGCTGCTGAAGGCGAAGCTGCGCGGGTCCGGTCTCGAGCGCCACGTGGAGGTCGTCGCGAGCCTCGATACCGAGGCGGAGAAGCGCCTCGTCCCGATCTACCGCCTCGAGACGTAGGTTTCCCCGGCGCTACAATCTGCGAGCCCCGGTGCGGGGTCGTCTAACGGTAGGACGCCCGGCTCTGGACCGGGTAGTCTAGGTTCGAATCCTAGCCCCGCAGCCTCTGAAAAGGCCCTGGAAACGGGGCCTTTCTCGATTCCAGCGTGAACCCGGCGGCACGGCTCGTAGCGCGTGATCGGGCGAGAGGCTGCGCACGTTCCCACCCACTAACGCCCCTGTGCCGGGTCTTCATGTCTGTGACGCAATAGACCAGATGAGCAGGTCCAGGATTCGGACCTCGGTGAGACGAAAGCCGCGGCGCCCGAGCTCGCGCTGGACGGCGTGCAGCGCCGAACGGTTGCGATCGAGGTCACGTTTGAACCGCTGGACGAGATGTGTGGCGTGCTCCCCGAAGGACGTCCATGAGTCCACCGGCTCGTCCCCGGAGAGGTAGGCACTGGACGACGCTGTCGAGCATCGGGATGAGTGCCGGGCGTTTCGGGTGCAGCGCCTTCGTCGTCTTGGAGAGGCCGACGCCGCGGATGTCCGCGAAGGCGTCGAAGAGCCGCTCGAGCGCGACCCAGGGAACCAGGGACGACGCCGCGGCCAACGATGCACGCGGGTCGATCGTGCGCAAAGCCCCCTCGATCTCGTCGCGGCGCTCGAGAATTACCGCGATCTCCGCGGCCGATATGCGCGCGCCGCCGCGGTTCGCGAGCCTCAGATCGCCCTCGTCGAATGTCGTCGGCCGAAGGGTGCCATCGCCCTGACGCGGCGGATACGAGCGGAGGAACTCGAGCGCCATGGCGAGCGGCGACTCGACCTCGATCCCGCCGCGCAGTACGACCCTGGGCACGCGAACGACCGTCACCTGACGGAAACTCCCCGCATACGGCGATTCTGCGTTGTCTCGGTTGTGTTACGGCCCACCGGATGTCCCGGTACCATCTCGCATGACCATGGCCGGCGGCCGAAGCTCGACCGGAGGCGAGCGGCGCTCGCCGGTTTCCATGCGGGTCGTAGCACTCGCAACCTTGGCGCTCGCGTGTCTTCTCGGCGGCGCGGCGAGCGCGCTCTCGGCGCCGAGGCAGCAAACCGCCGACCTCCGCATCACATGGAGCAAGTCGCCCCGGGCGGCGATCGTCCAACCGGGCAAGCTCGTTCGCTACCTGATCACCGTCTCGAACGCCGGGCCGGATACGGCGGGCGGCGTCACCGCCGAGGTCGGCATCATCCTGCAAGGGGCAAGCCTCAAATCTGCCGTCACGGGCGACCAGGGCCACTGCACGTACGAGGACGTGCTCCCCGGCGTCGCGGGGTTCATCCACTGTCCGCTCGGCGCCGTTGCGAACGGCGGCGCGAAGACGATCTCGATCCAGATCTCAGCTAATCGCAGCGTCGCGAAGACCGGGGGCTCGATCTACGTCGTCACGCTGTCCGCATCGTCGGACGGGACGGCCGACCCGGACGACACGAACAGTCTCTTCGTCTACCTCCCGACCGATCCGATTCAGTACTCGATTTCGGGGAAGCTGGGCGGCGGGAAGGCGAGCGCCCGCCGAATCCGCGCCAAGGTCTTGATCGCGCCGGAGGGGTCGCGAGATCGCTCCGTCGAGCGCTATCGCAAGCTCGAGGTCTTCCACGCGCCGCCGGGCGCCGACGTGGAGCTTCGCGCGCGCCGGATCGTCGAGACCGGCAAGACGAACAAGTCGGGCAGGCTCGCGAGCCGGAAGTTCGTGAACCGCTCGCTCGCCGTTGGCTCGATGTTCACCGTCAAGGTCTGGAAGAAGGGCCTCATCGGCGACCTGATGCGGATCAAGGTCGTCGCCGGCGGGGCGGCGCTCGCCAGCCGTCAGTGCGTCCCGGCCAACGGGGGCGCGCCGCGCTCGAGCTGCCGATAGTCCGGCCGAATCGCGCCTGCCGCCCCGCAGTCTCGGGCCGGCCGGGCGTTGCCGCGCCAGCCACCATGCTTTGATGTCAGCGATGTCACTCGTGTCGCTCCCGGATGCGCAGCTGGTCGCCCGCTGCCGACAGGGCGACCAGGCGGCCTGGGCGGAGCTCGTCAACCGCTTCTCCCGGTACGTCTACGCCATCGCGGTGCACGCGTTTCGGCTCTCCGAGCACGACGCGGAGGACGTGTTCCAGGAGTGTTTCACCCGCGTCTACCAGAACCTCGACCGGCTGCGCGACGACCAGGCGCTTCGGCCGTGGATCGGGCAGCTGACCAGGCGCCTGTGCATCGACCGGCTCCGGCAAACGTCGAGGGAGCAGTTGACCGACGAGGAGCTGGAGCCACCCGGCGTCGAAGACTCGCTGGCGACGCTCGACGAGGCGCTCACGGTGCACGAAGCGCTGGCGGTTCTGCCCGAGAACTGCCAGGACATCCTGGATCGTTTCTTCACGCGGGACGAGAGCTACCGCGACATCGGCGACGCGCTCGGCCTGCCGTCCGGGACCATCGCCAGCCGGATCTCTCGGTGCCTCTCCAAGCTTCGGTCGGAACTCGAGGGAAGAAACCCGTGACCTCCCCCGTCATGAGGACGTGACCCGGACGCCGCCCTTTGACGAAGAGCGTCTAGCTCAGCTTCTTCGGGCCCTCCCCCCTGCTCCCGAAGCCTGGGTCGAAGCCGCGCGGGAGCTGCCGCTCGCTCGCGCGGAGCTCGACGAGATCGTCGCCCGTGCCGAGGCCGACGCGGCCTTCCGCGCGGCCCTGGTCGCCGACCTCGAAGCGGCTCTCGCGCGCGAAGGCTATGAGCCGCGCGAGCGCGTCCTCCACGAGCTGCGCGAGAGGCTCGCCAGCGAGTAGCAGCCACCGGGCGTCAGAATCCGCCCGGTGGTTCGTGACCTCCGCAGCAT
>JBKPNC010000022.1:0-12965 GCA_046732435.1 Actinomycetota bacterium
GCTCTGCCGCACGTTCATCCACTACGCCGGAACGACGAACAAGTTCATCTACCACACGTTCACGGTCGGCTTGACGCAGTGGCATACGTGGCAGTTCACGCAATTGAACCACCACATCACCGCCACGCGTGACGGCCAGACCGTGTGGGTGTGCAACGCCACGACCTCGCCGGCCTGCAACACAACCACGATCGTGCCCCGCCTGCGCCGGGTCGTGCTGCAACAGGAGTGCGCCAACATGACGACCAAGTGCCCGGCAAAGTCGACCGGCACCGAAGACATTCAAGTGGACTGGATCAAGGTCGAAAACCCAGCCTGAAACCCCACAAGCGCGAGCGGCGGCGAGCCGTTGAAGCCCGCCGCCGCGCGTGCCCCCTCTCAATTAGATGGATCTACGAACTCGTGGCCCCCGCGCACTGACCGAACGCCTGGCCGCCAACGAAGACAGCGAACAAACCAACGATGTCGGTGTTGTTCGAACAGACAAGGTTTCCATCGACGCCGGGGTAGTGGAATCCGACCCATCCGTCACCGACCAGTGTGACGTTGCCGCCGACGAACGCCCGATCGAGAGAGAAACTCCCCGTCTGCGTCACCCAGACGCTGCCGCCAACCTCCGTGAAGCCAATCGCAACCGCGGCCGCGCCCCTGGCGCTGATATTCCCCGAGATGACGGTGGGAACGAAGCACGCAGGTGGCTCGCATTCCGAGCCCGGCGGCGGTGGGGCAAAACTGGCACCGAGGGTGCCGCCATTGAACACGGTGACACTTCCCGTAACGTTGACGCCTTCCAGAACGCACACCGCACCCGATGGAACGACGACGGCTCCGGTAATCGTCTCAGCCGTTCTCGTTCCTGTGCATGTCGTGACGGCACTCGTCGCCGCCTCGGCGGCCGCCGTCACAACACCAAGCGACAGCGCCAGCGCCAGCGCCAACAACACAAGCATCGGTCGCCTATACCGATACTTCACTGCTCTCCCCCCTTCCCCAAGCAGTACACGCACGCGGTGCCCGTCGCGCCTCCCGAACCGCCCGCCAAGTAGCCAACACTCCGGCCCGGACGACGTGGCCGGCAACCCGCCAAGCCTCATCTTCCTCCCATCGCCAGCCGACTTCAATAGGCCACTCAGCCGGCCTAACCCGTTCGCGCTACAACAGCGAACCAGCGCCGTTTCCTTCAGCGGTGAAAGCCGAGATCGGTGGCTCCCCCGTGCGTGCTGCGTTTACGTCTCGCAGCCGACGCCGTCGTGGTCGCCGTCGAAGTGGTGCGGGTCCGGGTCGGGCACGTTGTAGAGCACGGTGAAGTTGCGGTAGGTGATGTCGCCGCAGTCGAGGTCGGGCGGCGGCGGCGGAATGCAGACCGTGGGATAGGAGGCGGCGCAGTAGCCGAAGGTCGCCGTCACGGACACATCGCTGCTGATCGTGATCGTGCAGTTGTCGGTGCCGGAGCAGCTGCCGCTCCAGCCCTCGAAGCGGTTGTCGATCGACGCGCCGGCTGCGGTTAGTGTCACCTGTGTTCTCGACGCGAACGGCGCCGAGCACGTGGACGTACAGGTGATCCCCGGCGGGTTGCTGTCCACCGTTCCCGAGCCGTTCACGGTGACCGTGAGGTTGTGGGTCGCCGTCGCGGTCCCGGTTGTTGTGGTGCCAGTCGTCATGGTGGTTCCGGTCGTCGTGGTTGTTCCGGTTGTCGTTGTGGTGCCGGTTGTCGTTCCACTGGTCGTGGTGGTTATTGTCGAGATGGTCGTAGCCGTCGTCGTCGTGTGCGTCGAGCTAGCCGTCGTCGTCTGCGAGCTGGAGCTCGAGCCCGCGTCTCACCCGCCGCCGGTCGTGGTGGGCGCTAGCGGGCAGCTGCCAGGCGGATGAGCCGGCGTAGCTTCGCCTTTTGGCGACGCACGAACGCCTGCCGCGCCTTGCGACTCTTATGGGTTCGGAAGTACGCACGCCGCTGAGCCAGCATCCTGCGGCGGTAGGCCCGCAGCGCCTTCTCGCGCTACGCCTTCTGCGCTTTGGTGCAGTACGAGACGGCGTCGGCTTGCGGCGCGGCGGGTGACGAGCCGACCATCACGCCTGCGGCTGCGCCAGCGACGCCAAGGACGACCATCCCAGCGACGATCCCGAGAGCGCGGTAGCCGATGACGCTTAGGCGGCGCGTCGTCCTGCCGTCCTACTTCTGGACCTCGCGCAACTTCGCCAACCACCCTCGGCGGACAGGCCGTGCGCAGCACGACGGCTAACCCACACCTTGCGCCCGTGGGCGTTGTGCGCCACGCGGTCGGAGTATCTCGCGTTCAGTCGCGCTTGTGAAGGATCGCCTCCAGGTTCGGGACGGGCAGCCGGATCCCACCCGGAAGGCGAGCAAAATCCTGCTCCTCGGGGCGGTGTGTACCGCGCCGTATCGTTCTACGTTCCATCACGGGGACGGCTCCTTCGGACTCCAGCGAGGCTGAGACTCCGAGCCGAGGGCGACGTCGTTCCCCATACACCCTCCCGCCCCCGCGCGTATCAGCAAAGGCGCGGGGGCGCGCTCGCCGACGCACCCGAGCGCATGACGAGGGATTTCCGAGGGCGACGTCCCCGCGAGAGGGATAGGACGATCCGGTGTCGTGGGTGCCGTTCCGAGCGAGCCACGCGAACGGGGATCGACTCGGAATCGATCCAATCGCAATCGACGTGGGACGCGGCGGCGACGCTGGCGAAGTCGCGCAACGCCTCGTCCCGCTTTCGCCTCGTCGCTCGCCGTGCGCGCCGCACGCCGCTCCGTCGGCGTTGTTGTCAAGGTCGCAGTCGTTCGTGCTCCATCGCCTTGTCGGCGTCGCGCTGTGATTTCCACTGCGCGCCTGCCAGTAGCGGAGGTCGCGCATCGCCGCCTGAAGTCGTGCTCGGCCGCCACGACCGCGGGCGTGGACGTCCGACGTCACCTTGGACGGGCGTCCCGATCCAAATCCCGCACGTGCCAAACCCTGTCCCCAACCGACGGGAGCACATAGCTCAATACAGCAACCGAGCCGGCGGCCGCGGGCTTCATGGCGCGCCACCGCTTCGTTCTCGTGTCGTCCCTACACGTGCCCTTTGCTTGGTACTAGCGTCACGAGCGTCTGCAAGCTGCGGAGAGGGAGGTCTCTCATGAAGCCCACGTTCGTGAAGGGCGCCCTGGCGAAACGTTCTATATTCCACTCGGCGCTACGGCTGCCAAGGGTTGTCCCGATTCTTCCGCCACTGGTGAGGCCGGCGACCTCGCCGCGGTCACGATTCAGGGCGCACCGAGCAACTCGACCACGCAGACCATCACCACCGCACAGGTGGCGACGGTCGTGCGCGACAGCGACTGCCATTTCCAGATCCAGGCGCTGACCACGAACCCGTAGCGCGAGCGGCGGCGGGCTTCACGGCCCGTCGCGCGCCCTGCGATTGCAATCCACCGAAGGTCGCCGAGGCGTTCGGGTCGTCGAGACGGCGGACAGGACAGCCTTCGGGCGAGCGGGCATCGGGGTCATGTGGCACTTCGACGTCCCGCTCGCCGATTCGGCAGCAACAAGAACGGAGTTTCCGCCGCGCGGCGCTAACCGACAGCGATAGCCCTTACCAGCATGAGCCATCCAAGAAGAAAGCGTCCCAGGCGACGCGACTACGGCGGCGGCGACGGCGGCTTCGAGTACCCGTCGATAGCGGAGTGCTCCTCGCTGGCCTCGGCGCGCGAGCCTGTGACGTTACCGCCACCGTTCCCTCGCGACGCCGTTTCCGCGAGTTCGGCTTCGGCCTCGCGCTTGACCTGCTCGACGTCAGCGCGGAGCGGCGAGAGCAGCGTTTTGTCCTCGGCCGTTTCCAGCTCTTGGAGCACTCGCCCGCAAGCCGAGACAAGCGCAGCGAGGTTCTCAGGCCGACGGGGCACCACCTGTCCTGTCTCTCGCGGACGCGCCGGTGAAACACCTTGACGCCCGTGACCAACGAGGCGCTCACCGCCGACGGGCTCCCCGTCACTGATCTCGTGTTCAGGGTCGGTGGCCAGATTCGCATGAACGCCTCCGACAACGTTCATCGCGCGTTCATGTCGCGGATGCGGCTCGGGGCGCTGGTCGAGCTGCGCTGCTTCGCAACCGTCGGCGCGAAAGGCTGGCGGCGCATCGAAGACAGCGATGGCAACGAGACGGTCATGCAATCTGTCGTCGCGATGCTCGACACGGTGGACGTCGCATGACGCCCGCGAGCACGACGAGACGATCAGCTAGGTGCGCGGGCGGATCGCCTCGCCAGGGGAGACGCAGAGATCACGCCCGCGCGCTGCCCAGGCCACGCAAACCCTTGTCCGCAGTCACCCGGGCCGATCGATCATGCCACCGGTCCACACTACGTCTGTCCCCCACCTAGCGTGATGCGGGGGAACGACTGCCTCGCCAGGGGCTCCCTGAGACGCCGTCCCCCCGCAGTAGACCGCGACTGCCGCACCGCCGCGGTCGAAGGTGTAGATGCCCAACACCCCGCGTCAAACGAAACGCTCACGGTCCCGAAACGCTCACGGTTCCTTGAGATTGTCGAAAGCAAGCATCGCGCATCACGCTGATGGGAAACACGTCAAGCGAGGGAGCCTCGCTCGTCAGTCGAACGGTTCAAGCCCCTTCACCGGATCGGCGACCGGGTCTGCCGCAGGGCCTGGTGTCACAGCGGGGCCCCTCACAAATCAGCGTAGGGCGGCCCCGTCGCGGGCGAAACGACCGAAGGGCCAGTTCGCCCTCCCCCAACTGGGCCGGGGGAACGACGGCCATCCCCGAAACCGTATGGCGCGCCGTCCCCCGGCTTGCCGCAGGGCCTACCGAGACTAGATGCCATGCCTCAGCGAACCCCACGTTCTGCTCTGCAAGCTGGCATCTACGGGGGCGGCGGGGACATAAGCGCGCGCAGCCGCACCGTGACCGGAAAGACCTACAAAGTCGTCACCGACGACGAAGGCGACCAGACCGTGATCGCCTGACGGTGGCGAAGGTCGACAGTGTGGACGCGGGCTGATCCGTCCCGCGAACGGGTTAGGCCGGGTGGCCTTGACTTCGATGGGCGGGAGGAGGAGGATCGCCGGGTTAGCGGCAGCCTGCCTCGTCGTCCGGGCCGAAGCGACGTGTGGCTTGGGGGGCGACCTTGTTCGGCGCGACCGGCCCGCGCTGTCATAGGGAGTGTGCCGCGCTCTCGTTCGAGAGGAGAAAACGTTATGGCTCGACTACGAACCGCGGTGTTGGCCTCTGTGCTGACGGCCGCCCTCGTCGGTGGTGTGGCCATCGCCTCGGGGGCGTCGAAACGGAACAACCCGAAGATCAACTTCGTGTCGCCGCCCTCGCCCGCTGAGGGCGCGACGCTAACCACGAACTCGGTCACGTTCCAGTTCACGTACAACCGGACGACGAAGCAGACACGAAGCCTCACCTGCTCGCTGTCGGGGCCGTCGACGTCGCTGTCGGCTCCGTGCGCCCACCTTGTCGACGTTTCAGGCGGGACGCAGGCGGACGCGTCCTACAGCAACCTCGCGAACGGCTCGTACACGTTCTCGGTCGCGCTCACCTTGACCGACGGCGGTACGGCTTCGGCGACGCGTCACTTCACTGTTGCCGTCCCCGCCCGGCACGTCTACTGGACGAATACGCCTTCCGCCTTCGGCCCCGTCCCCGGCACGATTGGCCGGTCGGACATTGACGGGCAGAACGCGAACCAGAGCTTCATGAGCGTGGCGAGTGAGCCCTTCGGGGTGGCCGTCGACTCGAGCCACATTTACTGGGTGCAATATTGGACTGGCACGATCGGCCGGGCCGATCTCGACGGGCAGAACGCGGACGAAAACTTCATCACCGGCGCAGCATCCCCGGAAGGGCTGGCGGTCGACTCCGGCCACATCTACTGGACAAACCTCGGCACCGACACGATCGGGCGGGCCGATCTTGACGGCCAGAATGTGAATCAGAGCTTCATCACCGGCACACTCGTGGTTGTGGGCGTGGCGGTCGACTCCGGCCACGTCTACTGGACGAACGTCGGCGGTACCGGCACGATCGGCCGGGCCGACCTGGACGGGCAGAACGCAAACCAGAGCTTCATCTCCGCGCCGTCACTTCCCCTCGGTGTTGCCGTCGACTCCGGCCACATCTACTGGAGCAACAACGTCACGAACACGATCGGACGCGCCGACCTCGACGGCCAGAATGTGAGCCAGAGCTTCATCAGCGGCGCGTCCTCGCCGAGAGCCGTGGCGGTCGACTCCACTCATGTCTACTGGACGAACCTCGGTACCGACACGATCGGACGGGCCGACCTAGACGGCCAGAACGCAAACCAGAGCTTCATCACCACCCCAGCCTCCGAGGGTGGCCCGACGGGTGTGGCGGTCGACGCCGGATAAGACGGCACCATCCAACGCGCGCAGGGTGTTGGCGCGCCTCACGGCTCGCCGCCGCTCTTGTCCGGCCGATAGTCAAGCCATGTCCAGAGAGGGGAAGGTCACCAAGGCGACTCGGGCCGCCCACCCCGCCGCAGTCCCCCGCGGAAAAGAGTCGCGCAAACGAAAACGCGCGTCTGCGTGACAGAGCGGTGAACTAACGATGCCAAGGCCCGCCAAATCCCTGGAGGAGCACGTGGCGGAGGCGAGTTTCCGCACCCGTGAGCATCAGGCGCTACTTCAGCGGGAGGATCTCGCAGCCGTGTGCCCGTTTGGTGCGCCTAGGCCGGCCGTTACGGCGGCGTTGGACGACTTGCGGGCGATCCAAGCGTCTTTCCGACGGTCAAAGTCGCCAGCGAAGCGGTACCGGCAGGCGATCTTGTTCTCAAAGGCGATCTTGCGTGTGCACGACGCGCTAGAGGCGCGGCTGTCGCTTGAGGAATATCTGCTCGCGCGGCTCGGGCCGTCCGTGTCGCGCCTGCGGAGGTCGGGCCTGTCGTGGGAGGAGGCGCGGGCACTACGACGCGATTGGGAAGCCTGGAACCTCCAGTATGGGCGCGCGTGGCGTCTGCGGCACGGCTGCCCGCTTCGCTCGGAGCGCGGCGGCGACGAGGACATTGATGATGATGCCGCTGTCCCGGGGCCGCCTGGTTTGCTGGAGACCGCGCGGTCGCCGGTGTGAGCGACCTCAAAGGCGCGGTCGCGAGCAAGCTGCTGCCTGTTCCCCCGTGAGGCAGTCCGGGCACCCGGCCACATAGTCCTCATGTCGCTCACACGGGACGGCTCGGAAGACCTGCCTCTCGATCATGGCCCCCGTTCTTGCGACCGCGATCAACGGTTGTCCAAAGCTCTTCTTGACGAAGCTGAGTTCGGCATACCCGGTCGCCCGTACTTCCTCGGCAAGGGCGAACAGCCGATACACCTCTGGCACGGAACAGTGGATCTCGCTAGCGATATCCGTGGGAGACATTCCGTCATCGCGGAGCGCGTAGGCACGGAGAGCGAGTAGCGCCCGTGCGTCACTTCGCGGCCTGCCTTCCCGCCGCTTTATCGGGAACCTCGAATTTCTGAGACGAAATCCGCGCGGTCGGCTTGCAAGCTGATGCGCACGGATGCAGTGAACACGACACGGCAGATGTCGCTCATGACCGCGCACGAAGTCGCGCGGTTACTTCAGCTGGGTGTCAGAACGGTCTGGACGCTTGTTGAACGTAGCGAGCTTCAACCGGTCCGCATCGGTCGCAGCGTGCGATTCCACCCCGAGGACATCGAGCGATTGATGCGCAGCGGTACCAACAGAAAGGGGGTGTGAACAGCCCCGCTGCAACGGGGCCATTCAACCATTTCGGAGATCGAGGCAAACGCTCAAACTCCAGGGAGGTTATAAGTTGAGCGCTCAAACACAGACTACCAAGACTGCTGGCGACGACAACCTCGATTACCCGCGCGCATGGATGTGGGACATCGACGGTGACCTCGTCGACGGAACGTTCGTCCGCTTCGAGAAGGGTCGCACCCGCGAGTACGGGACGAAGCCGATCGCGATCCTCAACATCGACGGTGAAGAGCGCAGCATCTGGTTGCTGCAAACCGTCCTGTACGAAGGGATCCGGCGCGAAGTCGCAGAACGGCCGAGCCGTGACCTGACACCAGGCGAGCAAGTCGTCATCCGCCGACTTGAACCGAAGGTGGGAGACGCCGGCCGCACATATCGACCATTCCGGATCCTGTTCCCCGACCGGCCACCGACGTCGGCAAGTGACCTGTTCGAACTCACGTCGACGCCGAAGCCCCCGGCGGCGGACGACGACGAGACGGACGATGACGACATTCCCTTCTAAGGGCAATGACACGACGGCGGAGGATCTCTCCGCCGTCCTGATCGCACAGGCGCTCACCCTCGCTAGCCACGGCCACCCGGTGTTGCCGTTGCATACGCCCGCAGCCACCGGCTGCTCGTGCGGCAATGGCGGGTGTTCCCGCTCCGGCAAGCATCCGCGCCGATACGGGCTGTCGCACGCCAGCGCGGCACCCCGGCAAGTCGAAGCCTGGTGGGCCGAATGGCCGGCCGCGAACATCGGCCTACGGTGCGACCAGTTGTTCGTCCTCGACATCGACGGCAGCGACGGAGCCGAGTCCCTGGAACGGCTCGAACACAAGCTCGGCAAGCTGCCCCCGACGAAAGCGCAGCGAACATCCCGCGGCTTTCACCGCTTCTACCGTGTTACGTGTGATGCCTCGATAGGCAACAGCACAAGGCGGCTCGGTTACCCCGCCGGCATGGACGTTCGCGCCGGCAAGCGCGGCTACGTCGTCGCGGCACCCTCCCTCCACGCAAGCGGACACCGTTATCGGTGGATCGACCCCGAGCGGCCAATCACGCCCTTACCGCCGGTGTGGCTCGAACTCGCCTCCACCAGCCCGAAACGCCACCCCGGGTGCCGCGACAGCCACCGGGCGAGACGGCCTACGGGAGAGCAGCACTTCGCGGCGAACTCGAACGTCTGCTCTGCGCCCAGATCGGCCAGCGCAACCACGTCCTGAACGAGACAGTGTTCCGGCTCGCGCAGCTCGTCAGCGGCGGCCAGCTCACCCAAGGCACCGTCATCAACGCAGCCGTCGAAACGGCGCTTCTCGTCGGCCTGGAACGCTCGGAGGCGGTGGCCACGGTGCGTAGCGCCATGCGCGCCGGCCGCAGATTTCCGCGCGTCCCGCGCGCGCGGGAGAGAGAGGGTTTTAAGTGGTTACTACTGGTATCCCGGATAATAGCCAGCCGGCGGTTACCGAGAGAACTCGTGGTAACCCGGATTACCCGGACAGTGTTGTTACCCGGACCGGCTGGCTAGAAGCAAGGAAATCAACCGCGCGCGCGCGAGCGAAAAACCCGCGCTGGCGTCATCGGCTGACGCAGCACGAGAAGCTGATCCTCGCCGAGTGCCAACAGTTGGTCGACGACGGTGTCGCATTCTGGGCGGACGAAGCTGAGCCGTGGACGGCTGCCGAGTTGTTTGGCCTTTGCGAAATCGACGTGCCTGTCTCTGTGTTGCCTTTCTGCGCCAGTGGGGCCCCAACAGCTTGCGTTGGAGGTCTCGTGACAATCCCGTCTGCGACTGCATTCGGGGAGCCGCTCCTCGACGCGCAGCAGCTGACGGACGTGCTCGGCATGACCCGTCGCTGGGTGTATGCCCAGGTGGAGGAGAACGGCCTGCCAGCGTACAAGCTCGGCCGCTCGCTCGCGTTCGAGGTTTCCGCCGTCCGGGCGTGGCTCGCCACGAGGCGGGTAGGCGACTGGCCGGCGGTAAGCGTATGATCGGCGCTCGGAAGTCAAATGGCCGGGCAGCGCCTGAACGCCCCCGGCCCCGGCACCACGATTGGAGGTCGTGATGCAGGTGCACCCTAACCACATCATGCGCCTGACCCTCATGGGCGGCGACCGTGGCTAGCGTCGTCAAACGCAGGCGCAAGGACGGCACGCGGTCGTACTTCGTCAAATACCGGGCTGGCGACGGCAAGGTGCGCTGGGAGCGGTTCGGCCGTGCCCACGACGCACGAGCCCGCAAGGCCGAAGTGGAGCTGGAGCTCGCCCGCTCCGCGCGGCAGTGGTCGCCGCCAACGTCGAAGACGTTCGACGAGGTTGCGGACGGGTGGTTGGAACGGAACGACCACAGGCTCGCCGAACGCACGCTCCACAACGCCCGCGGCTGCCTGCGAAAGCACCTACGCTCGGCGTTCGGTGCGCGGCAGGTGGCCACCCTCAAGCGCTCCGACGTCGAGGCGTTCGCCACGAGGCTCGCCGCGAGCGGTATGGCGGAGGGCAGCATCGGCCAGGTGCTCGGCCTGCTCCGCCAAATCCTCGGAGTGCTCGTCCGTGACGGCGACCTTGCCCGCAACGTGGCATCTAGTGTCGGCCGCTATGGCCGAAAGACGACCCGTCGGACTCCGCCCAGGCCCGAGCCACTCGCGAAGCTCCTCGACGCAGTCAGTCCCGAGGCCAGACCGGTCGTCGAGTTCGCTGCCGCTAGCGGCCTCCGCCGCTCGGAGGTGTTCGCGCTCCGCTGGGCCGACGTCGTTTTCACCGGCCGGGAAGTCACCGTGCGACGGTCGAAGACCGACGCCGGTGCCCGTGCGGTGCCCATGTTCGGGTCGGTGCGCAAGCTCCTGCTCGAGCAAAAAGCCGGCTCGTCGTTCAAGCGGCCGGAGGATTTCGTCTTTCCTACGGCGGTCGGCACGCAGGAGAACGGCGACCGCTGGGTGATGCGTGAGTTCATGCCGGCCTTGAAGCGGGGCCGGGCTTGAGGGCGCGTTCCGGTTCCACGATCTTCGCCATTTCGCGGTTTCACGGTTGATTGAGCAGGGCGCGAACATCCTGCTCGTGTCTCGCGTCGCCGGGCACTCGCGGCCGAGCATCACCCTCGACGTGTATGGGCACCTGCTCGTCGACGGGCTCGCGGAGGCCGCGCGACGCTTCGATCCGCTAGCCTCGGACAAGAGACGGCTGCGCGTGGTAGACAGGAGGTAGACGGGCGGGCCGTGGAAATGTCGTTTCTGGCATAAGCAAGCCGAAAGAAGCGAGGGTGGAGGACTACACGAGCAAGTACAAAGGCGAGCAGATCGAGGTCGCACTCTTCGGAGGCGACTATCAGGAGGGGACGCTGACCGCGTATTGCATTGTCGAGGACGTGCCGCATATCGAGTTGAACAGCCACATCCTCATCCCGCTCCAGAACATCGCCTCGCTCCACTGCTCGAGCAGGTGCGATGCCCCGGAGCCTGACTGGCCCCCGCGCGGCCTCGAAGACGAGGAGCGCTAGGGCCGGTCTCGCGCCGCGGCGGGCCAGCGATGAAGCTCGTCATCGCCCGCAACCTCGCCAAGGCCTGGCTGGTGCTGATCGGCACCTGCGGGCTCCTCGGCGGACTGGGTTGGGTGCTGGGTGGATACCGGCTCCTCCTGGTGTTCGCGTCCTGTGGTCTCCTGCTCGGTCTCGCTGTCTTCTGGTACGCCGACCGAGCCGTGCTGGCGATCGTGCGGGCGCGCGAGCTACCGACCGGCGAGGCGCCGGCGGTGCACTCGGCGCTCGAGCGGATCGCCGTCCGCGCCGGGATTGCGAAACCGCGCCTCTACGTAATCGAGTCCGGGCACCCGCACGCGCTCTCGGCCGGGCGGGGGCCTCATAGCGCGACGATCGCGCTCAGTTCCGGCGTCCTCACGCTGCTTGATGCCGCGGAGCTCGACGGCGTCCTCGCCCATGAGGTGGCGCACTTCCGCCACCGTGACGTCCTCCTCCAGTCCGCGGTCGTGCTGATCGCGTCCTGGCTGGTCGAGGCGACGCGCCTGGGCGGCTTCCTGCAGCGCGGTCTGCTCTTCGTTCTCGGGCCCGTGGCGGCCGCCTTCGTTCACCTCATGCTGTCGCCGCGGCGAGAGTTTGCGGCAGATCGCACGGCGGCGGACCTCTGCAGCTCGCCCCACGGCCTCGCGGGGGCGCTCGTCCGGCTGGAGCAGGCCGGCGAGTTGATCCGGTTCACGGGAAGCCCGGTCGCCGAACCTGCCTACATCGTCAATCCGTTTGCCGAAGAAGGACTTGCCGCCCTGTTCGTGACGCATCCGCCGGTGGGCGAGCGCGTCGAGCGGCTGCGCGCGCTCGATCCCGAGTGGCGAGAGCGGCTGCGAGCCGCGTGACGCTCAGCCAGACGGCTCGTCGTGGCGGTCGAGCTCGAACAAGAGCACGCGGTCGCTCCCGTCCTGGAACTGCAGCTGCCGGTCGAGCGTGCCGATCTGGTGGAAGCCGGCCTTCTCCGCGACGCGTTGCGACGCCTGATTCTCGGGGTGCGTCGTGAGCTGGAGCCGCCTCACCCCGGCCTCCTCGACCGCCCATCGCGACAGGAGCTTCAGGGCCCGCGTGGCCACGCCGCGGTTGCGCGCGTCCGGGTGGATCCAGTAGCCGATCGTCCCCTCGTCGCCGACGCGGACGTCGATCGCGCCCAGCAACTCGTCCGTTTGCGGATCCGCGATCGCCAGTGCGATCCGTGAACCGTCGCGCGTCCACTCCCGCGTCAGGACGAGGTAGCGCTTGGCATCCTGCTCCTCGTAGGGGATCGGAATGTGCGGGATAAATCGCGCGGTCGCGGGATCGCGGCAGGCCTCCACGATGCCACGGACGTCGTCGTCGCGGAACGGCCGCAGGCGGAGCGTGCCGTCTGTCAGCTCCACCGGCCAAGCATAGCGCCGCCCGAAAACGCAGACGCTCAGGCGGAGCGGAAGAAAAAACTCGGCGGCGTCCTACTCTCCCGGGAGGTTGCCCTCCGAGTACCATCGGCGCTGGCGGGCTTAACTGCTCTGTTCGGAATGGGAAGAGGTGTTTCCCCGCCGCTATGGCCACCGAAAGCTTTCAAGGGCGCGTGCTGCTGCACACCCTCAAAACTCCATAGCGGAACACTGTGCGTTCAAAATCAAGACCTCGGGCAATTAGTACGGGTCCGCTGAACACATTGCTGTGCTTGCACGTCCCGCCTATCGACGTGGTGGTCTCCCACGGCCCTTACTCCCTCT
>JBKPNC010000023.1:0-6742 GCA_046732435.1 Actinomycetota bacterium
CTCAACGGGGAGGGAGCATGCGCAAGCCCTACGTCATCGGGGCGATGCTGGCGGTTGCCGCGTGCGCCGCGGCCGCGACCTCGTTCGCGGCCTTCAACGGGAACTTCGGCACGCACCTGAAGGGCCGGTACGAAGTCCCGATGCGCAACACGAACGCGCAGGGACAGGCGATGTTCAGGCTGAGCGACGACGGGAGCTCGGTCGACTACAAGGTCATCGCCTCGAACATCGACAACGCCTTCATGTCGCACATTCATCTCGGGCCGCCGGATTCGAACGGCCCGATCGTTGTGTGGCTGTACCCGAGCACGGCGCCGGTACCCGGCCCGCTCGGCTCCGGACGTCACGACGGCGTTCTCGCAGAAGGGACCTTCACTGCCGCGAATCTCGTCGGCCCGCTCGCGGGCCATCCGCTCTCGGACCTGATCGACGCAATCCAGGCAGGCAACGCGTACGTCAACGTGCACACGAATGACGGCATTGCTCCCATCAACACCGGCGCCGGGGACTTCCCCGGTGGCGAAGTCCGCGGTCAGCTCGGGGGACTAAGCATTACGAACGCGGGAACCCTGCGCACGATGCGTAGGGTTCCCGCGTGAAAGCGACGCTGACGCTCGGCGACGCCGAGGTGCCCCGAATCGGGCTGGGCACGAACCGGCTCACCCGCCAGAACCTCGAGTTCGTCAAGAAAGCCGTCGCCGCAGGGGTGCGCCTGATCGACACCGCTCACCTCTACACCGCCGGCGACAGCGAGGAGACGATCGGCGAGGCGCTCTCGCCGTCGCCGGACGGGGTCGTCGTTGCGACAAAAGGGGGATTCCGACCGGGAGAGGGACGGCCCCAGATCCTTCGGGCCCAGATCGAGGAGAGCCTACGCCGCCTGCGGACGGACAGCATCGCGCTCTACTACCTCCACCGGGTCGATCCGGAGACGCCGCTCGAGGAGAGCCTCGGCGCGATCAAGGAGTACGTGGACGCGGGGAAGATTCGGCACGTCGGGCTCTCGGAGGTCGGAATCGAGGAGATCCAGCGGGGCCGCGAGGTGGTGCCGATCACCGCGGTTCAGAACAAGTACAACCTCTCCGAGCGCAAGTGGGACGACGTGGTCGACTACTGCACCGCAGAGGGAATCGTGTTCGTGCCCTTCTACCCTCTCCAGGGGTCGGCGTCGCCCGAGACCGCCCTCGCCTGGCTTCTCGAGCGCTCACCGGTCATGCTGCCGATCCCGGGCACGCTCTCGCTCGAGCACCTGCAGGAGAACTTGGCCGTGCTCGAGATCGAGTTCAGCGACGACGAGTTCTAAAGGGCTAGCCTCGCCTCGTGCACCGGCTGACGAAAGCGCAGGCGCGGAAGATCGCGGTGCGCGCGCAGATGCTCGACGCGCGGCGGCCGCGCGATCTGGTCTCCGTCGTCCAGCAGCTGACGCTTCTGCAGATCGACCCCACCGCGGCGATCGCTCCCAGCGCCGACCTCGTCGCCTGGAGCCGGCTTGGCTCGACCTATCAGCCCGACGACCTCAAGCGGGCTCTCGAGGACGACCGGACCTTGTTCGAGCGCGACGCGCTGGTGCGGCCGATGAGCGATCTCGGGATACACCTCGCCGGAGCAGCCTACTTTCCGGACTACGAGCGCTCTCGTGTCTGGTTCCGGGAGAATGACCGCTTCCGGCGCGACATCCTGAAGCTGCTCCGCAAGTCCGGGCCGTTGGCCTCGCGAGACATCCCGGACACCAGCGTTGTGCCCTGGGCCTCGACGGGGTGGACGAACACCCGCAACGTCACGCAGATGCTCGAGTTCCTCATGATGCGCGCCGAGGTGGCGATTGCCGGCCGCGTCGGCCGTGAGCGGCTTTGGGACTTGCCCGAGCGCGTGTACCCGGCAGGCGTCGTCGTCCCTCCGGTCGAGAAGGCGGAGCGGGTCAAGAACGAGCGGCGCCTCCGGTCTCTGGGCATCGCACGCGCGAAGGGCACCAAGATGCCGCTCGAGCCAATCCACGTCGGCGAGGCGGGCGAGCCAGCGGTGGTTGAAGGCACCAAGGGCGAGTGGCGCGTCGACCCCGCCGCGCTGAAGGGCCACTTCGAGGGGCGGACCGCGCTGCTGTCGCCGTTCGACCGGCTCGTCTACGACCGAGCCCGCTCGCTGGAGCTGTTCGACTTCGAGTACACGCTAGAGATGTACAAGCCCGAGGCGAAGCGCCGCTGGGGGTACTTCGCGCTCCCGATTCTCCACGGCGACCGCCTCGTCGGGAAGCTCGATGCGAAGGCCGATCGAAAGGCCGGCGTCCTCCAGGTGAACGCGATCCACGAGGACGTGAAGTTCACGGCCTCCATACGGAAAGGCGTGCAAGCGGAGCTGGACGATCTCGCTTCGTGGCTCGGACTCATCCGAACTGGGTGAGGTGACCGCGCTCTGTGCGCGGGAGGATCTGAGCATGGGACTACTGCGAAATCGCGGCCCCGAGGGAACCCGCTACACGATGCGCGAGAAGATGTTCTCGATCGGCGACGACTACTGGATCGAGAACGACGCCGGCGAGAAGGCGTTCAAGGTGAACGGCAAGGCGCTCCGGATCCGCGACACGTTCGTGATCGAGAGCCCGAGCGGCGAGGAGCTCTACACGATCCAGGAGCGGAAGCTCAGCGTCCGCGACAAGATGGAGATCGAGCGGAACGGCCAGACCGTGGCGACGATCAAGAAGGCACTTGTCACCCCACTTCGAGATCGCTTTTCGATCGAGGTCGCGGATGGCCCCGACCTGGAGGCGAAGGGCAACGTCGTCGACCACGAGTACGAGTTCAAGCGCGACGGAGACAAGGTGGCCGAGGTGTCCAAGCGCTGGTTCAGGATGCGCGACACCTACGGCATCGAGATCACGCCCGACATGGACGACGCGCTGATCCTCGCCTGCACGGTCTGCATCGACCAGATGAGCCGACCCGGCTAGCTACATCCCGGGCGCGCTAGTACCCCTTGCGGGTCGTGGTGGTCGAACCTGTTGGCATACCGCCGCCGCCGGATGACGTGCCGCTTCCCATGAGCGCCCCGGCCATGCCCTGGCTCTTGTGGTACTTGCAGTAGAACGAGAGCACGCCTGAGCGCGGGATCATCACCGTCACTGTCGCGCTTTGCCCGGCTTCGATGTCCTTGTCGATCCCCTGTGAGTTGATCGAGAAGTTGTGTTCGACCGAGCCCTCGTTCTTGAGCTCGAGGCTCACCCGCGCGCCGGGCTCTCCCTTGAGCACGGTTGGCTCGAAGTAGTAGTCGTCGAGCTCGAGCTCCGTCTTGCCGCTCACCTGCTTGGTTCCGTGGTTGTTCGCCGGAACGCCTGCCACCGTCGTTTTCCCGCCTTCGCTCTCCGCGCTGGACGACTGCTTCGAGCTGCCGCCGCAGCCGGCGGCGGTCACGGTCAAAAGAACGAGAGCAGCCGCGACGAAAGGTGCGCGCGCCATGTGACCTCCTCTATTCGATCAGGGGTGGATACGGCGCCCGGCGGCGACCGGATCTTCGGCTAGCTCGAGGGTGCGGGCGGAGACACGGAGCCCGTCTCCAGCTCGAACGGCGGGTAGCGGTCGACAAGCGAAGCGAGGTAGGCGACCAGGCACGCCTCCCAGCGGACGATCCCGCGGAGGAAATGCCACAAGCCCTCGGGATACCGCTCGCTCACGAGCACGCACACGACGCCGATCACCCAGACGATCGCGCCGAAGATGATGAGGATCGCCAGCAGGATCACGCTCGGAATCGCGTAGAGGATGCGTAGCAGGGCCGAGCCGGTCGTCGGCGACCCCGATCGCTCGACCTCGAACCGCACCGCGTGCCGCTCGGAGTTGGGAAGCTCGTCGGTCAGGAGCGCGAGGTACGCGACGAGGTCGAGGATCCAGTTGAGGACGCGGGTCACCATCGGCCCGTCGTCGTCGAGGTAGCGCTGCCCGCCCTTCTGGGCGACGAGGATCGCGGCAACCACCGGAAGGCCCAGCCACAGGATTCCCAGCGGATGGCCGATCCAGCCGAGCAGGACGAGCAGCGCGATTCGGAGGAAGACGTGCGCGCGCTGGAAGGTCGCCGGCCGCTCGACCTCGAACGTGACCGGGTAGCCGTTCACGCGGCCGCGCCCTCGGGGATCAGGCCGAGCTGGCCCAGTGCGGCCATGAAGTCGTAGTACAGGTTGTCGACGACGATCTTCCCGTCGCGCACCTCCACCAGCTCCATGCCCCTGATCTCGACCTGCTTGTCGGTCGCCGGTACCTCGGTGCCGTCCGGCAGCCGGAACGGCCCGGTGTTGGTCCCCGTGAAGGTCCACTCGTCTGCGAACGAGTCGCCCTGCTCGACGAAGCTGGCCACGGTGTACTTGGCATCCGGAAATGCGGTCAGGTCCCGGGCGAGACGCTCGTGAATGTCGCTCCGGCCTTCAAAGGTGCCGTCGTGCATCAGTTGCACGGCGTCTTCCGCGTAGAGCTCCATGCAGGCGTCGAGCTCGCCTTCGTTGTACCGCTCGACGTACCGCTCCAACAGCTTGCTGTTGGCACTCATCGTTTTCTCCTTTCAGACTTGCTTCGGAACGCGGCCGGCCAGCACGCGCCGCATGACCTTGTGCCCGAAGTCGGCGGTCGGCTCGAACATGAGGGGACACCCACCGTCGATGACGGTGATCCCATGCTGCCGGCCGTAGTCGGTCGCGGCCGGTGAGACGCTGCTCCCGCCGCCGCCCCAGTGCATCCAGACGTGCTTGATGCCGAGCTCCGCGCACTCGTGCATGGTGCCCTCAGCGCGCTCCGGCCGGGTCCCGATGACCACGGCGTCGACGCCGCCGGGGATGGACGTCAGATCCTTATAGGCGCGGTCGCCTTCGACCTCCTCCGCGTTCGGGTTGACCGCGAACACCTCGTAGCCGCGCTCGCGCAGCCGCCGGTGGACGGTGTTGCTCCCATGGGTCTTGGGCGTGCGGGACACCCCGGTGACCGCCACTCGCTTGTTGGCCAAGAACTCAGATGCTGCCTCATTGACGCTGTGCATCACTCCTCCCTTCCTCACGGCGGATCGCGCCGAAGATCAGGAACGCCCCGCCGGCCATGAAGACGGCTCCGGCGATGAGCAAGCCGAGCGCGATCCACAGCAGCGCCGGCACACGTGCTCCCACGTCGGCCCCAATGTCGATCCCAGGCCGCCCGTTCGCATTCATCACCACGACGCTCCACGATCCGCTGTCCGGATCCCACTTCAGGGTTTGCGTCCCGGTCCCCGTGGTCGAAGCGACCCAGAAATCCTGTCCTCCCGGAAGGGATTTGGGCTCGCCGCCGCCGACGTTCTCAACGTCGTTCCCTCGGAAATCGGAGATGACCGTGTGGTTCACCCCGGCGAGGTAGCGATCGACGTCGGTGGAGCGGGCGATTCCCACGAACAGCTCCGACCCGGAGCTCGCCGGCGTCACCCGAATCCGAACCTTTCCGAGGAGACCGGGGGAGTACAGCCACTCGATGCCCGCGGACCCGAGATGGGTGGCCTCGGTCGACAACGCCGAGCCCGCCGTGGAGAAGTGGTGAACGTCTGTGGTGGCGTAGCCGGCCTCGCGCTGCGTGCGGTCCGCCCACAGGCCGGTTCCCCCGGCGCCGAGGAGCACCAGGGAGATCAGGACGAGCAGCACCCCGATCGAGAGCGCCGCGATGCGGCCCGCGGTCCACACCGAACGGCGGGCGGCAGCCTCGGCCGGCGGCGCGACGGCCGGTTGGCTCTCGTTCATGCCGGGACCTCGTCGAGAACCTCGACGTCCACGTCCAGGCCCTGGAAGAAGGAGAACTGAGTGTATTTGACGTGTCCCTTGCCCGCCATCTCCTCGAATGCCGCGGCCAGTTCCGGCGAAGGCTCGCCGTAGAGCGTCATGTCGTGGTCGTAGGCGAAGTCGCGGAAGAGCTTTGCTCTGGCGTCCCCGACGTGGTCGGAGTGCTCGAGCAGCGCGTCGGCGTCGACGTAGCCCTCTCGCACCTCGCACCGGGTTCCGTCGTCGCTGATGAACCAGTCGTAACGGAGCGTGTTCGTGTCCTTCGCTCTTGCCTGCCTCATGACCTCGGCGGCTTGGCGCTTGAAGCCGTCGAGGTCGCCGTCGCGGATCTTCAGTCGCGCGGTCACCTCGAACATGTGCGCCTCCTCCGTCTGTAGAGGGGCTAGCCTCCCGCAGCCCTGAGGCGGAGACATCCGGCCTTTTCCGTGTGACGGCTGCCTGGAATCACTGAGACTTCTGGATCAGGGTCGGCTCAGTTTGAAAGCCGCTTTCCGCCATCGTGTCGGCGATCAGTTGCACGAAGCTGGCCGGCGCATCGAAGGGCGCGGCGTGGCCGGACCCTTCGATTCGATGCGTTCTCCCGGTGGGCATGGCAGCCGCGAGCGATCGAACGAAGCGGGCCATGCTGTCGGGGCTCAGCGAGCCGTAGCTCCAAACGACCGGGACCGTGACAGTGGCGAGATCCGTCGCAGACGGATAGTCGCGGATCGAGTTGCGGAAGTCCGCCAAGGACGCCCTGGCGTTTTCCCGGCCGGCCTGCCGCCACTCCTCGGGGAAGGCGTCCCAGGCGCTTCCACCGTCACGGTACGTGTAGGCGGAGCGAAGCAGCGTCTCGGCGGCGGCGCTGTGCCGGCCGAGGAGCGCAAGCGAACCGATCTTCGCCAGCGCGGTGATCTGCGAAGCCGCAGGAAGGTGACGAGCGAAACGCCACGGGAGCTCGTGAGCGACGACCGCCCGGACCAGGTC
>JBKPNC010000024.1:0-24427 GCA_046732435.1 Actinomycetota bacterium
CGCTCGACGCCGCCAGCGGCGCGCTCAAATGGTCGTACACCACCGGCGACATCGTCTACTCGTCGCCGGCGGTCGCGAACGGGGTCGTCTACGTCGGCTCCTTCGACCACAACGTGTACGCGCTCGACGCCGCCAGCGGCACGCTCAAATGGTCGTACACCACCGGCGACATCGTCTACTCGTCGCCGGCGGTCGCGAACGGGGTCGTCTACGTCGGCTCCTTCGACCACAACGTGTACGCGCTCGACGCCGGAAGCGGCGCGCTCGGGTGGTCGTACAGCACCGGCGGCCTTGTCGACTCGTCGCCGGCGGTGGCGAACGGGGTCGTCTACGTCGGCTCCGGCGACGACAACGTGTACGCCTTCGGACTCCCCGGCTGACCGCGACACCCGGGGGGATGGACGCGGCGGCGGGCTTCACGGCTCGCCGCCGCTCCCACTCCAGCTAACGGAACAAGTGCGGCCTAGCCGCGCTCAGACGGAGCGACTACCCGCCCGTTGCGGACGACGTGCACCTTGCCCATGCTGCCGCCGCCTTCGCCGTGGCCGAACGCGAACGCGGTTTCCGCTCGCCCCCGTGCCGGCCGCTGTCCCGCGAACGGGTTAGGCTGGGAGTCATATGATTGTTCAGGCATTGTCTTTTTTCGCACGTCCGTTGATCGTCGTGTACGCGGCCCTCTTGGTGGCACTCAACGTGGTGGTCGCGCTCCCTGGTAACCCTCATTACTCGTCGGGCTTGTGGGGTGTCATCGGCTCTATCGTGATTCAGGCCTTGCTGGTCTGGCGGCTCTGGCGAGGCTCGGCAATCGCGTGGGTCCTCGGGTTCCTCGCCGCGCTGCTTACGGTGGTCTCACTCGTCCTCTTGGTCGGCCCGCCTTTCAACGCCACCCTCGTCTTCTTCATCGTTCTCTTGCTCGCGCAGACCGGCATCCTCGTTGCGCTGGCGATCGAGTGGCAGCGCGCGGCGTCCCCTGCCGTCTCGCACTAGCGCCGTCGTCTAGCTCCCGGCGCGGTTGACTCCGCCGGTTTCAGTACCGAACTCGCGGCCCTGTACCGCGAACGGGTTAGGCCGGTTGGCGCTTGAAATTGGCTAGCGGTAGGAGCAGCATCGCCGTTAGCGGCTGTCAGCCTCGTCGTCCGAGCCGAAGATCTGCGGCTTCGGGCAGGGCGGCTCGGTCGGCGCGACCGGCTCCCGTGCGCTGTTGAAGTTCCAACGGGAGGGGGTTTGCAATGTATCGGTACACATGGCCCGTCGCGATGCTCATCGCGGCGGCAGTCGTGCTGTTCGCCCCGGCGTCGGGGCAGGGCGGTGGAGCGCCGTCGCTCGCCTGGTCGCCCACAACCGGTAGCGGCACGTACGACTTCCAGACGGTGAGGGTGAGCGAGTCTGCGAGCCAGGACTTCACTCTCACGAACGCGGAAGGCAGGCCCTCGGGCACGCTGGCGATCACCTGTCGGGATCGTCGGCGTTCACGATCACGGCGGACAGCTGCACGGGGCGGAACCTCACCGCCCAGAAGTCGTGCACGGTCACCGTCGAGTACGCCCCGGGCGCGGCCGTGAGCGATGGCGCGACGCTCACGGCCACGGGCAAGAAGGCGGACGCGAGCGCGACCCTGACGCTGGCCGGAACCGGCGTCGCCGCCAGCATCTACTGGACGAACTCCAGCGAGACAAGCACGAACTCGATCGGCCGCGCCAACCTGGACGGGACTGGCGTCGACCAGAGCTTTATCACCGGCTTGTCCCGGGACTCCCCCGGGGTGGCGGTCGACTCCCGCCACATCTACTGGGCGAACACTGATTTGCAAACGACTGACGCCGGCACAATCGGCCGCGCCAACCTAGACGGGACCGGCATCAACCAGAGCCTGATCACCGTCGGCGAGGACTGGGCACCCTCGGGGGTGGCGGTCGACTCCAGCCACGTCTACTGGACGAACCTCGGCACCGGCTTTGTCAGCCGCGCCAACCTGGACGGGACGGAGCCCAACACGAACTTCATAATCGGCCACGCCTTCGCCTACGCGGTGGCGGTCGACGCGGACCACATCTACTGGGCGGACTACCAAGAGGGCCAGATCGGCCGCGCCAACCTGGACGGGACCGGCGTCGACGAGAACTTCATCACCTTCCCTCCCAGCACCACCTCCATCGCTGGACTGGCGGTCGACGCCGGCCACATGTACTGGACAGACGAATATGTCAACGCGATCGGCCGCGCCAACCTGGACGGGACCGGCGTCGACCAGAGCTTCATCACCGTCTCTTCCCCCTTCGGGTTGGCGGTCGACGCCGGCCACATCTACTGGACGAGCCGGAGCTTGAACACGATCGTGCCGCGCCAACCTGGACGGGACCGGCATCGACCAGAACTTCATCACCGGCGCTACCCGACCCTTCGGGATAGCGATCGGCTCCGGCTAACCCAGCAAAGGAAACGCACCTTCCCGAGCGGCGGCGGGCTTCACGGCTCGCCGCCGCTCCGGCGCGCAACCACCGCTGGCGGCTTTACCGCGAGCAGGCTAATGCCCGGGTTGTCGGTGCCACAACGCCACTACTCGCGCCAGCCACATTGCGCGAGGGCGGGGTGCCGCCTACCGTCGTGTAGGAAGCCGGACGTTCTACTGCGGTAAAGGAGGGAGATGCGATGAGGAGGCTTGTCATCATCGCGGTTGCCTGCACGGCGTTCTTGGTCGTCGGTCTTCAGAGCGCGGCGGCCGGGTCCGCGACGGTGACCTGTACGGATGCGTTCTCCGGCACGGCGAAGAACGTAGTCGTGCCGGACGACAACTTCTGCAACCTCAGCGGCGCGACGGTCACCCATAACGTGCTGGTCGGCGTTGACGCGGGCGCGGGAGGGGGAGGCGACACCCTTGCGGGGCTCACCGTCGGTCACGATGTGATCCTGCAACACGACTCGGAGGTCGACTTTGGGCCAGTCGGCACGGTCCGGATCGGGCACGACCTATCTGCGGGTTCGGGCGCGTCGCTGCACATCGAGCAGACGACGATCCGCCACGACCTGCTCGCCTTCCAGCCGGGGACGCTGCAGAGCGGGGCGCTTCGGGTCGGGCACGACCTCCTGGTCGAAGGCACCCCGCCCGGGCACGCCTTCGTCTTCGACAGCGTCTGTGGCACAACCGTCGGGCACGACCTCAGCTTCCTGAACCGGTCGGTCACCCTAGGCTTCAGTATCGGTGTGCGGCGACGGCCGTGGAACAAACGCGATCGGCCACGACCTCGTTGTCAGCGGTAACTCGGCACTGTCCGGGTTCTTCGGACCCTCGTCGATCGACGTCGGCAACAACGCCGTCGGCCACGACCTCGTTTTCAGCAACAACACCGCTGTACCGGGCGGGTATCTGGAGGTCAGCGACAACACCGCCGGTCATGACGCACTCTGCTTCGGTAACGACCCCACGCCGAGCGCCGACGATCCAGCCGACGGACCCAACTCGGCGAAGCATCTGAACACCTGCGGCTAACGCCACCGCAACGCCCAATTCGAGCGGCGGCGGGCTTCACGGCTCGCCGCCGCTCCCACGCAAGCAAGGCCGCGACAGTCCGTCGGCACACGGCGTACAAGCGTTCGTTGCCCCAGGCGTTGCCCCAAGACCGGTTTCGTCTACCGAACCGACAACGGCCGTTCATCGAGAAGGCCCGTTTCCAGGTGTTTCGATGCCGGGGGAGGGAGTCGAACCCTCACGCCCCCAGAAGGGGACACCTGATTTTAAGTCAGGCGCGTATAGCCGATTTCGCCACCCCGGCGCGCGAACAGGGTACCCCGCCGCCCCCCGGCTAGTGGCCCGGTTTGTTGATTTGGAGCGAGTACTTCTGCGGGAACTCGGGGCCGTAGCCGCGATGCGCGTCGCGGAAGGTCGAGAACGCCTTCTCGTTGAACGTCGGGCAGACCGCCGAGACGCCGTAGCCGAGATCGAGAGCGCCGTTGACCTTTTGGAAGTAGTTCGGCTGGTGGTCGATCGCCCAGGCCGTGATCGCCACTTTGCTGCCGAGCTTGTGCGGCCCACCTGTCAGGTACGTGATCCCCGGGTGGGCGCTGCTGAGCATGGTGCCGAACATCGAGTCGGGCTCCTCCTCGTAGAAGCGCTCGAGCTTGTCGACGGTGGACGCCGGGGTTTGCGGCCCCCACCAGAGGACGACGCCGCCGTGCTCCTCGTTGTGCACCACCTGTCGCGGGTTGAGCGCCGCGCGGTAGAACCCCCAGATCGCGGGGGACCGCCAGTGCTCGCCGGACGCGGGCGGGAAGGTCGTCCACTTCACCGGCGTCTGCAGCGTCGGCACCTCGCTGTGGTCGTTCGGGAACGGCAAGGGCTTCGCCGTCTTGTACGTACAGCCGGCCGCCGTCATCGCTTGCGCGACCGCCAAGTTGGTCGGCCGGCCGCCGCTGCTGCCACGCGTGAGCATGACGACGACGACCACCGCGGCCAGCGCGATGATTCCTGCGGCTGCGGCCGCATACATCCAGCCCGTCGGGCGGCTGATGGTACGCCGCTCCTTCGGCCGCACTCTGGGCGCCTGGACAGGACGCCTCGGCGGTGCGGCCGTACCGCCTCTGGACTTCGCGGCAGGCGGTACCGGAACCCGGGACTTCTTCTTCGCCATCCCGCGGCGATGCTAGCAGCGCCCTCCGCCGCCTCCGGGCCGAGAACCGCCGGAGACGACGGCTCCGTCCGGCGCCGCCTCTAGCGTTCGTGGGTCCATGACTCTTGCGCTGGGACTCGCGATCGGGATCGTGCTCGGCGGCGGCGCCGTGTGGCTCGCTGCACGCGCACGCGCGGAGGCGCTCGCCGCGCAGGCGGCGCGGGCGGAGTCCGCGGAGCAGCAGCTGGCGACGACCCGTACCGAGCTCGCGCGACTCGAGATCACGCTCGAGCACGAGCGTCTGGCAGCGGACGAGAAGCTCGCGGCCGTCGAGCGGGCCCGTGAGCAACTGACCGGGGCTTTCAAGGCGCTCTCGTCCGAGGCGCTGCAATCCAACAGCTCGTCGTTTCTCGAGCTGGCGAGGACGACCCTCGAGCGCTTCCAGGTGCAGGCGCGCGAGGATCTCGACCAGCGGCGCCATGCGGTCGAACAGCTCGTGATGCCGATCGCGCAGTCACTCGAGAAGGTCGACGGGAAGATCAACCAGCTCGAGCAGGCCCGCCGTGAGGCGTACGGGGCGATCAAGGAGCAGGTGCGGACGCTCGCCGAGAGCCAGGAACGCCTCCGTACCGAGACCGGGAACCTCGTCACCGCCCTCCGCGCACCGGCCACGAGGGGCCGGTGGGGCGAGATCCAGCTGCGCCGAGTCGTCGAGATGGCGGGGATGATCCCGCACTGCGACTTCGTCGAACAGGTGACGGCTCACGCCGACGAGCGACGGCTGCGCCCTGACGTCATCGTCAAGCTGCCCGGCGGCAAGAACGTCGTCGTCGACGCCAAGGTGCCGCTCCAGAGCTATCTCGAGGCGCTCGAGGCCGACGACGAGGGCGAGCGCGCCGCGCGCCTCCGCGACCACGCACGCCAGGTCCGGCAGCACGTCGCGAAGCTGAGCGCGAAGAGCTACTGGGAGCAGTTCCAGCCGGCGCCGGACTTCGTCGTCCTGTTCCTCGGCAGCGAGGCGTTTTACAGCGCTGCGCTCGAGCACGACCCGGCGCTGATCGAGACCGCCTTCGCAGAGCGGGTCCTGATCGCGACGCCCACGACGCTGATCGGCCTCTTGAAGACGATCGCCTACGGCTGGCAGCAGGAGCGGGTTGCCCAAAGCGCCCGAGCGGTCAGCGAGCTCGGCCGGGAGCTCTACGACCGGCTCGCCGTGCTGAGCGAGCATTTCGTCACGCTCGGGAAGCGCCTCGACGGTGCCGTCGCCGCCTATAACCAGACGGTGGGGTCGCTCGAGCGACGGGTCCTCCCGACGGCGCGGCGCTTCCCCGACCTGGGCGCGGGCGGTGGCAAGGAGATCGCGGCGCTCACCGGCGTCGAGCACGCCGCCCAGCTCCCGCAGGCGGCGGAGCTCCGACCGGGAAACGACGCCGTCGTCGAGCTTCCGTCAGCGCCGGGGACCGACCGGGACGCCGCCTAGTAGCGAAGCAGGGCGCCGATGTTCTCGACCGGCGCCAGATCGTCGTGATGCTGGAGCGCCCAGACGGTTCCGCCGTGTCGCAAGGTCTGATGGACGGCGAGGTCGAGCCCGTTGGACTCCGCTTCCATGTCCATGCCGTCGAGCGGGCAGCTGCCCCCGTCCACCGACGCCCGGCCACACTCGGGACAGACGTACGCCGGGTGCTCGGCGCCTTCCTCGAAGAGGAGGATCTCGACGCGCCCGTCCGAGGCCGCCTCCAACGTCTCGCTCCAGCCCGCCGCTGCTCGCCCCGCCCGGCCGCGCTCTTCGCGCCACCGGTCAATCGACTGCTTCTCCTGCGTCTCTCGCCACCGCTCGAGCACCGGTCGCACCGCGGCCAGCAGCTCCGCGGGTGACGCGTGTGCCTCGGCCTGCGTCCAGCCGGCGAGCGCGCCTCTGGTCGCGTTCGAGAGCAGGTCGTCGAGCTCCGCCCTCGTCTGCTCCGAACTGACGATGACAACGCGCGGGGACCGAAGCCGGCGCACGTAACGGTCGAGCTCGTCGGCGACCTCCCTCAGGTGACGGCCGACAAGTTCCTCGATGTGGCGTTGGTAGCTCGCCTGCGACCAACCGCCCTGGTCGTGGCGTCCCGGCTGCTCTTCGCTGCGGTCGGCGAGCGAGCGCAAACGCCCGCCCTGAAGCCGGAACAGCTGACCCTGCTCGCGACCGACGACCGCGACGAGTGCCCCGTCGCCGCGGCCGACGAGAGGGACGAGCGGCGCCAGGTAGAACTCGCGCCCGATCTTGATGGCGTCGGGGACGGAGTCGATCAGCGGAATCGCCTTCCAGACGTTGTCCAGGCCGGCCGAGAACACGGCGAGCCCGCGCGACCCGTCCCGCTCGAAGTCCTCGTTCAGATAGCGCCGGACGCGCCCAAGGTCGTTCTGCAGCGCCTGACGCGCCTCGTGCGTGAGATTTCGGCTCGCCGCAGCCGCGTGGCGCATGCCCTCGTCGAGGAGCGCGTTGACGCGCGTCGCCGCGTCGCCCGCGGTCGGCGACACGCTCGGATCGAGGTCGAGATAGAGGCTGATGGCACAACCGTTCTCGGCGGTGAACGCCGCCAACTCGCGAAGCCCGTCCCAGCTGACAGTCACCGCCATCTCGACATTCACTTTCCGGCCGCCGCGATTCTATGCGTGAGATGCCGCCACGGGCGTACACGGTCGGCCACGGAACCCGTTCCGGAGACGACCTCGTCGCCGTGCTTCGGGACGCCGGCGTCCAGACCCTCGTCGACGTCCGGCGCTATCCCGGCTCCCGCCGGAACCCGCAGTTCAACCTGGAAGCGGTGGCGGACCGGGTGACGGCCGCCGGAATCGCGTATGTGCACGAGCTCGAGCTCGGCGGCCGCCGGAGCGGTGAGCCGGGCGAGGAACGGTTTCGGTGTATCGCGTCTGCCGCGTTCAGGAGCTACGCAGCACGCATGGGGACGCCCGAGTGGCAAGCGGCACTCGCCGACGCGGTCGGGCGCCCGACGCCGTGCTTCATGTGCGCGGAGACGTTGTGGTGGCGCTGTCACCGCCGGCTGATCGCCGAGCTGCTGGAGGCACGCGGATACGAGATCCTCCACCTGATCCGGAGGGGCGACCACCTCCGGCACCGCATGTCCGAGGAGTCGGACGTGCGGGGAGGCAAGCTCTATCTGTGTGGTCAACTCGTCGCCTGACCGGCGCGGGTGACGGAAGTTTTGAGCCATCCGTTTCGTTAAGTAATGTCGGGGTCAACAGAAGGTTTTGGAGTGCCATGAGCGACGTTCGTGAGGTCATCATCATCGGCGGCGGACCCGCCGGATATACAGCGGCGCTCTATACCGCACGCGCAAACATGCATCCGCTCGTGATCGAGGGCTTTGCCTGGGGCGGCCAGCTGATGATCACGAGTGACGTCGAAAACTTCCCCGGCTATGCCGACGGGGTGCTCGGCCCGAAGATGATGGAGGACCTCCGCCGGCAGGCGGAGCGCTTCGGCGCCGAGTTCCTGACGGACGACGTCACGCGCGTGGGCTTCTCCCAGCGACCGTTCTCGGTCTTCGTCGGCGGCGACGAGTTCCGCGCGGAGACCGTCATCGTCGCAACCGGTGCGAGCGCGCGGCAGCTCGGTCTCGCGAGCGAGCGAGCTCTCCAGGGCAAGGGCGTCTCGTACTGCGCTGTCTGCGACGCCGCGTTCTTCCGCGAGAAGGAGGTGATCGTGGTCGGCGGCGGCGACTCTGCGATGGAGGAGGCCATCTTCCTGACGAAGTTCGCGGACACGGTCGTCGTCGTGCATCGCCGCCACGAGTTTCGAGCGTCGCCGATCATGTTCGACCGCGCCCGGAACAACGAGAAGATCTCGTTCGAGGTGCCCTACGTCGTCGACGAGATCCTGGACGACGACGGCCGGGTGAGCGGCGCACTGCTGCGCAACCTCGAGACCGACGAGAGCAAGACCGTGCCCGCACAGGGCGTCTTCGTCGCCATCGGCCACGATCCGAACACCGAGCTCTTCCTGGATCAGCTGGACCACGACGAGGAGGGATACCTCGTCACCCAGCCGGGCTCGACCGCGACGAACGTGCCGGGCGTCTTCGCTGCGGGAGACGTCGTCGACCACGTCTACCGCCAGGCGATCACGGCCGCGGGGATGGGGTCGATGGCCGCGCTCGATGCCGAGCGATGGCTCGCCGCCAGGCACGGGCACCCTGAGGCGGCCCTCGCCGCCCCGCGCTGACCGACGACCCCGCTACCGTGGGACGCCGTTGGCGGCTGCGACCTGGACCGACCTGCTCGACCCGTCACAGGAAGAGATCAGGGCCCATGGTTTCGGCGATCTTCCGCCCACGGTCGAGAAGTTCCTCGCCCGGCCCTCGACGGGGGAGGCGGCACCGAGGCCGCGCCTGCTTGCCGTCCACGACCGCGTGTACGGGGTCATGCTCGTGCCGGTGCTCGTGCACGAGGAGCACCGTGTCTACTACCAGGAGATCGACCTGATCATGACCGTGGATTCGGTGGTGACGATCAGGAAGACGCCTCGAGGCGGCGATCCCTTCGACCCCTCCGTAACGCGGCAGGCGCGGCACCCCGACGATCCGGCCGGGATCCTCGCCTACCGGATCGTCGACGAGATCGCGGAGGCCTATCTGGATCTGATCGACGGGATCGACGAAGAGATCGACGAGCTCGACGACCACATCGAGGACTGGCCGGCCGCGCGTGTCCGCGCCCAGATCTCGCACGTCAGGCACGACCTCCTGAACATCCGGCGGACGCTCGGCCCCACTCGCGACGCGATCAGGGAAGTCGTCGACAACCGCGTCGAGGTCGAGCACGGCGAGGTCTTCGCACACCGCGCAGAGCTCGCATTCGGCACCGTCTACGACAAGCTTCTGCGCGCCTCCGAGGGCCTCGACTACTCCCGCGACCTGCTCGGGGGCGTCCGCGACTACGCGCAGGCGAAGATCGCCAACGACCAGAACGAGGTGACGAAGCGGCTGACGATCGCAGCCACCCTGCTGCTCGTGCCGACGTTCATCGTCGGCCTCTACGGCCAGAACTTCCGCGACATCCCCGAGCTGCACTGGCGCTTGGGCTATGCCTGGTCCTGGGCCCTCATCGTCGTGTCGACGGTGCTGCAGCTCGTGTACTACCGGCGCAAGCGCTGGATCTGACCGGTCTGGGGCGAACAGGCCGCTACGATCGACGCATGCCGTTCTTCATCTGCCCGAACTGCAAGGAGCGCTCGATCGACGACGACGGTCGCGAGGGAATGACCGCCCAGGCCGTCGCCTGCCACAACTGCGGCTTCGGGTTTCTGTTCGAGCTGATGGAGGACTATTACCCCGGCCCCAACACGGGCTTCGTCGTCTGTGACCAGCAGGGCCGCATCCTCGCGGTCGGGCGCGGCGTCTTCGAGCTGACGGGATTCGGCGACCGTGAGCTGATGGGTCAGGACCTGGTCGAAGGTCTGGAGCTGAACGGCTTCGAGGCGGGCAAGAACCCGGCGAAACTGGCGCTCGAGTGGGGCGTCCGTCGGCTCGATCAGCGCCTGGAGATCCGGACGCGTTCGGGCCAGCGCAAGCGAATCCTCGCGGACTTCTTCCCCGCCTACGACGCGGACGGCGGGTTACTCGTCGCGTTGTCGCCGGGCTAGCAGCGCGGCATCCCGTCGCTCGCCGCCGCGAGCTTCGACTCGACCCAGATCTGGAGCTCGCGAAGGGCTCGCAGCGAGTCGACGAGGCGGTCGAGCTCCGCGCGCTCGTGCCTGTCGTCGATCCGTGACATCACGCCGAGCGCCTCCAGGCGCTCACAGGTCGCGCTCGCGAGATCGTCGCGCGCACAGCGCTCGATGGCGGCCTGCCGCAGGCGTGCGCGGGTGCGCTCGGCGCGAGCCTGCAGAGCGGCTGCCTCACCGGCGAGCGTATCGGCGTAGAGCGCGAGGTCCTCTGCACGCATAGCGCCAGGCTACGGCGGCCGGCCCTACGTGATCGTGGCGAAAGCGAGACGATTTAGCGCCCGAGCCAGTCGACCGGCTCGATGCGCGGCTCGTCGTCGACGGGGACAAGTCCCCACGAGCCGTCGTGCGGGCAGAGCAGCGTCCGTCCGGCCAGACGCTCGTCGCGGACGAGGTGGACGGCTGCGTCAGCAATCTCCTCGACGCTGACGAGATTGGTCGGCCCGTGCTTCGACCACTCTTCTTCTCCCATCGCGAGCCGCTGCTCCCGCATCCGCTCGGTCTCCACCCAGTCAGGGCAGATGCAGTTGACGCGGATACCGGCCTCTTCGGCGAGCGGCGCCAGCGTCGCCGTGAAGCGGCAGAGCGCCGCCTTGCACGCCGCGTACTCGGGCGAGCGATGCGGCTCGAAGCCGATGCCCGCCCGGGACGAGACGTTGAGGATCGACCCGCCATGCCGCGTTCGCATCGATCCGATCGCGTGCTGCGTCGCGAGCATCGCGCTGTGCAGATTGAGCGCGATCCGCCAGAGCAGCTGATCCGGGTCGGTCTCCGGAAAGTACGGCGGAGGCGCTCCGCCGGCGTTGTTGACGAGCACGTCGAGGCCGCCGAACCGGTCCTCCGTGAACGCGAGCGCGTCGCGGAGGTCGCGTTCCACGGTGGCGTCGGCGCGGACGAACGCGGCGGTGCCGCCGCCCGCCTCGATCCCGGCGACCGTCCCAGAACCCCACTCCTCGTCGATGTCCGAGACGACAACGGTCGCCCCTTCGGCGGCGAGGCCGCGGGCGATCCCGCGACCGATACCCGCCCCTGCGCCGGTTACGTGGGCGACCGCCCCGGTGAGATCGGTCAGATCCGGCTCGACGGGCACAGGTCCATGATCACGCAATCCTCGCAGCGCGGGCGCCGGGCGATGCATACGCGGCGACCGTGCCAGATCAGGAGGTGCGGGAACCGTGCCCAGTCGACGGGCGGGACGACCCGCTGGAGGTCGCGCTCGATCTTCGCCGGGTCGTCGTGCCGGGTCAGGCCGAGGCGTTGCGAGAGCCGCCGGACGTGGGTGTCCACCACGATCCCCTGCGTCGAGCCTCGCTCCGCCGCGACGACGTTCGCCGTCTTCCGCCCGACACCGGGTAACCGCACGAGCTCGTCCAGCTTCGTCGGCACTCGGCCGTCGAACTCCTCGAGTAGGAGCCGCATCGTGCCCTGGAGATTCCTCGCCTTCTGGCGATACGTGCCCGTCCGGAAAATGTCACGCTCGAGCTCGGTCGTCGGCACCGCCAGGTAGTCCTCGGGCGTCCGGTATTTCCGGAAGAGCTCCTCGGTGACGTGGTTGACGTTCACGTCGGTCGTCTGTGCCGAGAGCATCACGGATACGAGGAGCTGGAGGTCGTCCTCGAACCGCAAGGCGATGACCGCGTCGGGGTGTGCGCGAGCGAGTCGCTCGATGATCGGCCCGATGCGCGCGCGCCGCGGCCCGACGCGCTTGCGCGCCTCGTGGACGTAACTACGCGCCAGTTCGGGCCCTCATGTTCACCTCATCCCCATTCGAGCACAGTCCGGCGCGGCCCCTACAGCCGGGTGCCCCACCCTTAGGGTGGGGCTGCCGGTTCCACCCGCCACCCGAGTTCGACGGTACCGGAGAACGCGCTACGGATTTGCGCCAACTCCGTGAAAAGAGCTCGCGATCGAGCCGGCCTGAGCATGCCATCGATGGCCGCGCCGACGAATCAGGCTGAGGCAGCCACGAGCGCGGCGGCCCGAGGGGCGCCCGGAAGGTTCGGGCCGGCGCAGACGACGTCCAGCGCCGGACACCCGGCGCAGGCGTACTCGCTCGGGGTCGGGCGGAAGTCGCCGGCGCGAAGCCGGCCGATCGCCTCGGAAAGCTCAGCCTCGAGGCCGGGCACGAGCCCGCGGTGGAAGCGGGCGGACACCACGGCGCCGGGGCGCTCGAGGAAGACGTACGCGACCTCGACTTCGTCTGCACCCGCCCGGAAGCAGGCGAGGGCGTAGACGAGGCGTTGGAGCCGGTACTCCTGCTCGACGATCTCGTCGGGCTCCGCATCAGCGAGTGCGTTGGTCTTGTAGTCGACGACGAGTGCGCGGCCGCCGTCCATATGGAGGACGTCGAGGTAGCCGCGGAGCAACACGCCGTCGTGCTCGAAGGTGAACCCGCACTCTGCGCGAACGCCGTCGAGCGCCGCCACACGTGCGGCCAGATCCGACCGGCAGTAGGCGTCGACGAGCTCGCGGATGCGCTCGGCGTCGACGGGGCTCGCGTCCGGGAACTCCGCGGCGATCGGTTCAGCGAGATCCGCAGGCACGGCCGGTGCCCGCAGGTCGATGTTCTCCAGCACCGAGTGCACCGCGCTGCCGAAGGCGATCGCCCCCAGGCCGACACCGGGGCCATCATCGCCGATGCCGCCGGCCGGCTCGCGGGGCCGCATGCCGACGACCCGCTCCGCGTAGTAGCGATACGAGCAGCGGTCGAACGTCGCGAGCTGCGTGAACGACAACACCCGTACGTCGTGGAGCGGCGGCTCCGCAGGCGGCGGAAGCGCTTGCAGCGGCGGAGCGGGCGGCAGCGCAGCGGGGCCGTCGGCGGTGAAGAGCGCGAGCTGCGCGTCGGCGGCGATCTGCTCCTCCGCCTCGCCCGTCTCCGAGTCGCCGGGACGGAAGCGGCCGCGGTCGATGCGGACGAGCAGGCGGGCGCCGTCTCGCTCGAGCTCGACCGGTTCGACGGTCGCATGTGCGAGCTCCTCGTCGCCGGCCAATCGGTCCAGCACCCACCCCATGGGCGTGATCGAGTCCGGCTTGTTGCCGTCGACCGCGCCGGAGACGATAAGTCGATCGATCGCGCGCGTCATGGCGACGTAATAGAGGCGGAGCCGCTCGGCGCGATCCGCCTCGCGTTGCAGCTCGCGAACTGCTTCGTAGTCGAACGCAGGGCGGCGCTCGCTCGTGACCGGATGCGCGACCCGGAACCCGAACCGGCCGTCCGAGAGCGCGAGGATCTCGTCGGCGGCCGGCGGCGGCCGATCTCGGCCGGCATCGGCGACGACCACGACCTTGAACTCGAGCCCCTTTGCCGCGTGGATGGTCAGCAGCCGAACGGCGTCCGCCCCCTCCTCCTCGGCGACCGCCCCCAGCTCTTTCGCTCCGACCGACTCCTGCTCGCGGACGAAGCGGACGAATCCTTCGGGGTCCGGGCCACGCAGCTGCTCGTACGCCCGGGCGAGCCTTGCGAGCTTGCGGAGATTGGCGTAGCGGCGCTTGCCGTCCCACTGCGCCAGAACGGCCAGGTCGTAGTCGTGCTCGAGGATGATCTGCTCGCACAGGCGCTCGAGCGACAGCCGGGCGGTTTGCACGGCCAGCCGCTCGTACCGCTGCTTGAACGCCCGGATCAGCCGCGCGTCCGTCTCGTCGAGCTCCGGCGGAATCTCACGCTCGATCCCCACGAAGAGCGGGCGGCGGCCGCCGGCGCGCCGGATCAGGACAAGTGCGTCGTTCGAGACGCCGACGAACGGCGAGGTGAGCACGGTGACGAGCGCCTGATCGTCGTAGCGGTTCTGAAGCAGCCGTAGGTAAGCGAGCAGGTCGGCGACCTGCTGCTGCCCGAAGTAGCCTCGCCCCGTCGCCCGGTACGTCGGAAGTCCCGCGGCACGCAGCTCCTCTTCGTACCACTCGGCGTCGGTACCCGCGGCGAAGAGGAGCACGATCTCGCCGGCGGTCGCAGCGCCGGACGCGATCAGCTCCCGGACGCGCGATGCGATCTGCCGCGCCTCCGCACGGCGCCAGTGCAGACCGGAGTCCGCGTAGGCCGCCTTGTCGGTGACGAGCAGCTCGACCGGGTGGCCGAAGACGGGATCGGGGAATTCGCCGGACGCCGTGAGCGGCTGGAACTCGTCGCCGAACTCGCCCCGGAACAGGTAGTTGACGACGGTCAGGACTTCCGGTCTCGAGCGGTAGTTGCGCGAGAGAACGAGCCCGCCGCCCTCCGCCTCGCGGCGCTCCCGGAAGACCCGCACGTCCGCGTGACGAAAGCCGTAGATCGACTGGAACTCGTCGCCGACGAAGAAGAGCTCGCAGGCGGGCAGGCCGTAACCCGCGCCCTCGCCCGGCCCGGAACGCGAGATCAGGTCGATCAGCTCGCACTGGAGCCGGTTCGTGTCCTGGAACTCGTCGACCATGACCGCGCGGAAGTTGAGCGGCTCGCGGTCGCGGAGCCACGGATGTGAACGCAGGAGGTCGCGCGCGGCGAGCTGGAGGTCCTCGAAGTCGACAGCCGACTCACGCTGCTTCGCCCGGGCGTACGCGCCGGCAAACCCCTCCAGCAGGTCCTGCAGCAGGGCGCGGTCGCGAAGTGCGAGCTCGTCGAGCGCCGCCTGCTCGACGAGCTTGCGCGACTCCTCGTAGCTCGCCGCACGCTCGCCGTGCGCGCGGTGGGCCGAGAGGTCGAGTAGGCGTTCGGGTGGCAGGTCCCCCGCCACGATCTCGAGCAACCGACTCGCGTTCGCGCGCTGGAGCTCCGTCGCGTCCGCGTCGTCGGCGAGACAGGCGGCGCTGTCGCGAAGACGCTCGAGGTGTTCCGCCAGCGACGGACCGCCTCCGAGCTCGAGCACGAGTGGACGACCGGCCGATCGCAGGGTCGCGAAGATGCCGCTCAGCATCCGCCGCAGCCCGGATGCCCCGTAGGTCGCGAGCAGCTGGAGACGCTCCGGCTGGTTTCCGCTCTGCCAAGAGCAGAACTCCTCGAGGGCCTCGTCGAAGGCCTCGCCGGCCAGGACCGCGGCCTGTGCCTCCTCGAGCTCCCGGAAACGCGGATCGAGCCCTGCCTCGAAGGGATACGTCCGCAGCAGGCGGTTACAGAACCCGTGGATCGTCGAGATCCACGCGCCGTCGAGCTCTCGCGCCAGGTCGGGACGCCCGCGCGCCCGGAGCTCCCGGCGGATGCGGGAGCGAAGCTCGCCGGCCGCGCGCTTCGTATAGGTGATGACGAGGATCGAGTCGATGCCGAGCCCGCGCTCGCAGACGGCGCGGACGAAGCGCTCGACGAGCACGGACGTCTTGCCGGTGCCCGCGCCGGCGGACACGAAGACCCGACCCGTCGCCTCGACGGCCGTGCGCTGTTCCGGGTTCTCGACCACGCTCGTCATGTGCTTCATGGTCTGCGCACCCGGCACATCGTCCACAGGTCGCACCACGGCGGGCATTCGTCGCCGCGCGGGTCATGGCGCACGTCGCCGGCGCGGACCCGGCCGGCGAGTTGCCGCGCCGAGTCCCTGGCCCGCTCCACCTGAGCCCAGAAGGCGTCGTCGTCGACGTAATCGGTCTTCGCGTAACCGGGCAACGCGTCCTCGCCGCCACGGAGCAGCCCCCGCGGTCGGCGTCCGCCGGCAAGCGGCCGGTAGAGGCCGCCGAGCGGCTCGATCCCCACAAGATCGCGGAGCACCAGCATGTAGAGCGGAATCTGCAGCCGCAGCTCCCGTTCGATGTCGCGCGCCGAGTGGGCGCCCTTGCCCGCCTTGTAGTCCTGGACGATGCCGCGGGCGCTGAACGGGTCGACGTCGATCCGGTCGATCTTCCCCGAGAGCGTCAACCCATCCCCGAGGTCGAGGCCGCGCTGGAGCTCGGGCGCCGAGCGCTCCATCCCGAAGGAGACCTCGAACTGCCGCGGCTCGAGCGGAAGCTCCGCCTCGGCCTCGTCGCGCACGAGCTGCTCCAGGTCACGCCACAGCCCCTGCTCGAGCTCGCGCCGCTGCAGCGGTGTCATCTCCATCCGCACGCCCTCCAGAGCGCCGTCGAGACAGGTCCGCATGAAGCGGACGGCGTCGTCGACCTGCTCCGCCTGGAGCTTCGGCGTCCCGAGCTCCTTGGGCAGCCCGCTGAAGAATCGCGACAGCGTCGTGTGCGCGACCTGGCCGCGGAGCTTCGCGTCGACCTGGGCATCGATCGTCTTCGGATCGACGACCCGGTCGACGAACCAGGCGGACGAGCAGTCGGCGAAACGCTCGAGCTCGGTGACGGGGAACATCCTGCGGGCGCGCAGCTGCTCCAGCACCAGCGGGTGACGGAGCCTCGTGCGGCGGCGGAACGCGGACTGCGCGCGTTTGAGCCGGCGTTCCCAGCCGTTGGCCGACGCGAGCGAGCGCGCCGCGGGCTCGTCCGTGGCGGCGAGCGCGGTCAGCGCTCTCAGCCGCTCGCGTTCGTTCGGCGCGTCGTCGATCGACCACGTGACCTGCGACAGCGTCCGGCGGCGTGTCCAGCGGGCGACCTCCGAGGCCGCGAAGCAGGCGGTCGCCTCCTCCCAGAACGGGCTTGGCTCTCGCGGGCTGCCCTCGTCGGTCGCCGCCTCCCGAACGAGGTAGAGGCGCCGCGAGGGCCGCGTGCACGCGGTGTAGAAGAGGTACCGGTCGTAGCCGACCTGGTCCCGCCGGCGGAGCTTCGCGCCGAGCCGGCGCCGAACGTCCCCGTCCAGGAACGGCGACGGATGGCCCCGGCGCGGCAGGCTGCCCTCCTCGAGGCTGAGGATGAAGACGACCTCGAAGTGACGAGTTCTGGCGCGCATGAGGTCGAGGACCGCCACGCGGCCGCGCTCGGCCGCCTGGCGCGGCCGCACGCCGGCACGCTCGAGGGCTCCGACGACCTCGTCGCGGGGGAGCGGCTCGTCGAGCCGCTCCCACGCGTCGAGGTCGTCCATCAGCCGGATGCACGAGTCGTACCCGCGAAGGTCTGCAACCGCCGCTGCGCCTACCGGCGGCGCGTTGACCCCGAAGGCCGACCGGAGCATCGCCTGAGCGAGCTCGCGAACGGCAGCAATCGGTCGCTCGGCCGAGCGCAGCGCGTCGAGCTGCGGCAGCCCGGCGCCGCGGAGCTCCTGCATGACCGCTTCGACTCGCTCGGGCGCCGAGATCGCGCGTCCCCGGAGGCGGCCCTCCACGAAGTCGACGTGCGAACGAGCGAGGCCGGAGAACGGCGATCGGAGATACGTGAACAGGTCGTTGCGCTCCCCGTCGAGCCACGCGTAACGGAGCAAGGCGAGGATTGCGTGGCCGAACGAGGTCTCGGGAAACCGTCGCCGCGCCTCGACCGAGTATGGGATCCCGAGTGCTCCGAACGCCGTCTCGACGAGCGGCCGCCACCGCTCCGCGTTGGGGGCGACGATGCCGATCCGCTCCGGCGCGACGCCCTGGCGCAGCAACGCCAGCACCTCGTCGCCGACGAGCTCCAGCACCCCGCGCTGACCCGCCCCCTCGAGGAACCGAATCGCGCCCTCGATGGAGGGCGCCGTATCGGCTCCTCCCCCCTCGAAGAGCGCACGCTCGAGGTGCGCGAGGGCCGGATGGGCGATCGCGGCGTACGCGGGGTGGAGCTCCTCGATCCGGCCTTCCGCGAGCCGTGCGACGTCGGAGGCGGTCTCCTGCAACGCTCCGAAGACGTTGCGAGCAGGCTCGTACGGGAGCGAGGCGGTCACCTCGGTGCGTCCAGCAAGCGCCTCGAGTAGCCGCCACTCGGCTTCCGTCAGATCCTCGAATCCGTAGGCGAAGACGGGCTGCCCTCGCCAGGCGGCGAGATCGCTCGTCAGCCGCGAGATCGCGTCGGCGCCGACCAGCTCACGGTCCTGCAGACCGAGGCGCTCGAGCTCGCCGCGGTACGCCGTGTAGAGCGCGGCCAGGTCGCCGTCGAGCTCGTTCGGCTCGATCAGGCCGGCCGCCAGCTCGACGAGCGTGGCGCCAAGTGCGTCGATAAAGCCGGGGAAGCGCGCCGACGGTCCGAGGCCGTTGAGCGGCGCGGAGGCGACCGCCCGGCGCAGTGCGAGCGAGCGCTGTGCCTCGGTCGCGAGCGGGCGGGCGCCGCCGCGGTTGCGCTCGCGGGCGATCCGACGGAAGAGGTCGTCGAAGGTGCCGATGGTTCCTCCGAAGAGCGCCGTCGTCTTCGCGAGCAATTGCCGCTCGACCCGCTCGACGTCCGGCTGGTTCGGCACGATGAGCACCGGAGCCCGGTCGAGCGTGGCCAGGTACCGGTCGAGGAGCAGATCCAACTTGCCGGAATTGGCAGGCCCGACGATGAGCGAAAACCCCATCCGCTCATCGTAGTGAGCGCACGCGACGGCTCCTCCAACGCGGCGTGCGAATAGGGAGGAAAGACCGGAAAAAACGAAAGACAGCGCCCCATCTATCAGCGGAGCGAGGCTTCGCCTCGCGGAGCTACCGCGTCAACTCAAAGCGACCGAGCCGAAGGCGACAGGAGCTGTTAGAAGGGGGCTCGTGGGGGAAACCTGGTTTCCCCCACGACGCTACGCGGCTTGGACCGAGCGGGGTCGGCGTCCGCGGCGAGCTGCGGCGCGGCCGGGCATCTTGCCGGCGCAGTCGTCGCAGAGGTCTGCCTGCTTGGCACCGCGTCGCGCGTCCGAGTAACTCAGCCGCAACGTCGCGCCCTTCCCCTCGCCGACCTCCCTACCGCAACTGTCGCAAACGAGCACTGTTTTACGCGCCAAGTTCCTCCTCCTTATTCGCTCTCTGCCGCGGAAAGAATAGCGGAATTCGTGTGGTGCAATCAGGCAGCCTCGTCGGCCTCTCGCCGCGCTTCCAGAAGTCGCCACGAGCGCAGTAGGCTGAGAAGCGCCTGTTCCTCGGCATCGAGTGCGGCGTCGCGCGCGCCAACGACGCGCAAATGCCGCGGTCGGAAATCCTCGAGCGTCCGACCGGCGAGATACTGCTCCACGACGGCTGGGCTGACGTACGACGCCCGTGCGACTGCCGGCGTGTTACCGAGCTTCGCGCCGACCATTCTCATCACGTGTGCAACGACTCGCTTCGCCTCCCCCTCGGTCTCGGCAGGCCCGCGCTCGGCCAGCGCAACCGCGGCGAGTAGCGTCCCGCCCCACGTGCGGAAATCCTTCGCGCTGAATTCCTCGCCCATGAAGGCGCCGATGTAGTCGTTCAGGTGACGGGCCGTGAGGTGCCCCAGCTGGCCGTCGACTTGGTACCGGAACAGCCGCCGGCCACCTGGGAGCGCCTTGAGCTCGCGCATGGCCGCCGCGAGCTCTGCGTCCACGAGCGCCGCTCGAACCCAAGCACCCCGTTTCCCGGGATAGGAAAACGTGATCCTGTGGCGCCCCACTTTCACGTGCTTCTTACGAAGCGTCGTGATCCCGAACGTCCGATACTTGCGCGCGTACTCCTCGGAGCCCACGCGAAACCAGCCGAGATTGATCAGGCGAACGGCGAGCGCGGAGATCCGCTCGAGCTCCAGGGTCTCGAGCTCGAAGTGCTCGCTCATCGCCGCGCGCAGCTCGGGAAGCCTCGTCCCAAAGCGAGTCAGCTTGTCGAACTTCTCCCGCTCCTGTTGAGCGCGAAAGTCAGGGTGATAGAGGTACTGTCGCCGGCCCGCGGCATCGATTCCGGTCGACTGGAGGCTTGCGGTCGGACGCGGTGAGATCCAGACATCTCGCCAGGCCGGCGGAATCCGCAGCAACTCGATCCGCTCGATCTTCCGCTCGTCGCGAATCCGATTTCCCCGCGAGTCCAGATAGCGGAATCGACCGCGTCTTCCCGTCCTCGTCCAGCCACCTTTACGCGCCATGCACGCACCATCTGTCCATTAAGGGCCCCGCCTAATCCCACGGCCGAGAACTCGTAGAATCGCGGTGTGGCAGGCGAGACGATCATCGTCTTCAAAGGCGACGAAACGGGTCAGGAGCTATTGGAGCAGGCACTTCGGGTTCTGGCGCCCGATGTGATCGGAATCGAGCTCGACCTGCGCCACTTCGACCTGTCGGTCGAAAACCGACGGCAGACCCGGAACCGGGTCGTCCACGACGCAGCGACGGCAGTCCGCGAGCACGGACGCGGGCTCAAGGCGGCGACGACAACGCCGGAGGGGCGCAACGACGTCGGCTCGCCGAACCGCATTCTTCGCGAGGAGATGGGCGCGCAGGTGATCCTCCGCACCGGGCGCCGCATTCCCGGCGTCGTACCGCTCGCCGGCGCGCACGCGCCGATCTCGGTCGTCCGGATGGCCGTCGGCGACGCCTACGGGGCCAAAGAGTGGCGGGAGGGAACCGACGACGACGAGGTCGCGTTCCGAACCGAGCGCATCGAGCGACGCATCTGCCGGACGGTGGCCGAGTTCGCCTTCCGGCATGCGGAGCGGACCGGCGCGAAAGTCTTCGGCGGCCCGAAGTACACGGTCAGCCCGACGTACGAGGGGATGCTGAAGGAGGAGATGGATGCCGCCGCCGTTCGGCACCCGGACGTCGAGTACGAACCCCAGCTGATCGACGCGACATTCGCCCTGCTCCTCGCGTCGGGCGGGAATCCGCTCGTGATCCCGGCGCTGAACCGGGACGGCGACATCCTCACCGACCTCGTGCTGCCGCTGTTCGGCTCGATCGCGGGCGGTGAGTCGTTGCTGGTGGCGCTTGACGACGACTTCGAAGCGCGCGCTGTCGTCGCGGAGGCCGCCCACGGCACCGCCCCGGCCTTGCGCGGCAAGGACGTCGCCAATCCGATGGCGATGATCCTGGCAGGCGCGGCGCTTCTGTCCTACGGCGACGCGCGGGCCGAGGAAGCGGCGCGCGCGATACGCGAGGCGTGCTTCGAGGCCGTGACCGCCGGCGTCAAGACCGCGGATCTCGGGGGCCAAGCGGGCACGACCGAGTTCACCGACGAGGTGATCGGCCGGACGCGCACGAAGCTCGAGGTCTGGACGACCATCTAGGTTCGAGCCTTCGTCGGCATCGAGACTAGAGTTCTCCGCTGGTGAAGGTCGGGGTCCCGACAGAGACTGCGGCTGACGAACGCCGCGTCGCGCTCGTCCCGGAAGCCGTCTCCCGCCTCGCGAAGAGCGGGATCGACGTGGTCGTCGAGCCGGGCGCCGGCGCCGAAGCCGGCTTTCCCGATGCCGAGTACGAGGGGGCCGGGGCCACGCTCGGAGTGCCGTGGGACGCCGACGCCGTCGCCAAGGTGAGGAAGCCGAGCGTCGACGAGGTCGAGCTCCTTCGCTCCGGCGTCGTCCTGATCGCGTTTCTCGAGCCCCTCACCGATCCGGCCGGAGTCGAGCGCCTCGCCGACGACGGGGTGATCGCCTTTGCGATGGAGGCCATCCCGCGCATCACGCGGGCGCAGCCGATGGATGCGCTCTCGTCGCAGGCGACAATCGGCGGCTACAAGGCGGCCGTTCTCGCGGCCGACCGGCTCCCACGCTTCTTCCCGATGCTCATGACCGCGGCCGGCACCGTCGCACCGGCGAAGGTGCTGGTCCTCGGAGCGGGGGTCGCCGGACTGCAGGCGATCGCGACCGCGCGGCGACTCGGGAGCGTGGTCTCGGCATTCGACGTCCGACCGGTGGTTCGCGAGCAGGTGGAATCGCTTGGCGCGAGCTTCCTCGACCTCGGCATCGTCGGCGAGGAGACGGAGGGCGGCTACGCGCGCGAGCTGACGGATGACGAACAGCGCCGCCAGCAGGAGGAGCTCGAGCGGCGCATCCCCGAATTCGACGTGGTGATCACGACGGCGCTCGTCCCCGGACGGCCCGCGCCGCGCCTGATCCCGGCTTCTGCCGTCGCCGGCATGCGAGCGGGCTCCGTGATCGTCGATCTCGCCGCGGAGGCGGGCGGGAACTGCGAGTTGACCGTGCCCGGGGAAGAGGTCGTCCGCGAGGGCGTGACGATCATCGGCGCCACGAACCTGCCCAGCACGATGCCGACCCACGCGAGCCAGCTCTACGCGCGGAACGTGTCGGCGCTCCTGCAGCACCTCGCGGCCGACGGCGAGCTCGTGCTCGACTGGGAAGACGAGATCACCGCCGGTGCGTGCGTCACTCGGCGCGACGAGGTGCGCGCCTGATGCCTGCCCAGTGGATCATCGAGCTTACCGTCCTCGTGCTGGCGGCGTTCCTCGGCGTCGAGGTGATCTCGAAGGTGCCGACGCTCCTGCACACGCCGCTGATGTCTGGAACGAACGCGATTCACGGCATCGTGCTCGTCGGGGCGATCATCGTCGCCGGGCTGCCGGGTCAGCCGGTCTGGATCCGGGTCGTGTCGCTCATGGCGGTCGCGCTCGGGACGCTGAACGTGGTCGGCGGCTTCGTCGTCACCGACCGGATGCTCGAGATGTTCAAGAAACGGCCGGAGGCGGAGCCGGCGAGAGCCGAGGAAGTGCCACTGGGCGCAAGCACGGAACCGGAGAGCGGCCGCGGCGACGAGTGAGCCGCAACGACGCCATCTCGCTCGCGTACCTGGTCACGATCGTGACCTTCGTTCTGGCTCTTCGCTTCCTGTCGTCACCGCGGCAGGCGCGGCTCGGGAACTGGCTCGGCGCGGTCGGGATGACGATCGCGGTCGCGGCGACGTTCGCGCGCTCCGGGCTGCACAACTACGTCTCGATCATCGTCGTCATGGCGGCCGCGGCACCCGTCGGGGCCTATGCCGCACGCGCCGTGAAGATGACCGCGATGCCGCAGATGGTGGCGCTGTTCAACGGCGTCGGCGGCGGAGCGGCGGCGCTCGTCGCGCTGGCGGAGTTCCACGCGCGAGCGCCCGAGCCGGGGCAGCTTCCGTTCGACGCGTCGATGTCGATCATCCTCTCGTCCCTGATCGGCAGCGTCTCCTTCGCGGGCAGCATGCTCGCCTTCGGGAAGCTCCAGGAGCTCGTCACCGGCCGACCGGTCGTCTATCCGGCGCAGAAGCTCGTGAATGGGCTGTTGCTCTCCGCGCTCGTCGCGCTCGCGATCGTCATCCTCGCCGGCCCGCAGAAGTCGGTGCTCCTGGTGATCCTGATCGCGGGCGCCCTGCTGTTCGGGGTCCTCTTCGTGCTGCCGATCGGCGGTGCCGACATGCCGGTCGTGATTGCCTTGCTGAACGCGTTCACCGGCCTCGCGGCGTCGGCGACCGGCTTCGTCCTGCACGAGAACGTGCTGATCGTCAGCGGGATGCTGGTCGGTGCATCCGGAACGCTGCTCACGCTGCTGATGGCGCGGGCGATGGGTCGGTCGGTGTCGAACGTGCTCTTCGGCGCGTTCGGCCAGGTGCAGGTCTCTGCCGAGACGCTGGCCGGAGCGGACGGGCAGGTGCGGTCGGCGAGCGCCGAGGACGTGGCGGTCATGCTGGCGTACGCGCAGCGGGTGATCATCGTGCCGGGGTACGGGATGGCCGTCGCACAGGCGCAGCACGACGTCCGCAAGCTCGCCGACGAGCTCCAGCGTCGCGGCGTCGACGTCCGGTACGCCATCCACCCGGTCGCCGGACGCATGCCCGGCCACATGAACGTGCTGCTGGCAGAGGCCAACGTCCCGTACGACCAGCTCTTCGAGATGGACCAGATCAACGATGACTTTCCGGAGACCGACGTCGCGCTCGTGATCGGCGCCAACGACGTCACCAACCCGGCCGCCCGCAACTCGCCAGGGAGCCCGATCTACGGCATGCCGATCCTCGACGTCGACCACGCCAGGAACGTCGTCGTGATCAAACGCAGCATGAATCCTGGATTCGCGGGGATCGACAACCCGCTCTACCGCGATCCGAAGACCGTCATGCTGTTCTCGGACGCGAAAAAGGGCGTAGCCGAGCTCGTCGAGGACGTCAAGACCCTGTAGTCCCTTCGACGTGATCCCCCTCTTCCGCCGAGAGCACGTCGAGGCCGCCGTGCCGCCCGAACGGGCCGTCGAGGCCGTCCGCGAAGCGTTCGTCGCGTACGCGCGCACCGAATGGTCGATGCCGCCGAAGGTGTACGTCCCAGCCTATCCGGCCGGTGACTTCCGCGCCATGCCGGCGCTGGGCGGCGGGCACGCACTGCTGAAGTGGGTGACGTCATTTCCGGGCAACCCGAGCCTTGGCCTTCCCACCGTATCCGGCGTCGTTCTCCTCTCAGACGCG
>JBKPNC010000025.1:0-13195 GCA_046732435.1 Actinomycetota bacterium
TCGTAGATCCGCTCGTGCCCCGCGGCATCGCGCAGCGTAAGACGGAGCACGTACGTCCGCTCCGGCGTCGTCCGGCTCGGGCGCCACACGAGTCGGTGTGGCCCTCGTCGCAGCTGCGCCGACGTGTGCCAGACGGCGGACTCCGTGCGGCGGTAGCTGCCGATCGAGCACGTGCGGACGGCGGTCATGGTCACCCGAGCCGCGCGGTCCAGCCGAAAGCGCACGACCGCTTCGTCGCGTAGGCCGGTCGCCGTTCGGGCTCACCGTCGTGAGCAGGCGCCGATCGCCGGCGAACGGCGGCCCGCCGTTCCCGACCCGGAGGTCGAGGAGTCGAGGCGCGTTCGTGGGCCGGCCGGCTGCGGCTCCGCCGGCGATGACCGGAAGCGTGAGCACGACGATCGCGGCCACCAGCCCGGCACGTCGCCCCGCGCGCACCGCCGGATTCTAGGAGGTGTGGCGGGCGCCCTCGAACAGCCGGCGCAACCCCCGGGCGTCCTCCTCTTCGGTGAGGACGAGCAGCTCGTCGCCCGGCTCGAGCACGGTCCCGCCCCGCGGCTGCTCCGGTTCGCCGTCACGGATGATCAGGCTGATCCAGGCGCTGTCTCCCATCGGAAGGTCGCGGATCGGCGCGCCGACCGCGCGACCCTCCGGTGCGACGACGTAGCGCCGGACGATGCGCGGCTCCGTGCGCAGGCGGATGGAGAGATCCCACGGCTCCGGCTCGACCTCACGCATCGGGACGCCGAGCGGTCGTGCCACGAAGGGAAGGCTCGAGCCCTGGACGATGACGGAGAGCGCGACCACGATGAAGACGATCCCGTAGATGCGCTGGTCGTCCGGAACCTCGCCGTTCAGGACGATGAAGGCAGCGAGCAGGATCGGGACGGCCCCCTTGAGCCCGCCCCACACGATGAAGAGCCGCTCGCCCCACCGCAGCCGCGCGGGCAGCAGCAGCGGCCCGACGACGAGCGGCCGCGCGACGAAGGCCACCAGCAGGGCAAGCAGGATCCCGTCCCGCCAGATGTTCTGATCCGCAAACGAGCTGAGCTGGATCGTCAGGCCGAGGGCGACGAACACGACGATCTCGGCGAGGCTGGCGAGCGAGGTGTGGAATCGCTCGATCTCCGCCTTGTACGGGGCGCGCACGTCGCCGATGAGGATCCCGGCGACGAAGACGGCGAGGAACCCGGACCCCTGGGCGACGGTGGCGACGGCGTAGATCACGCCCGCGGCGGCCAGCGTCCGCAGGGGATAGAGCCCCTCGTTCGGGAGCGAGATCCGGCGCATGACCGGGATCAGGAGCAGCGCGCCGCCGACCCCGACGGCGAGCCCGACGGCCATCTGCACCACGAACGTGCCGACAACGGCGAAATTCGACCCGCTCGACGTCTCGAGCTCGAGGATGCCGAGGACGAGCGCGATGCCGACCGGATCGTTCGCGCCGGACTCCCCCTCGAGGATCGTCCCGGAGCGGCCGCCCACCTCGCGGTTGCCGAGCACCGAGAACATCACCGCCGGGTCGGTGGGCGACAGCGCCGCCCCGAGGAGCCAGGAGGTCTTCCAGTCGAGCCCGACGAGGCCGTGTGCGAGCATCGCCATGAGCGCCGCGGTGCCGAAGGTGCCGACGATGCCGAGCAGACCGATCGGCACGGCCGCCCGTCGGAGCCGCCGCCAGCCGACGTGCATGCCCCCGTCGAAGAGGATCACGATCAACGCCACGGTCCCGATCCGCTCGACCGTCGTGATCGACACGTGGTCGTGGAGCCCCGGGAAGATGTCGGAGAGGACGGCAGCCGCGATCAGGAAGAGCGCGGGCGCCGGAATCGGGAAGCGCTCGGTGAGCTTGATCGCGGTCAGGGCGAGGGAAAACCCGGCCGCGACGACGAGCACGATGACGCCGAAGTCGAGGACCTCGTCCACGCTCGGACTCTAGTAACGGCCGCCGCGAGGCAGGAGTGGGCGCGCTACAGCGGCGCGATCGTGTGGACCGGCCCGACCTTCGAGAGCTGCTGCGGCGTGTCGGCGCAGCACGCTACCTGTGTGCCGACGAAGTGGGCGGACGTGACCAGCACCGTGAGGTAGCGGCCGTGTATGGGCTCGCTGTTGGGCCCGACGACGAGGTGGAAGTGGCCCTTGATCTCGAGAACGTAGACCTTGTAGCCCCGCGCGAACTGCTCGCCTCCGAGGGCTCTCGCGTACGCCACGTTCGTCGTCTTGACGTAGCGCACGGACTCGGCTGGCCGGCCGCCGACGCTCCGCGCCGCGGCGCGCGCGATCTCGGCAATGCGCAGCTCGGTCGGCGACGGGCGCGCCGAGCCAAGGGCCGCCGCGGCCACAACGCCAGCGAGCGCGAGGGCGCAGACGATCACCGGCTTGAGCACAGTGCAACGAAGTGTAGGGCCGCTGAAAGCACGCACGAGCCCGCTCTACGAGAGGCGATCCAGCCGGTCGGCAGCTGAACGGCGCTACTCTGTCCGAACACTTTTCTAACGCGTCGCTCATGGTGCGCACACTCGGTTTCTCGATACTTCCCCGCGTGCGGGACCGCTCGCTTTTCCTCGTCGTGGCCGCGTTGTCCGTGGGCCTTCTCTTCGTGCTGCCGTCCGTCGCCGCAGGTGGCAAGAAGGCGGACGGGACGCTGTCCATCCAGAACGGCAAGGGCGTCGTGCAGATCGCGGCGCGCGGAACGATCATCGGACGCATCGACCAGGGCACCGTGCTGGCGATCGACCGGAACCCGAACGACGGCAGCACGCCGATCGTGAAGGGCGGGCGCATCCGGCAGGTGACCCTTACGCGACAGCTGCATCAGGGGCGGAATATCCGCTTCCGGCTCGTCGGCGGCTTCTACCGCCTCAAGGTCCAGGGTCGCGGGATCAGCCTCTCGGCCGTCGGGCGCGGAGCCGTGACGCTGAACGGCGACGAGCGGTTCGCGGATACGGGCGTGTATTCACTCAACGGCGGCGACTGGGTGCCCGTGCCCTACGACCTCGAGACCGTGCAGCTCGCTGCCTCGGCGCCGCCGGGCGGATAGCGCGCGTGACCGGCGGCCCCCAGCAGTCGATCCTGGTCGTCGAGGACGAGGCGTCGATCGCCTCCTTCGTCGCGCTCTACCTGAAGAACGCCGGCTACGGTGTCAGGCGGGCGGCGACGGGCGGCGAGGCCCTCGCCAGCGTCGCACAGTCACGGCCCGACCTGATCGTGCTCGATCTCATGCTGCCGGACATCGACGGCGTGGACGTCTGCCGCCGCATCCGCCAGCGCTCCGACATCCCGATTCTGATGCTGACCGCCCGTGACGAGGACGTGGACAAGATCATCGGCCTCGAGGTCGGCGCCGACGACTACCTGACGAAGCCCTTCAACCCGCGCGAGCTCGTCGCGCGTGTGAAATCGGTGCTCCGCCGCGCGGCGCCCGCCGAGCGTCGGCCCGAGAGCCGTGTGATCAATCACGGCGACCTCCTCGTCGATGCGGGACGGCGCGAGGTCCGCGTCGGTGAACGCGAGGTGCAGCTGGCGCCGAAGGAGTTCGACCTGCTCTGGGAGCTTCTCGACCACCGCGGGCTCGTCTTGACGCGCGACCAGCTGCTCGAGCGCGTCTGGGGCTACACGTTCGCCGGTGACACACGTACTGTGGATGTGCATGTCCGGCAGATACGCCGCAAGCTGGAGGACGCCTCGCCCATCGTCACGGTCTGGGGCGTCGGCTACAAGGTCGCGAGCGAGCGGAGCGCGGTCGCGACGTAGGGAGGCGTAATGCTCCAGTCCCTCCGCTTCCGCCTGCCGGCGTTCTTCCTGGCGGGAGTGGTCGTGGCCGGACTGGTCGCCACGGCGATCGCGGTCAAGCTGTTCCAGGACTACACCCATGACCGCACGTACTCGGCCCTGCGGCGCGAGTCGCTCGGCCTCGCGAAGCTGTACGGGGAGAGCGCCGGCGCCGACGTCTTCAAGTCGAGCCACCTCGAGGAGGCGACGGGCGACCGGATCTTCTACGTCAACAACAACGGCTTGACGCTCTTCAACGGCTACGAGCACAAGCCGCCGATCCGGCAGCTCCCGCCGAGCACGATCGATTGGGCGCGGATCGGGAGCCAGGGAATGCTGCAGCTCGAGTTCACGCCCGCGCACAGCGGCACGACCTACCTCGGCGTCGCCCGGCCGGTGACGGTCGGGGGGAAGAAGGGGTTCGGCGCGCTGATCGTGGCGACCCCGAAGTCGGTCCTGCGAACGCGGTGGCTCACGCTGATCGAGCGGCTCGCGCTCGCGTTCGCGGGCGGCATCGTCGTCGCGGCAGTGCTCGGCTATTACCTCTCGCGGCGGATCACGAAGCCGGTGCTCGCGCTCGCCCACGCGGCGGACGAGGTGGCGGAAGGCCACTACGACGTTGAGGTCCCGCACGTGCCCGGCGGCGGCGAGATCCGCGACCTCGCCGAGCGCTTCGGCGAAATGACCCTGCGGCTCCGCGAGGCGGACCAGCGCGAGCGGACGTTCCTCATGACGGTCTCCCACGAGCTGCGAACGCCGCTGACGGCGATCCGCGGACACATCGAGGCACTGCGCGAGGGCGTCGCGGCCGACGAGGAGTCGCGCGAGGAGTCGCTCTCGGTCGTCTACGCGGAGACGGCGCGACTCGACCGCCTCGTGGGTGACGTCCTCGACCTCGCGAAGCTCAACGCGCGGCGCTTCAGCGTCAGGCACGAGGAGGTAGACATGGGCCGCGTCGTGGAGGTCGCTTACACGGCCTTTGCCGAGGAGGCGCGCCGGCGGGGCATCGACTACGACGAGAGCGTCGACGGCCGCCCGGTGATCGTCTCGGACGGCGACCGCGTGCTCCAGATCATCTCGAACCTGCTCTCGAACGCCTTTCGCTGGACGCCGGACGGCGGCCGGATCGGGGTCGCGCTCGAGGCGAAGAACGGCACCGTCGCCGTCTCGGTCGCCGACACCGGCCCGGGCATCCCGGGCGACGAGGTCGACCGGATCTTCCGGCCCTTCTGGTCGCGCGACGGCCGCGGCACCGGTCTCGGTCTCCCGATCGCACACGAGCTCGCAGGAGCGCTCGGCGGGCGGATCGAGCTGGAGACCGAGCCCGGCCGGGGCAGCTGCTTCCGGCTCGTGCTGCCGAACCCGGCTCTCCGCTAGCCCGCGCGCTTGTCGAGGCGCAGCACGACGGCCTCGCCGCCCGGGCCGGCGATCGCGCCCTCCAGCTTGCCGAGGCGCTCGTTCACCGCGCGCCAGCTGGAGGCGACGAGGTCCACGAGGACGGCGAGATCGTCGACGCGGGCGTGCCGCTCGGCGGCGAGATCGCACTCGAGCCGCTCGAGGCGCCGGAGCACCTGTGCTTGCAGCCCTCGTACCTCGGCGAGCTGGCGGGCAACGGGGAGCGTCTCGGCCCGGAGGCCGTCCCGGACCGCCTCGCCGACGCGGGCCGGAAGCGTCGTCTCGAGCTCGGCCGCCGCTTCGGCGAACGCCTCGAGCTGGCGGCGAGCCCGCTCCAGCGCCGCACTCGTTTCCGCCGCGTCGGCCCGTTCGCGGACGGTGCGAAGCCGATCCGTCGCTTGCTCAATCGCGTCCGCGCTCACGGGCCCGCAACGCTACTTTGGCCACCGGACGATGCGCGTCACCGAACTGGATTACGACCTGCCGCATGAGCTGATCGCGCAGCGGCCGCTCGAGCGGCGCGACCGGTCGCGGCTGCTCGTTTACGAGCGCTCGACCGGAGCCGTTCGGCACTTGCGGTTCGACGAGCTGCCCGAGGAGCTCGCAGGCGAGCTCGTCGTCGTCAACGACACGCGGGTCGTGCCGGCGAGGATCCGGCTGCGACGGCCCGGCGGCGGCGAAGCGGAGGTGCTCCTGCTCGAGCGCACCGGCGAGGACGGCGTCTGGGAGGGGCTGGCGCGGCCGTCGCGTCGCCTTCGGCCCGGTCAGCGGCTGGGACCGGTGGAACTGCTCGAGCCGCTGGGCGATGGCCGCTGGCGGCTCCGGCTGACCGGCGAGCCCGCCGGCGAGACGCCGCTGCCGCCGTACATCCACGAGCCGCTCGACGATCCCGAGCGGTACCAGACCGTCTATGCCCGTGAAGCGGGCTCGGCGGCCGCACCCACCGCGGGTCTCCATCTCACCCCCGAGCTGTTGACGCGGCTGGACGTCGAGCCCGTGACGCTGCACGTCGGGCTCGACACGTTCCGGCCGCTGACCGAGCCGTTGCTGGAGCAGCACCGTCTGCACGGTGAGCGATACAACGTGTCGGCCGGCGCCTGGGAGCGCATTCGCGCGGCCGACCGGGTGCTCGCCGTCGGCACCACGACGGTGCGGGTCCTCGAGACGCTTGCCCGCGGCGCACCGCTGTCGGGCAGGACGGAGCTCTTCGTCACGCCGGGCTTCGAGTTCCGTCGGGTCGATGCGCTCCTGACGAACTTCCACCTGCCGCGATCGACGCTCCTCGCGCTCGTGATGGCCTTTGCGGGCGTCGAGGAGACGCGGCGGCTCTACCGGACGGCGATCGAGGAGCGATACCGGTTCTACTCATTCGGCGACGCGATGCTCCTCCTGTGAGCTTCCGCGTCGTCGCCGCCGACGGAGAGGCCCGCGCGGGCGTCCTGTCGACTGCGCACGGCGACGTCCCGACGCCGGCGTTCATGCCGGTCGGGACGAAGGCGACGGTCAAGAGCGTCGACCCCGACGAGCTCCGCGCGCTCGGCGCGACGATCGTCCTCGGCAACACGTACCACCTGCATTTCCGGCCAGGCGAGGAGCTGATCGCCGAGCTCGGCGGCCTGCACCGGTTCATGGCCTGGGACGGCCCGATCCTGACCGACTCGGGCGGGTTCCAGGTCTTCTCGCTCCGTGACACGCTGGTCGCCGTCGACGACGAGGGCGCGACGTTTCGTTCCGTCTACGATGGCCGCGCGGAGCGGCTCTCCCCCGACGCGGTTGCCCGCATCCAGGCGCTCCTCGGTTCCGACGTCGCAATGTGCCTCGACGTCTGCGCGCCGGCGGGCGTGTCTCGCGCCGACCTCGAGACGGCGGTGCGCCTGACCTCGAGCTGGGCCGCGCGCCAGCGCAGCGCAGCCCGCGCGCCCGGTCAGCTGCTCTTCGGCATCACGCAGGGCGGGGCCGACCCCGAGCTGCGGCGCCGTTCGATCGCAGAGATCACGGAGCTCGGGTTCGACGGGTACGCACTCGGCGGCCTTGCCGTAGGCGAGCCACGCGACGTGATGTTCGACGCCGTCGGTTGGGCGGCGCCGGCGCTGCCGTCGGAGCGGCCGCGGTACTTCATGGGCATCGGCGATCCCGAGGGGGTGCTGGAGGTGATCGAGTGCGGCGTCGACATGTTCGACTGCTCCCTCCCGACGCGAACCGGCCGCACGGGCTCCGCGCTGACCCCGGAGGGCCGGCTCAACCTCCGCAACAACCGGTTCGCTCGCGATCCGCGTCCGCTCGACGAGGGTTGCGCATGCCCGGCGTGCTCGCGCTTCTCGCGCGCGTACATTCGGCACCTCGTCAACCAGCAGGAGCTGCTCGGCCTTCGCCTCCTGAGCCTGCATAATCTCTCCTACCTGCTGCAACTGACAGCGGGCGCGCGCGCGGCGGTCGAGCGCGGCACCTTCACGGCCTACAAGGCGGAAGTGCTCGGGCGCCTCGCGGGAGCCCGCGAGGAGGTTTCGTGATCTACCTGATTCTCATCGTCGGCCTGCTCGTCGCCATGTGGGTGCTGCTGATCCGTCCGCAGCGGCGGAGGCAGATGGAGCAGCAAGACCTCCTCGGCAATCTCGACGTCGGGGACGAGGTCGTCACCGCCGGCGGGCTCTACGGCCACGTCGAGGGCATCGAGGACGATGAGATTCGCCTGGAGATCGCGCCGGGTACGGTCGTGCGAGTCGCCAAGCGCGCCATTGCCGCGGTCATGCCCGAAGAGGACGAGGAAGAGGAGTACGACGACGAGGAGCCCGAGGCGGCCGCGGACGGCGGGCCGGAAGCCGAAGCCGAGCACGAGGATGAGGCTGCGGTTAACGAGGATGAGGCCGCGGTTAACGAAGCCTCATCCAGCACGAGTCGCCGCTAACCTAGAGCAACTTTGCGCGAGCGCCGCAACTACCTCATCCTGATGGGCCTGATCGCGGCCGCGCTCGTCGGCGTCGCCGTGATGGCCGTCCCCGGGTCGCCGGCGTACAAGAAGCCAATTCTCGGGCTCGACCTCCAGGGCGGGCTCGAGGTCGTCCTCCAGGCGGTGCCGCCGGCGAATACGAAGCCGCCCGCCGATTACCTCGATCGCTCGGTGTCGATCATGCGGAACCGCGTCGACAAGCTGGGCGTTTCCGAGCCGGAGATCCGCAAGCAGGGCAGCAACCAGATCGTGTTCGAGCTGCCGGGCGTCAAAAACGCCGCCACGGCGGAGAAGCTGATCGGGAAGACGGCGCAGCTTCAGCTCTACGACCTGGAGACGAGCGTGACCGGCCCGTCCGCCGCGGTCGGAGGCATCCCGCGGGCGACTCCGTCGCTCTATCAGCTGCTCGAGGCGGTGAAATCGCAGGCGGGCAACAACTCGACGTCCTGGTACGTCTTCGACAAGCAGCACAACCTCCGTGCCGGCCCGCTCCGGCATCGGTCGGACGCGTTCAACACTAAGGCTCTGCGGCACGCGAACGGGCAGCTGCCGAAGGGGTGGTCGATCCTCGCGGTCCCGCGGGGCACGGTCGTGATCACGTGCGGCGCCGCGGCCGGCTTCTGCCCGGGCGTGAACAGCCCGAACGTGACCCAGACGTACTACTACCTGTTCAAGTTCCAGCCGAACTCGAAGTCGAACCCGATTCCGCAGATGACCGGCTCCGACCTGAAGCTCGGCGGCACCCGCCAGGACTTCGACCCGCAGAGCGGGAAGCCGATCGTGCTCATGCAGTTCACGAGTCCCGGCGCGGACATGTTCCAGAAGGTGACGGCCGAGGAGTGGCAGCGCGGACGGCTGAACCGCACGCCGCAGCACTTCGCGATCGTCCTGGACGGCGACATCAAGTCTTTCCCGCAGATCGACCCCAACGACTCGACGCTCTCGGGCGGCATCTCGGGCGGCAGCGCCCAGATCACCGGCAACTTCACGACGAAGGAGGCGAAGGACCTCGCGCTCGTCCTCCAGACGGGTGCGCTGCCGGTGAAGTTCCGCACGCTCGAGCACACGTCGATCTCGGCGACGCTCGGCGCGGACTCGCTGCGACAGGCGGAGATCGCGGCCGCGGCCGGCCTGCTGGTCGTCGCGCTCTTCTTACTCCTCTTCTACCGCTTCCTCGGCGTCGTCGCCGTCATCGGCCTCGGCATCTACGTCGCCTTCCTCTACGCGGCGATCCTCGTCTTCGGCGTGACGCTGACGCTGCCCGGATTCGCCGGCATGATCCTCACCATCGGGGTGGCGGCAGACGCAAACGTCGTCATCTTCGAACGGATCAAGGAGGAGTTCCGCGCGGGCAAATCCGTGCGCGCGGCCGTCGCTGCCGGGTACGCGAAGGGATTCCACACGATCATCGACGCGAACGTCGTCACGGCGATCACCGCGCTCGTCCTCTTCGCGGTCGCCACCGCGAGCGTGAAGGGGTTCGCGCTCATGCTGCTGATCGGAACGGTGATCTCGCTGCTGACCGCGGTCGCGGCGACGCGGGCGATGCTCGGGTTGCTGGCCGGGTTCAGCTGGTTCGACAACCCACGCTTCATGGGCGCGCACGCGCAGCAGCGCGCGAAGTGGATGGAGATCGACTTCATGAAGCGCCGCTACCTGTGGTTCGCGATCTCCGGCGTTGTGGTCGTGATCGGTGTCGCCTCGCTCGCCACCCGCGGGCTCAACCTCGGCATCGACTTCAAGGGCGGGACGCAGATCACCTTCACGACACCCCAGCCGGTGAGCCTGAGCGCGGTGCGCGACCAGGCGGGGAAGATCGGCGAGGCGGCGGCCGAGGTGCAGGGCAAGGGCAAGGACTACGGCGGCTTCACGTACAAGAGCTTCCAGATCCGCACGAAGACGCTGCCGAACGCGGAGGAGGCCCAGCTCACCAACTCCCTCACGCAGCAATTCGGTCAGGGGAAGCAGCTCGCCATTCAGTCGAACACCGTATCCGCGAGCTTCGGGCGTCAGATCGCGCGAGGGGCGATCCTCGCGATCGCGTTCTCGATGTTCCTGATCGTGCTCTACATCACGATCCGGTTCCAGTTCAAGTTCGCGTTACCCGTCATCGTCGCATTGATCCACGACATCGTGATCACGCTGGGCGTCTACTCGCTGACCGGCTTCGAGGTGTCGACGGCGACGGTGGCCGCGGTCTTAACCGTGCTCGGGTACTCGATCTACGACACGATCATCATCTTCGACCGCATCCGGGAGAACATCCCGCTGATGCGGCGCGCGCCGTTCGCGACGATCGCGAACGTGTCGCTGTGGGAGGTCATGCGGCGCTCCCTGGCCACGACCTTCATCACCCTTCTGCCGATCGTCTCGCTGCTCGTCTTCGGCGGCGCGACGCTGAAGGACTTCGCGTTCGCGCTCCTGATCGGGATCACGTCCGGTGCGTACTCGTCCATCTTCATCGCGGCGCCGCTGCTCACGATCTGGAAGGAGCGCGAGCCCGAGTTCGCTCGGCGCAAGGAGCACGAGGTGACGAAGGAGGAGGCCGAGGTCGCACTCGCCGCCTCCGAGGAGGCGCTCGCGGAGGAGCCGGCGGCGGCGCCGGAGCTCGTCCCGGTCGCCGGGACGGAACGCCAGTCCGCCGCTGCCAAGCGGGAGCGGCGGCGCCAGCGCCGCCGCGCGAGGCCGCATGGGCGAGCCCGGTAACTCATCCCTCCGCGACCTCGCTTCGAAGCTGGCGCTCGCCGGCGTCGGCGCGGTTGCCCTGACCGCCGAGCGGGCCGACGAGCTCGCCGAGGAGCTCGCCCGACGAGGAGGCATGACGCGTGAAGAGGCGCGCCGGGTGATCGACGACCAGACCTCCCGCTGGCGCGGGGAGGCGTCGCGCATCGGCGAGCGCGCCGGAGCGAGCCTCCAGAGCGTGTTCCACGAGGTCGGCCTCGTAACGCGCGACGAGTACTCGGAGCTCGAGCTCCGCGTGGCACAGCTCGAGCACCGCCTCCGCCTCCTCGAGGGCGAGAACCGGCCGACGCAGCAGCTCCGCCCGGTCTAGCGGTCAGCGCGAGGCGGACCCCGGCGGGACCGCAGCCGCGCCTGCGTGCGGTTGCACCCGTGCACCTCGCGTCGAGCATCAGTCGTCGCGACGCCGCCGCGTGCTCTGCCACGATGTACGCCCATGGCGCAAGCGCCGCCGCGTAACCTCGGCCGCCTCTCGGAAATCGCCCAGGTCGCCGTCAAGCACGGCTTCGGGTACGTCTTCGAGTCGAGGCGCCCCTGGAGCCGCACCGTCGTCCCCGACGGCAGCTCGCAGCGAGGCCTGCACCTCCGGGAGATGTTCGAGGAGCTCGGCCCCACGTTCGTCAAGTTCGGGCAGCTGCTCTCGATGCGTCCCGACGTCGTCCCGCCGGACATCATTGTCGAGCTGCGCCGCCTCCAGGACGACGTCACGCCGTTTCCGTTCGAGGACGTCGAGCGGGTCGTCTATGAGGAGTTCAACCTGCCGCTCGAGCGCCTGTTCCTCGAGTTCGACGAGCGGGCGACGGCGGCGGCGTCGATCGGACAGGTGCATCGCGCGGTGCTGCCCAACGAGGATCAGGTCGTCGTCAAGGTGCAGCGACCGAACGCACCAAGGCAGGTCGAGGCCGACGTCTCGCTCATGTACCAGGCCGCGCGCCTCGCCAAGGAACGCGTGCGCGCGCTCGCATTCATCGACCCCAAGGCGCTCGTCGACGAGTTCGCGCGGCAGATCCGCCAGGAGCTCGACTACCGGCTCGAAGGGAGGAACGCCCAGGTCTTCCGTCGCAACTTCGCCGGCGACCCGCACGTGCACATTCCGCGGGTCTACTGGAGCTACTCGCGCGCGCGGGTTCTGACGCTCGAATACATCGAGGGCATCCAGCTCGCCGACATCGATCCGGAGAGCTACAGCATGGAGGACCGGCGCCGGCTCGCCGAGCTCATGGCCGAGGCCTGGATGGCGATGGTGTTCCGGCACGGGTTCTTCCACGGCGATCCCCATCCGGCGAACGTCCTCGTCCTGCCTCGGCGCGACGCCATCGGACTCGTCGATTTCGGCGCCACCGGGACGCTCACCGACGAGGACATGTCGAAGCTGACGCGGCTGTTCGTGGACGTGGTCAGCGAGAACATCGAGGCGCTGCCGAAGCGGCTCGCGGAGCTCGGCGTTCGTTACCCGCGAGAGCGGGAGCAGGAGTTCGTGAACGAGCTCCGCGACGTCTTCTATCGGTACTACGGCGCCCGCCTTTCCGAGATCGACCCGCAGCAGGTCATTCGCGAGGCGTTCCAGCTCATCTACTCGCTCAACCTCCGCCTGCCAACTCGGTTTGTCCTCCTGGACCGGGTGATCGCGACGCTCGCGTCCGTCGGGATCGAGCTCTACCCGGAGTTCAACGTGTTCGAGATCGCGCGTCCATACGCCCGCGAGCTGCTCGTACGGCGGTTCTACCCGCGGCGGATGCTCGTGGAGGGACGCAAGGAGGCGCTCGCGCTCGGAACCGTCCTCCACGACATGCCCTACCAGCTCCATGACTTCCTCGAGCAGATACGCGACGGCCAGATCGAGGTGGGCTTCGTCCACAAGGGCCTGGACGAGTTCATGGTCGAGATGAGCCACGCCTTCAACCGCCTCGTGACGGCGCTTGTCGTCTTCGGCGGGATCGTGGGGTCGGCGCTGATCGGCATCTTCGCGAAGCACGGACCGCACCTGATCGGCCTGCACGTGATCTCGATCGTCGGCTTCGCGCTTTCGGGCGCTCTGGGGATCTGGCTCCTCATCGGCGTCGTGCGTTCAGGACGCCTCTAGTCCTTCCGGGTCTACCGCTGCGGTTCGTCGCTTCCGCCGGCCGCGGGACGACCGCACCAGCGCGGGTCGTGAGCGCGCGAGAACGGCACGGCCTGTCGAGCCGATCTTGCGAGCCGTTCGTCACAAAATCGCGCGAAAGGACATCTGGTCGCACCGGTCGGCCGTTGTTAGCGTCGGCAGCGTGACGACCGCCCTCCTCCTCGCCGAGCCGGAGCCTTCCACACGCGGCTATCTCGAACGGCACCTAGCCGCCGACGGCTTCGAGG
>JBKPNC010000026.1:0-20791 GCA_046732435.1 Actinomycetota bacterium
GGTACGAGAACGGCATACGGATCACGGTGCGCGACGTCCGAGACGACGATCGGCTCGTCGATGAGCTCGCCGCGATCCTCGGTCGCTAGACCGGGTTGCGTCAGACCGAGTGGTCGGCCGGGCGGCGATCAGCCTGGCCGATCCGCTGGTTGACGGCTCTTGTGATGCCCCTTAGCGTGGAGGCTTCGCAGTGACCAGCTACGTCGAGGTGTGGGGTCAAAGGGGACGAGAGCTGCGCGCGCTGGACTGCGAGCGAATGACCGTCGGGACCCTCGAGTCCAACGATGTCGTCGTGGAGGCCGACGGAGTCTCCCGGGTGCATGCCGTGCTCGAGCGATTCGGCGACAGGTGGTGCATCCGCGATCTCGGCTCTCGGAACGGCACGTTCGTCAATGGAGGAAGGATCATCGGCGAGCGCGCGCTGCACTCGGGCGATGAAATCGTCCTCGGTCGGCTCCGCCTGCTCTTCCGCGGCCCGGCGGCCGGGACGGAGACCGCCGCAATCGCCGAGTCGCCGGCCGTCACGCCGCGCGAGCGCGACGTCCTCTTGGCCCTGTGCCGTCCGCTGTTGACGGGCGATGCGTTCACCGAGCCGGCGTCGATTCGGGCGATCGCCTCGGAGCTCGTCGTCTCGGAGGCCGCAGTCAAGCAACACCTGTCGCGCCTGTACGAGAAGTTCGATGTCGGGAAGCACGGAGAGCGCCGGCGGGTCCAGCTGGCCAACGCAGCTGTCTCCACGGGAGCCGTGAAGCTCAGCGACCTGCGACCGCGAGCTTGAGCCCGTGCTGACGGAGCTCCTCGGCAGCCGTTACGAGCCGCTCGAGGTCGTCGGCTCGGGAGGCGAAGGACGTGTGCTGCGCGCCGTCGACCGGCAGCACGACCGGCTGGTGGCACTCAAGGTCCGCTCCGCGCGGACGGGATCGGCACGGCAGGAGCTCCTCCGCGAGGCGCGCGTTCTCCTGTCCCTGGAGCCCCACCCCAGCTTGCCGCTTGTGCGCGACGACTTCTTCCACGAAGACGAGTACGTCATCGTGATGGACTGGATCGAGGGCACCGACCTGGGACGGCTCCTGGCGGAACAGGGCACACCCGGACTGTCGCCTTCGACCGTCCTCCGCTGCATCGCCCAGGCAGCCGAGGCGCTCACGTTCTTGCACAGGCGCGACCCGCCCGTCGTTCACGGCGACGTCAAGCCCGCCAACCTCATCCTCACCGAGCGTGGCCGAATCGTCCTCGTGGACTTCGGAGTCGCTTCGAGAGGCGAATGGGTTGCCCGGGCCGGCACCCCAGGATTCGTCGCGCCGGAGGTGGCGACGGGCGAGCCGCCGACCCGCGCCTCGGACATCTACTCCCTTGCCATGACGGCCTTCACGCTCCTGACGGGAAACGCGCCTCGAGGGGGAGCGCCCGAGTGGCCGTCCGGCCTCGACGCCGAGCGGCGCCGCGTGTTCGAGGAGGCAATCAGGCTCGCCACTGCCACCGATCCGGGCAGGCGCCCTTCCTCTGCCGGGGAGCTGGTCGAACGCCTTCGTGCCGGCTGGGAGGCCGACGTTCCCACCGGCGTGGTCACCGTTTGCATGACCGACATCGAAGGCTCAACGGGTCTCTGGGAGCGGCATCCCGGCGAGATGCGAGCCGTCCTGGTACGTCACGACGCGATCGTCGCCCAGGTGGTCGAGGCCCATGGCGGCCGCCTCATCGAGTCGATGGGCGAGGGGGACTCCACCGTCTCGATCTTCACCGGCGCACGTACTGCGGTGGGGGCGGCCGCCGAGCTCGTGGCCGAGATGGATGTCGAGTCATGGCCGGACGACATTCGAGTTCGCATTCGCGTGGGACTGCATACAGGCGAGCTCCAGGAGGCCAGCGACATCCGCGGGCCGATAGCGAATCGGGCGGCCCGGGTTCGCGCCCTCGCCGACGGCGGCCAGGTGTTTCTCTCCCAGGCCACGGCAGGGCTCCTGGCAGCTCGTCTCCCCGACGGGTTCGGTCTCGTCGACCTGGGGACCCACCGGTTGCGCGGCTTCGATCGCCCGGAGAATGTCTATGCCCTGTCGGCGCCGTGCTTGCGAACGGTGCCGTCTCCGGCCGAATGTCCGTATCGCGGCCTCCTGGAGTTCGAGCCGGACGACGCGGACCTGTTCTTCGGCCGCGACGAGGTTCTCGCCAACGTCCTGAGACGGGTCGCCGCGCGTCGTTTCGTCGCGATCGTCGGGCCTTCCGGCTCCGGGAAGTCTTCCCTCGCCCGGGCGGGAGTCATCGCGGCCGCTCGGCGAGGCGACGTTGCCGGGGTGAAGAACACGGTCTTGATCACCCCCGGCCCGGATCCCCTAGGGGCGTTGGAAGCGGCGAACCCGGACGACCCGGCGGAGCTGCTCGTCGTCGATCAGCTGGAAGAGGCCTTCACGCTGTGCGACGACGAGTCGCGGCGCGCTCGGTTCTTCGACGAGGTCCTGGACAGACGCGGCAAGACCGTCGTCTCGTTGCGAGCGGACTTCTTCGGCCACTGCGCGGCCTATGAAGAGCTCGCTGCCGAGGTGTCCGCAAACAACGTCTTGCTGGGGCCGATGACCCAGAACGAGATGCAGCGGGCGATCGAGGAGCCGGCGAGGGCGAAAGGACTTCAACTCGAACCCGGCCTGGTCGAGCTCGTCCTTCGCGACGCTGCGGGAGAGCCCGGGTCTCTGCCGCTGCTCTCGCACGCGCTCATGGAGACGTGGGCTCGGCGCGACGGGCGGACGCTCACATTGGCCGGATACCGGAATGCCGGCGGCGTACGCGGAGCCGTCGCCCGAACCGCGGAGGAGCGCTTCGAGGGCGCCACCGAGGTTGAGCAGAGCCTCCTTCGGCGCACGTTCCTGCGCCTGACCGAGCCCGGCGAGGGAACCCAGGACACCAGGCGCCGTGTGCCGTTACGGGAGCTCGCCGCGGGACCGGAGGTTGCTGCGACGATGGACGGCCTCCTCGCCCGGCTGGTTCAGGCGCGGCTGGTGACGGTCGACGAAGGGTCGGTGCAGGTCGCCCATGAAGCGCTCATCCGTGAGTGGCCAAGGCTCCGCGGCTGGCTGAACGAGGATCGCGAGAGCCTCCGCCTCCACCGACACCTCACCCGTTCGGCCCAGGCCTGGGAGGCGATGGAACGGGACCCCGGCGAGCTGTACCGGGGTGCGCGGCTGGCCGCGGCCCTCGACTGGGCCGGAGAGGGAGCGGAGCTCAGCGTCGAGGAACGGGCGTTTCTCGACGCGAGTCGAACCGAGCAAGAGCGGGAACTCAGCGAAGTCCGTCGACGAGCACGCCGGCTGCGGGCGATGCTGGTCGCGGCGGCCGTGGCGCTGGTCATCGCCATCGCAGCCGGCGTGCTGGCGTACGTGCAGCGATCCCACGCGCGACACTCGGCGACGGTCGCGCAGGCCGGCCGGCTCGCTGCTCAGTCGCGCGAGACGGCGTCGACGCATCCTGACCTTGCGCTGCTCCTAGCGCTGGAGGCAGGCCGCCTCGACGACTCGGTCGAATCGCGCAGCGCACTCCTCGGAGCGCTCGAGCACGCATCGTGGGTTCGTGCCTGGCTGCAAGGGTTCGCCTCGCCTGTCAACGCGACGGCGTTCAGCCCTGACGGTCGACTGCTCGCGACGACCACGCAGGACGGGACCACCCTCTGGGACACGCGAACGTGGCGTGCGAGCGGGCCGCCGGTGGGATCGTCGCAGGGCGGCTGGGAGGGAGTCGACTTCAGCCCGGACGGGCGGACGCTCGCGATCGCAGGCGGAAAGGGCCGCGTCGAATTGTGGGACGTCGCGAGCCGAAAAGAGGTTCGGGAGCTTAGGGACCCGGCGGCTGTACCCAGTCAGCCGATGCTCTCCGCCGTGCGGTACAGCCCGGACGGCAGCGTCATCGCCGCGGGCGCGCAGGAGACGAACCACGTCACGTTGTGGGACGCCGCGAGCGGTCGCGTGATCGGCCGGCCGATCACCGTCAAACCTCCAGGCACGGGCGGTGCGCAGGCGATCTCCTTCAGCCCGGACTCGAAGCGAATCGCCGTCCCGGGCGCTCCCGGGACGGTCGGGATCTGGGAGGTCGCCACCGGGCATAGGGTCGGAAAGGCAGTCGCGATCGGGAGCGACGAGGTGGAGGAGACGATCTTCACCGACGACGGCCGGACGCTCGTCGCGAGCGACGACTCCGGTTCGGTGGCCTTTGTCGACATCGGGACGGGACGGCCGATCCGCCGACCGCTGTCGGTCGGCAGCCAGATCGCGGGCGCTCTGGATCTCAGCCCGGACGGACGGCTGCTGGCCGTGGCGTCCTACGAAGGGTCGGTCTTTTTGTGGGACATGAAGACGGGCAAGCCTTACGGCGCGCCGTTGACGGCCGACACCAGCCCCGTCGGCGACGTGGCGTTCAGCCCTGACGGCCGGACGCTCGTGAGCTCGCACCTCCGTTCTGCGGTCGTCTGGAACATGAGCGGAGAACAGGCAATCGGAGCGCCGCTGGGCGGGCCCACCGAGCTAACCACCGACGTGTCCTTCAGCGGCGACGGCGAGCGTCTCGCGGCCGGCCGGTTCGACGGCGACACCGTCGTCTACGACACGGCGACGCGACGACCGGTTCAGCGGATCCGCGGCGGCTCGGTCGTGACCGCAGTCGCATACCACCCCGACGGAAGGCTCATAGCGGTCGCGACGATCGACGGGCACGTTCGGTTCTTCGATCCGAAGACCGGAGCGGCGGTTCGTCGTCCGCTCGACGAGCGGAACCTTCCGGTCTGGCAGGTCGCGTTTAGCCCGGACGGCGAGCTGCTCGCGGTGGCCGTCGACCGGAACGGCGTGAACGCATTCAACGCTCAGCAGCGGCAAGGCGTGGTCCAGCTGTGGGACGTGCGTTCCCGCCGCCGCGTCGGACGCACGATCGAGCCCCGCGCCGGATCGGTGCTCTCGCTGGCGTTCAGCCGGGACGGCACGCTGCTCGCGACCGGAAGCTACGCGGGGCGGCTCGATCTGTGGGATGTGGCCTCGCAGGATCATCGTGGCAAGCCGATGCGGGTTGCCGACGACGGCCTGACGAGCGTCGCCTTCGATCCGGGTGGCCGGCTCGTTGCCGGCGGCGGCGCGATCGGGCCGGTGCGCGTATGGCGCGTGGACGACCAGCAACCGGCGTATCCGCCCCTCTCCGGCCACAGCGCCCCCGTCACGGGTACGGCGTTCGACCCGGAAGGCTCGTTCCTCGCAACGACGACCCTGCTCGGCGCCACTCGCCTGTGGGATCCGGCGACAGGTCTCGCCTATGGCGACGAGCTGGTAAGCGCGAGGCCCGCGTCGCTCAGGCCGTCCATCGACCTTTCATCGTTCCTCGGCGTGCGGAACGCGTTCAGCCCGGACGGCAAGCTGCTGGCCGCCGCCGGCCTCCAGTCGCGCGGGATGCTGTGGGCCGTGGACCCGGCGGTCTGGCGCCGGCGTGCCTGCACGATCGCGGGACGGAACCTCAGCCGCGAGGAGTGGAAGCTCTACTTGCCGGGGGGAACGTCGTATCGTGCGACGTGTCCGGAGTGGCCCAAGGGCTGATGCGGTCGCGCGGCCGGGGGTCGACCCTTGCCGAACGGTCAGAAACTGTTCCCTTCGCGCGACCGAGATAGACACGCCGGGGGGATCGTGCCGGGCGTCGGACAGCGGCACCGTGCTTCTTGACACGTGGTTCTTCAGAAAGGAGTGCTCATGCGGCGCGGACTTCTCCTCATTTCGACCGTCATCGCGCTCGCGGCTGTGCCGGCAGCAACCGCGAAACAGCCGCAGCGGGAGCGCGTCCCGGCCCCTAGCGACATCACGATCACGGACCAATGCGCGTTTCCCGTCCTCGGTCATATCGAAGGTGGTGAGATCGACACGGGCTTCTTCGACAAGGCGGGCAACCTCGTCAAGCTGCACGGTGTCTTTCCCGGCCAGACGTCCACCTGGACCAACCTCGATACGGGCAAATCGATCACCGTCTCCGACGCCGGGTCCTTCTCGCTGCGGCTCGAGCCCGACGGGTCCGGAACGGTCTCGATCACCGGTCACGGCCCCCTTCCCAACGAGATCACCGGAGCCCCCGGGATCTGGTACCTGGACGGCGGTCACGTGGTCGTGACCTTCGACGCGGACGAGAACCTGACGTCGGTCGACGTCAGGGGAAAGATCGTCGATCTCTGCACATTGCTCGCCCTCTAACGGTGTCTCGCATCGCGCCGAGCCGCGGGGCCGCTCCCGTCAGCCGGGGGCGGCCCCGCTCTTGCGAGTCAGGTTCGGTCTAGTGGATGCAGGGCTGGTTGGCGGTGACGAACTTGTTCGCCTTCCAGACGTTCGAGTCGCAGCCCACCGCATCGTCGCGCATGTCGAGGCCGTTGTTCACCGACGTATTTGCGAGCAGCCTGTTGCCGCCCAGCGGCTCGGAGACCCAGATGCCCGTTCCGTTCGCGACCGTCGAGTTATGGACGACCACGTCGGACTGGGCGTTGAGGAGAATCCCGACATTGGCGGGGCCGAGCGCGAACTTCGCCGTGTTCAACGAGATCACGTTGTTGGTACCGCCGTTGTCGAAGATCCCGTAGCCGCTGTTCAACACCGTGTTTCGTTGAACGAGGGACCCGCTCGTCTGGAACAGGAGCACGCCGGCGAAGATCGAGTTGTTCACGACTTCGTTGCGCATGATCGTGCTCGAAACGGAATTGGAGATCTCGAAGCCGACGTTGTTGTTCGTCAGGGCGAGTCGTACGAACTGGTTGGAGTCGCCGCCGTCGGCGAGGACTCCTTCCTCGCAGCCGGTGACGGAGCCGTTCGTCACGACAACGTCGCTCCAGCTGCCGACGTCGATGCCGATCTCTCCAGGCACTCCGGAGCAGAGCACCGAGTGACCGCCGAGGTCGACCGTGATGCCGCTGGCGCCGACAACGAGCGGCGCCGCACAATCTGAACCGAGCGTCGTGCTCGAAGTGATCGTGCCGCAGGCAGCCGCATGGGCGACTCCCACGTGAAGCACGCCGAAGCACGCCGCAGCCGCAATCGCGACCAGGAGAAGTCTTCGCATGTACGCCCTCCTGTCTGCATGGGACCCCACCCGGCGATCCTATGACCGCATCTGCATCCGTTCAACGGCAAGCGAGCACCCCCGCGCGCGAGTCCGAAGCGGATCGAGGCGGTCGCTCGCCGCTTGTGGGACAATCGCCACCTGCCCGCCAAGCGGCGAAGAGGCGGGCCGTTTCGGCGGTTACGCACACCGCAAAGGGAGAGCTCGAGCTGCCGAACGACGCGCTCGGCGCGCCTTCCGCAGCGATCTGGCACCGGACGCTTGTCCCGGCGGGCGACACGGGCGACGGTTGGACGCAGGCGGACCGCGGAGCTCGCGCCTCATAGTCGGTGTTCTTCTGTCCCGGCGACGAGAAGGCCGCCTACCTCGGCGGAGATCCAGCGACCGACGCACGCTTCGTGGACAGCTTCGCGCATGTCCTCGCGCACGCGGGTGGATACTTGCCGCAGAACGCGAAGCGAGTGGCCCAAACCCTGCTGCCGGACGTTGTGCCGTACGACCCCGCCAAGCCGGCCGCCTATCCCCGGAACGGAGGTCGCTGACCGACGACGTGGGGGACTACTTCGTCACGCTCTTCACCAACGGTCAGGTGACGGGAGACGGCGTCGGCCCGCACGACGACCTGCTCACCGAGTTTCCGTATCTCGGCCCGCCGCACGAGTCACGCGGGTAGCGGTCGGTCCACGCTCTGGCGCCGGCCGTCAGCGAGGGGCCGGCCGCTAGCGTTAGACGATGCCGGCCGACCTCGCCGTCGAGACCACGGGCCTCCACAAGAGCTACGGCGACGTCGAGGCGCTTCGCGGCGTCGATTTGCGCGTCGAGGCCGGCAGCGTCTTTGGTCTTCTCGGCCCGAACGGCGCCGGCAAGACGACCGCGGTGCGCATCTTGACCACCCTGCTCCGGCCGGACGCGGGCGTGGCGCGTGTCGTGGGCCTAGACGTCGTCCGCGACGCCGCGAAGGTTCGCGGGCAGATCGGGCTGGCCGGCCAGTACGCCGCCGTGGACGAGAACCTGACCGGCTTCGAGAACCTCGACATGGTCGGCCGGCTCTATCACCTGGGCCGAGCCCGCTCGCGGGCGAGGGCGCGGGAGCTGCTCTCCTCGTTCGACCTCGCCCGGGCACGGGACCGCCTCGTCCGGACCTACTCCGGCGGGATGCGCCGGCGCCTCGACCTTGCGGCCGCGCTCGTCGCGCGGCCGCCGGTCCTCTTTCTCGACGAGCCGACGACCGGTCTGGACATCCGGAGCCGGATCGGGCTCTGGGACGCCATCGAGGCGCTGGTGGCAGAGGGGACGACAGTGTTGCTCACCACCCAGTACCTCGACGAGGCCGATCGACTCGCCGATCAGATTGCCGTAATCGATCAGGGCCTGGTCATCGCGGAAGGGACTCCCGCGGAGCTCAAGGCGAAGGTCGGCGGGGAGCGGCTCGACATCCACCTCTGCGACAGCCGGCGTGGTGAAGAGGCCGTCTCCGCTCTCGCCTCGATCGCGAGCGACCGCCCGTTCCTCGAGGACGGGTCGGTCCGCGTACCCGTCGCCGAGCGCCGCGGGACGATCGCCGATGCGGTTCGTCGGCTGGACGACGCCGGGATCGCGATCGACGACATCTCCGTCACGACACCGACGCTCGATGACGTCTTCCTGAACCTGACCGGGCGTGCGGCCGAGCCGGAAGCCGAGGAAGCGGAGGCGCAGGCTCGGTGACGGCGCTTCGCTACGGCATCTCCGACACCCTTGTTCTGGCAAAGCGCAGCCTGCTTCGAATCCCCCGCCAACCGGACCTGCTGGTCGGGTTCACCGTGCAGCCGATCCTGTTCGTCCTGCTCTTCGTTTACGTCTTCGGGGGCGCGATCCAGACCCCCGGCTTCGATTACGTCGACTTCCTGATTCCCGGGATCATCGTGCAGTCGATCGTCTTCGGCGGGTTCGTGACGGCGCTCGGACTGGCGGACGACCTGAAGAAGGGACTGATGGACAGGTTCCGCTCGCTGCCGATGACCCGCTCGGCGCTGTTGACCGGACGGACGCTCGGAGACGTCGTCACGAACATCTTCCAGCTGATTGTCATGTTCGGCGTCGGGCTCCTCGTGGGCTTCAACTTCTCGAGCAGCGTCGGCGAGGTTGTCGCCGGGATCGCGCTGCTGTTGTTCATCGGTTACGCCTTCTCGTGGGTGTTTGCGTTCATCGGCCTGACGGCCTCCTCGCCCGAGGCGTCGAACGCGTACGGGTTCACGATCCTCTTCCCGCTGACGTTCGTCTCGTCGGCGTTCGTGCCGGTGGACTCGATGCCGAGCTGGCTCCAGCCGATTGCCGAGCACAACCCCTTCACGACCATGGTCAACGCCGCTCGCGCCCTCTTCCTCGGCGTCCCTGCCGGCAACGATGTATGGCTGGCCGTCGTCTGGACGATCGCCATCATCGTCGTCTTCGCCCCGCTCTCCGCCTGGCGCTACCGGCGCGTCGTCACGCGATAGCGCAAGGCCCGCGTTAACCGACGAGCTCTCTGAACGCCGGTTGGTCGCGGATCGGGTCGAGATCCGAATCGGTCTTTGCGAGATCGCGAAGATCATCCGACGCTCCGAGCGCTTGGCGCAGGTGCTCGAGCGCTTCAGCATGGCGGCCGGAAAGGCTCTCGAAGCAGGCGGCGTTATAGAAGAGCACCGCGTACCGAGGTTCGCCCGCGAACTCCGGGTGAGCGTCGATCACCTCGCGCACCCGATCTGCGGCCTCGCCGTACTCCCCCGCCTCGTAGAGCGGCGCCCAGACCTCCCAGCCGGACGCGACGTAGGCCCGGCCCGGCGTCGCCCCCACCGCCACGATCGCGGTGTCGGCTTCTACGGCGAACGCCGCGCGCTTCACGCCGGGCGGAGCGAAGACGAGCGTCCCCGCGGGTGCCTCGACGCGCTCGCCGTCCAGCTCGAACGCGGCGTGGCCTCGAACCACGGCGTAGAGCTCCTCCGGCGACCTGCTGTCCGACTCGTCGTGCTCGGGGATCAGGCGATCGCCCACCGCGCGAGCCGTCCACGCGTTGACGCCGAACGCCGTGATGCCGAAGTGCAGGCGAACCGGCCGTAGCCGGCACTCGCGGTACGGGCGGTCTTCGATCTCGTCGAGGTGGGCGACGGCGTAGCTCACGGGCGGGGAATCATGCCAGCCGATCGCTCACAGCCGCTCGAGCGCGACGACGATGTGCGTCCCGGCGTCCAGCGCTCCCGACTCGCGGCAGGCGGTGATCTCGAGCTCGAGGAAGCGGTCGTCGAACACGTCGCCGTTCCCGACGGAGAGGAAATTCGAGGCCGACGCCGCCAGGACCCGGCACGGTTGACGCGAGAGCAGCGACTCCAACTCGCTCCACCGGTACATGCGTAGGACATGACCCGCGTTGACGTCGGCCGCCAGGTCTCCGGTCTCGAAGATCGGCGCAACCGCCCGCTCCCACCCGAACTCTTCGATCAGGTCCGGGAAGTGTCCGAAAAACGCCCGCGCCGAACCGAGCAGCGACATCACGCTGACGAGCGCAGCACCGCCGCGCCGTGTCACCCGGAGCAGCTCGCCGAGCGCACGGTCCGCCTGGCCGATCACGTAGCTGACGGGACCGCCGTAGCAGACAACCGCATCGAACGCCTCGTCCGTAAAGCGCGAGAGGTCGACGATGTCGACCAGCACGCGCTCTTCGACGGCACTCTCGGCAGCCGCGGTCTTCTCGGCGTGAAGCTCGAGCTGTCGCGGCGAGATATCGCCCACGACCACCCGTGCGCCGATGCGCGCGAGCTCGAGCGTGAAGCGACCCGGGCCGGCGCCGGCTTCGAGGACGCGATCGCCCGGCCGTACCCACTCGTCGAGAAACCGACGGTGCACCTCGAAGTTGACGCGGTCCATCGCGGTAGCCTCGAGCCGCGCCCACTCGCGCTCGCCGTAGTCGTCGTACCAGCGAGCGAGGTGCTCGGGGTCGTAGCGGAGGCTGCAGATGCGGCCAGCGTACCGTGACGGCTGCGCGGTGCCGGAGAAGCGGGCCCGCCGCGCTTCCCGGTTGACAGCCCGTCCAGCACACAAGACGATCGCGCAACGTCCGACTACCCCATGTACGGAAGCACCACGGGCACCATCGGTGTCGGCCGCTACGTGCTCGAGGTCGGAGCAGCGGCGGGCACCCGCGCCGACTTCGCCGCCCAGCCGACGCGCAACGACCCGCGGCCGCTGAACGAGGCGCTCCGACAGCCGGGGCATGCCCCGGTCGACGAGATCGAGCGCGCCGTCACGGACGCCGGCACGGTGACGGCCAGGGTGGAGCGCGCGATCGACCTCTTCAACACTGTCGCCTCGGGCCGGGGATTCGACCCTCAGGCAGTCGCGAGGGAGACCGATGCGCTCCTCGCGCTTCTGGAGCGCCTGGACCGGGAGGGCCGGCACCGCGATGCCCTCCGCCTCGGACGCGCGCTGTCGGCGCTGCTCGCTTTGCTGCTGCGATGGGTCGCGCTCGCCCAGTCGCTCCACGTGGCGCTCAGGTCGGCGCAGGCGCTTGCCGACGCGGGCAGCGAGGCGTGGGCGCACCACGAGCTGGGCACGTTCTGGCTCGCCGCCGAGGACGCACATGCGGCGGGCGACCACCTCACGCGCGCGCTCCGCATCCGCGAGCAAATAGGCGACGTCGAGGGCATCCGGATCACGCGGCACAACGTCGATCTGCTCGCCCCTCCCCCGCCTCCGCCTCCGCCGCCGCGGAGCCGCTGGCCGGTCGCCGTCGCAATCATCGTGGCGCTGCTCCTGCTCGCCGGCGGGGGCGTCGCGGCCTGGCTCTTGACGCGGGACTCGAGCAACAGCTCCTCGTCGACGAGCAGCACGAACACGACAACCTCGACGCGAACGACCACGACCGGCTCCACGACTACGACGACGGCCTCGTTCTCGCTGTCCGTGTTCGCCACTGGACCGGGCCGCGTCTCGAGCAACCCCGGGAACGTCGTCTGCCCCTCCATCTGCACCGCCGACTTCGTCTCGGGAACCCCCGTGACGCTGACGGCGGCGCCGGAGAACGCGACCGTCGACTGGGGCGGTGCGTGTCAGGGGACGACGGGGGACCAGTGCGCGGTGACCATGGATGCCGACACCAGCGTCTCGGTCAACTTCGTCCCGAGCTCGTCGAGCAGCTCGAGCTCGTCGTCCTCGATCGGCTGAGGCTCAAGAAGCCCGGATCGCCGCGAGCACGGGCTCGGCGTCGCCTTCGACGAGCACGTCGAGTAGGCGGCGCGGCGAGCCGACCACACCGACGCGGCGGTTCAGCACCTCGGCCAACGCGGTCTCGTCCAGACCAGCCTGGCGAGCCGCGCGCAACACCCGCTGGACGTCGGGCCGCGGCTTCCAGTCAGACCCGAATTGCCACGCCGGGTAGAGCCACTCCTGCGATCCCGGCCGCCGAACGGCGTAGAGCTCCCCCGCGCGGCGCATCGCGTTTACGAGGACCGGGTCGACGCCCATACGCATCCCGACCCACGAGGTCGATAACGCGTGCTCGGCGTCGGTGTCCATCGCTTCCCTTTCTGACTGCCGTCAGGCCGCGCGTGGTATCAGGCGCGAGCTCGGCGACAGGAGCTTACGGGCTGCGCTGACCGTCCATCCGCCGACCGCGAGGAGGATCAACGCGGCGACGAGGAGCGAGATGAAGAGCTTCCGTCTCATTTCCGCCACGGTACGGCGGCGCCCGGGGGAAGTCGTCGGCCGGAGGGACGATCTGCGCTCGCCGTCGGGGGTGACTCGTGATCACCCCTAACGTCGTCCTCCGGGTCTACGGGGGGTCGTCCTCGAGGATGACGGGGGAGGTGGCCGGCGGCTGTCAGGCGGCGCCCGGCTGGACGATGCCGGACTCGTACGCGAGGACGACCGCCTGTACTCGATCGCGCAACCCGAGCTTCATCAGCACCCGGGCGACGTGCGTCTTCACCGTCGTCTCGCTGACGAACAGCTCCTTGGCGATCTCGGCGTTCGAAAGCCCGCGCGCGATCAGCTTCAGCACCTCGAGCTCGCGGTCCGTGAGCTCCTCGACCTCCTTGGGCGGCCGCTGCACCGAGGCAGGCGGCCGCCGCACGAACTCCTCGATCACGCGGCGCGTCACGGCGGGCGCGAGGAGCGCGTCGCCGGACGCCACCGACCGGATGCCCGTGACCAGCTGCTCGGGCGGAACGTCCTTGAGCATGAAGCCGCTCGCACCCGCTTGCAGCGCCTCGTAGACGTACTCGTCCATGTCGAAGGTCGTCAACATCACGACCTTCGTTTCCACCCCGTCGCGCTCGAGCAGGCGGCGGGTCGCCTCGATGCCGTCGAGCTCGGGCATGCGAACGTCCATCAGGACGACGTCCGGGTGCAGCCGCCGTGTTTCGTCGATCGCCTCGCGACCGTCGGCGGCCTCGCCGACGACCTCGATGTCGTTCTCCGCCTCCAGGATCATGCGGAACCCGGTGCGCACGAGCGCCTGGTCGTCGACGATCAGGACCTTCGTCACGTGCCGTTCACCGGGATGCGTGCGCGCAGCTCGTATCCGCCGCCCGGCCGCGGGCCGGCGTCCAGATCGCCGCCGAAGACAGCGACGCGCTCCCGCATCCCCATCAGCCCGTGGCCTCCGCCGTCCCCGCCGCCCGCGCCGTTGCCCTCGCCGTCGTCGACCACGGCGAGCTCCACCTGCTCGCCGGCGTAGCGGACGAGCACGTCCGCATGCCTCGCGCGCGCGTGCTTCAGCGCGTTCGTCAGGCCCTCCTGGATGACTCGGTACGCAGTCAAGTCGACCCCCGGCGCCAGCTTGAGCGCGTCGCCCTCCACGTGCAGATCGACGGGAAGACCGGCGTCGCGGACCTGCGCGACCAGGCGGTCGAGGTGCTCGAGGCTCGGCTGCGGTGCGCGCGCCGGCGCCTCCTCGGGCCGGCGGAGAACGCCGACGAGGCGGCGCATCTCGGCGAGCGCCTCGCGGCCGGTCTGCTCGACGACGAGCAGCGCCTCACGCTCCTGCTCCTGGTCGTCCTTCAGCAACCGCCGCACCGCGGACGCCTGCACCGTCATGACGCTCACGCTGTGGCCGACGACGTCGTGGAGCTCGCGCGCGATCCGCGCGCGCTCCTCTGCCACGGCAGTGCGCGCGCGCTCCTCCCGTTCGTGCTCGAGCCGCTCGGCCCTCGCCTTCAGCTCGCGCATTTTGATGCTGCGCTGGTTGAGGAGCACGCCGACGAGCCACGCCGCGCTAAAGAACGCCGCGGGCCAGATGTAGTCGCCTGCGGATGAGTGCGGGAAGCGCTGGTCGACGAAGACGAGGACCGCCAGGACCACGGCGAGCCCGGCGGCTGCGTGGCGGAGGTCGTTGTAGGCGCCGATGACTGCTGCGGCGATGATGACCGCAAAGAACGGAGACGTCGAAGCCTGCAGCGCGGCCGGCGCGACGATCGCTCCGATGACGAACGAGAGCGGGAGCACGAGCGGCCCTCCGAGGGGGTACCAACGCCGGGCGATGAGACCGAGTGTCCCGAGCCCGCACAGGGCGACCATCCACGAATGCGGCTTGTCGATGAACGGGCTCTCCACGATGGCGCCGATGGTGAGAGCCACCGCGATGACGTCGATGCCGTAGTTCCGAGTCCAGGCCCCGAGCCGTTCCGTCACGACCTCAACGTACCCCACATTTGCGCGGGCCGCGTCGTCCGCGCGGACGACTTCGAATCGTTCGCCAGGACGACGCAGGATCGATTGCGGGGCCGACGACGTTCCGCGCGGCGGCTCCTACCGTCGAGTCAGAAAGGCCATGAACTCGCAAGCGGCACCGATGGAAGGAGCAGTCATGCAACCAGCAGTCGCGCTCGCAGACGAACAGGTCTTGCTCGACCAGCGAATCGCCGTCATCGAGGCTCGCGACGTCAGCCGCCGCTACGGCCAGGGCGACGCGGCGGTCGATGCCCTCCGCGACGTATCGCTCGAGATCGAATCCGGGCGGCTCACGGCGGTCGTCGGGCCCTCGGGCTCGGGCAAGTCGACGCTGATGCACATTCTCGCCGGCCTCGACCGGCCCACGTCCGGGACGGTCTCGATCGCGGGCACGGAGATCACAACGCTCGGCGACGACCAGCTGACGAAGCTGCGCCGCACGCACATCGGCTTCGTCTTCCAGTTCTTCAACCTGCTGCCGATGCTGTCCGCGGAGGAGAACGTCGTGCTCCCGCTCTCGCTGGCCGGCAAGAAGCCGGATCGTGAGTGGCTCGACGAGCTGCTCGAGACGGTCGGCCTCGACGGTCGCCGCCGCCACCGGCCGGCGCAGCTGTCCGGTGGGCAGCAGCAGCGCGTGGCCCTCGCCCGGGCCCTGGTGACGCGCCCGACGGTGCTCTTCGCCGACGAGCCGACCGGAAACCTGGACTCGGCGACCAGCGAAGAGGTGTTGCGGCTGATCCGCAGCTCCGTCGACGAGCTCGGGCAGACGACCGTGATGGTCACGCACGATGCCCGGGCCGCCTCGTCCGCCGACCGGGTGCTCTTCCTCGCGGACGGCGAGATCGTCCGCGACATGAAGGGCTGCTCGCAGGCCGGGATCCTGTCCGCCATGGAGGAGGTGAGCGGGCGATGACGACCGTCGCGCTCAGAGGGCTCCTGGGACGGAAGCTCCGGACGATCCTGACGGCGCTCGCGATCGTTCTCGGCGTCGCGCTCGTCAGCGGCAGCTTCGTGCTCACTGACACGATCTCCAAGGCGTTCGACAACATCTTCGCGGCGTCGTACGACAAGACCGACGCCGTGGTCAGCGGTCGCAAGATCGTCGACTACTCGTCGGGCGGAAACGCCACCGTCTCGCCGGCGCTTCTCCGCGAGATCCGCTCGCAGCCTGACGTCCAGGCGGCGGCCGGTCAGATCATCGACCTGAACGGAAACTCAACGCAGGCCAAGCTGGTCAAGGACGGGAAGGCGATCGAGTCGAGTGGCAATCCGACGTTCGGCTTCGGCGTCGACGCGTCGTACCCGCGCTTCAACCCCCTGCACCTGACCGACGGGCGCTGGGCGCACGGCCACCACCAGGTGGTCGTCGACGCCGCCGTCGCCGAGAAGGAGCATCTCCATGTCGGCGATCCGATCGGCGTCTCGGCCGACGGGCCGACGCGGGCGTTCCGCATCACGGGCACCGCTACCTACGGCGGCGTGAAAACGCTCGGCGGCGCCACGATCGCCGTCTTCGATCTCCCGACCGCCCAGGCACTCCTCCACAAGCGCGGGTACGACGCGATCGCCGTGGCGGCCGGGCCCGGCGTCGGTCAGGCCCAGATCGTGCGCGAGCTCCGCTCGCTCGTGCCGTCGAACGCGCAGGTGAAGACCGGCAAGGCCTACGCCCAGGAGCAGGCAAACGGCGTCGAGAGCTTCATCTCGTTCATCCGCTGGTTCCTGCTCGCGTTCGGCGCCATTGCGCTGTTCGTGGGCGCGTTCGTGATCTTCAACACCCTTTCGATCACGGTCGCGCAGCGGACGCGGGAGTTCGCCACCGTGCGGACGCTCGGCGCCTCGCGCCGGCAGGTACTGCGGACGGTGCTCACCGAGTCGGTGGCGCTCGGCGTCGTCTCCTCGGTGGCAGGTCTCTTCCTCGGGCTCGGGCTCGCCAAGGGGCTCGCCTCGCTGATGGACACGTTCGGGCTCGCGCTTCCGCAGGCCGGCACCGTGTTTGCGATGCGGACCGTGATCGTCTCGCTTGCGATCGGCATCGTCATCACCCTGCTCGCCGGCCTGACCCCGGCGCTACGGGCCACTCGCATCCCGCCGATTGCGGCCGTTCGCGAGGGGGCGATCGTTTCACAGCCGCGCCGGTGGACGCCCTACGCGGGCGGCGCGCTGGCGGCGCTCGCGGCCGCGCTGCTCGGTTACGGGCTGCTCGCCGGGGGCGTCGGCACGGCCGTGCGCATCACGGCCATCGCCGTCGGGACGGTGGCGCTGTTCGTCGGCGTCGCGGTGCTCTCGCCGCGGCTCGTCCCGCTGCTCGCCGGACTCGTCGGGCGGCCCTCTGCGAGCTTCGGCATCGCCGGTCGCCTCGCGCGCGAGAACACAGTGCGCAACGCCGGTCGCACGGCGGCGACGGCGGCGGCGCTGATGATCGGCCTCGCGCTAGTGACCTTCGTCGCCGCGTTCGCGAAGGGGCTCCAGTCGGCCGACGAGAACGCCGTTCGCGACCAGCTGGACACCAGCTACGTCGTGACGAGCAAGAGCGCCTGGCAGAACCTCCCGGCAGCTGCCGGACAGGCGGTCGGCCGTACACCGGACATCCGGTCGGCCACCAGCGTGGTCAGCGACCGGGCCCACTTCGACGGCGCGAACGTCGACGTGAGCGGCGTGCAGCCGGCCACGATCGTGGGGCCGTACCGCTTCAAGTGGTCGCAGGGCTCGGATGCCGACGCGCGCACCCTCGGCCGTGGAGAGGCGATCGTCCGGAAATCGTTCGCCGACGGGCATCACCTCGCCGTCGGGAGCTCGTTCCGGCTGCTGACGGCGGGCGGGAACTCCCTCCCGCTCCGCGTGAAGGCGATCTACGAGCCGGCGCGCTTCGATCCGCTGCTCGGCAGCGTCGTCGTCTCGCAATCGACGTTCCGCTCGGCCTACCCGCGCTCACCGCTCGCCTTCGCGCTCGTCCAGGGCGGAAGCCGCGAGTCGATCGAGCGGACACTGGCCGGCTTCCCGGCTGCCACGGTCCGCACGACCGACGAGTTCGTCTCCGAGCGGACCTCGTGGCTGTCGTCCGTCCTCAACCTGCTCTACGTCCTGCTCGCGCTGTCCGGCATCGTCAGCCTGCTCGGCATGGTCAACACGCTGGCGCTGGCGGTGTTCGAGCGGACACGGGAGCTCGGGATGCTGCGGGCGGTCGGCATGACCCGTCGGCAGACCCGCCGGATGGTTCGACACGAGAGCGTGATCACGGCGCTGATCGGCGCAGCCCTCGGGATTCCGCTCGGGCTCGGCTTCGCCGCCATCGTGACGCGGTCGCTGTCGACCTACGGCGTCGGGTTCTCGCTCCCGGTGGTACCGCTCGTCGCGTTTGTGGTGGTCGCGATCGTGTGCGGCCTGATCGCGGCGATCCTGCCGGCGAGGCGCGCCGCCCGGCTGAACGTTCTGCGGGCGCTGCAGTACGAGTGAGCCCGCATGGTGCCGGGCCCGTCCGCGGGCCCGGCACCGCGCAGTAGAGTCGCCGACCAGGATGAGCGTGGCGCGGCAGGAAAAGAAGCGCATCGAGGAGTTCGTCCAGCCGTTCCGCGTGCGGCCTGGCTCGAAGGTGCGGCTGGAGCGGGATTTCGACTCCGCGTTCAAGGCGGGAATCGACTCGAAGAAGGAGGGGGTCGAGCTGCTGGCGCGCGGTGTCGAGTTGCTGGCCGAGTATCAGATGCGGCTGGCCGCCCAGGACACGTACGGGGTGCTGATCGTGCTTCAGGCGATCGACGCCGGCGGGAAGGACGGCACGATCCGCCACGTCATGAGCGGCGTGAACCCGCAGGGTGTTTCCGTGCACAGCTTCAAGGTGCCGTCTGACGAGGAGCTCGACCACGACTACCTGTGGCGCTACTCGCAGCGGCTTCCCAGCCGCGGGCAGATCGGGATCTTCAACCGATCGCACTACGAGGAAGTCCTCGTCGTGCGCGTCCACGAGGAGCTCCTCGACCGCCAGAAACTGCCGAAGTCGGTGAGGCGAGCGGGAATCTGGCAGCGCCGGTACCGCGAGATCAACGAGTGGGAGCGCTATCTCACCGACAACGGCTTCCGAATCGTGAAGCTGTTCCTCAACCTGTCGAAGGAGGAGCAGCGGACGCGGTTCCTGCGACGGATCGACGAGCCGGATCGCAACTGGAAGTTCGCAGCCGCCGACGTCCGGGAGCGGCAGCACTGGGACGACTACCAGCGGGCGTTTTCGCAGATGCTGTCGAATACGAGCACCGAGTGGGCGCCGTGGTACGTGATCCCCGCAGATCGCAAGTGGTTCGCGCGGCTCGCCGCCGCCTCCGTGATCGCAAACACCCTCATCGAGATCGATCCTCGCTTCCCGGTCGTGAGCGAGGAGGCGCGCCGGGAGCTTCAGCAAGCCAAGAAGCTGCTGGAAGCGGAGAAGAGCGCGTAGTCGCTACGCCGTTGGCGCGACCGGCTCTCGCGGCGTCAGCGCCCGGGCGAGGTCGTTCCGCGACGAGATGCCCAGCTTGCGGTAGACGCTCGACAGGTGGACCTCGACCGTCTTCGGCGTCACGAAGAGGGCCTGCGCGATCTGCCGGTTCGTCAGGCCCTCGCGTGCCATGTCTGCGACCCGTCGTTCGCTCGCCGTCAGCGCGTCCGGGCCTGAGGGCCTGACCGCGCGGACGCGTGCTCCCGTCGCGCTGAGCTGCGAGCGGGCCTGTTCGGCGAGCGGAGCGGCGCCGCAGCCTTCAGCAAGCTCGAGCGCCGCGGTCAGCCGCGCTCTCGCTTCGGCGCGGCGGGTCGCGCTCGACAGCGCGGTCCCGAGCTCCAGCATGGTGCGCGCGCGCTCGAGGCGGGCCGGCGACGCCTCGAGGACTTCGGCGCTCTCCCGGAGGAGCGCGACGCACCGCTCACCGCCCTCGACGAGGCCGGCCGTGCGCAAGGCGACGCCGAGCGGCCTGGCGGCGCTCCACTCGCGCGCCAGCTCGAGCTCGCGCTCCGCGAGCGCCCGCGCCCGCTCGCTCTCGCCGAGCCGGAGGTAGCCGAGCGCCGCGTATGGACGCCACACGGCGAACCCCGGCGTGGTCGCGCCGAGCGCATCGTCGATCCGCCCGACTGCCTCCAGGTCCCGAAGCCCCTCGCGGAAATGTCCCTGAAGCATCCGGAGTCGGCCCCGGCAGGAGAGGAAGAAGTTGAAGTGCGCGCTCATCGGTGGCTCCTCCGGCACTTCCGCCTGGGACAGCGCATCGGCCGCGGCGTCGAGCGCGCCGAGATCGATCAAGGCATCGCCCAGGAAGGCCAGCGCATAGGGCAGCCCGGTGTCGAGCCCGTGCGCACGCGCGGCGTCGAGGGCGGCCCGCGCATCCTCCGCGGCCTCGGCGAGCGAGCCGCTCAGGTGGCGAGTGTGCGCCCGGAACCCCGAGCCGGCGGCGAACGCGAAGATCGAGCCGCGCCGCCGGGCGACGTCCAGCACGCGGTCCCAGACGGCTTCCGCCTCGTCGAGGAGGTCGGCGGCGTCCAGCACGAGTCCGGGCAGCGAGTAGAAGGCCGCGTCCTCCTCCTCGAAGAGCGCGTCGCCGTCGAGGGCGAGGCGGGCGCGCTCGACGGCCTCGTCGCGCGGGTCGCCGCACCGAGCGCCGCGGTAGGACAGCACCGCGAGCAGCATCTGCCCGCCCGCGCTGGTCAGGAGGTCGAGCTGCGACGCCCGCGCGAAGTGCGGCTCGGCCGACCGCAGCATCGCGGGGTCGGACAGGCAAACGAACAGGTAGCCGGCGAGCGCTCGGCGGCGTGGCTCGGAATCGGACTCCGAGAGCTCGGCGATCGCCGCGGCGAAGGCGGCGGCGCCTGCGTCGATCTGCCGGCTGAAGAAGAGCGCCCGGGCGAGCTCGATGCGCGTCTGCACCCGCCGTTCGGGATCGGTGGTGCGCGCCAGCGCCTCGCGTAAGTGCTCCGCGGCGGACGGCCCGTGCACGAGCTTCTCGGCGGAGCCGAGCTCGTAGAGCACGTCGGCGCGAACAGCGTCGGGCGGCGGCTCCGCGAGCGCCCGTCGCAGGTAGGTAACTGCGCTCTCCGGGGC
>JBKPNC010000027.1:0-18712 GCA_046732435.1 Actinomycetota bacterium
CCTCGAGCCGCTCCTCGACCCCGACGAGGCCGTCGCGCAGGGCACGCTCCTTGCGGAGCCGACGCACTACGAGCGCGGCGACCTGGATCAGGGGCTGGCGGAGGCCGACGTCGTCGTCGAGGCCGAGTACCGGACGCAGACCGTCCTCCACAACTCGATGGAGCCCCACCAGTCCGTCTGTGCGTGGGAGGACGACACGCTGACCGTCTACACGTCGACGCAGTTCATCTGGGGCGTCCGCGCGGACGTGGCCGCCGCGCTCGGGCTGCCGGAGGACAAGGTGCGCGTGGTCTGCGAGTTCATGGGCGGTGGCTTCGGGTCCAAGAACGGGCCGGGCGACTTCACATTCATCGCGGCCGAGCTGGCGCGCCGTACGGGCCGCCCGGTGCGCTGTGCGCTGACGCGGCGCGAGGAGAACCTCGATGCGGGGAACCGCAACGCGACGATTCAGAGACTCGTCGCGGGGGCGCGCTCGGACGGCACGTTGACGGCGCTCGGCGGCGAGTTCGTCGCGTCCCTCGGTTGGGACGGCTGGCTCGCCTCGACGGCGGGGCCGATGCAGATGCTCTACGCCTGCGACAACGTGCGTACCGTCGAGTACGGAGCGAAGCTGAACACGCCGCCGATGAAGGCGTTCCGAGCCCCCGGATTCGTCGAGGGAACGTTCGGGCTCGAGTGTCTCCTCGGGGAGCTCGCGGCCAGGCTCGATCTCGATCCGCTCGAGCTGCGACGCAGGAATCACGCCGACGCGGATCTCGTCGACGGCCGGCCGTTCTCCTCCAAGAATCTCGCCGAGTGCTACCGCCGCGCGGAGAAGCACTGGGCCAGGCGGGACGAGGTCCGGGCACGGTCCGAGGGCCCGTGGAAGCGTGGCGTCGGGCTCGCCAGCCAGACGTGGTACGGCGGCGGGGGTCCTCCTTCGTACGCGTGGGTCCGGGTCGGCGGCGACGGCCGCGCGACGGTCGTCACCGCGATGCAGGACATCGGCACCGGCACGCGGACGGCGATGGCGCAGATCGCGGCCGAGGAGCTCGGCCTACCGCTCGAGCGGGTCACCGTCGCGATCGGCGACTCCGCGCGCGGCCCGTACGCGTCGATTTCCGCCGGCTCGTCCACGACGCCGAGCATGGGGCCCGCGGTACGCTGTGCCGCGGCCGACGCCGCGGAGCAGATCCTGGAGCTCGCGGCGCAGCGCTTCCACGTCCAGCAGCGGGTCCTCTCGCTCCGCGACGGGCACATCGTGTCCTCCGACGGCGGCTCCTGGCCGATCGAGGAGATCACCGGAATGCTCGAGGAGGGGCAGATCCAGGGGCGGGGGAATCGCGGGCCGAACCCGACCGGAATGCGGGTGCTCACGTTCGGCGTTCAGGTCGCGGAGGTCGCGGTCGACGTCGAGACGGGCGAGGTGCGCGTCGAGCGCGTCGCGGCCATCCACGACGTCGGGCGTGTAATCAACCCGCTCGGCGCGTCGAGCCAGGTCGAGGGCGGGATCATCCAGGCGATCGGCCACACGCTGTCCGAGCAGCGCTTGCTCGACCCGGCGACGGGCGACGTCCTCACGCAAACGCTCGACGCCTATCGAATGCCGACGATCGCCGACGTGCCGGAGATCGTGTCGGAGCTCGTCGACATCCCCGACGAGCACCTGACGAATCTCGGCTCGAAGGGCCTCGGCGAGCCGCCGATCATTCCGACCGCCGCCGCGATCGCGAATGCGATTCGCGACGCGACCGGCGCGGACGTGCGGTCGCTGCCGCTGACCCGTGAGGAGATGCTTCGCGCACTCCGCGAGGCCGAGCAACGACGGCGGGAGCCGGTTGGAGCTACGACGGCCTGAGTCGACGGCCGAGGCCGTCTCCTCCCTCGGAAACGGCGCCGTTGCGCTGGCGGGCGGCACCGAGCTGGTGCCGCTCCTCCACGACGGGCTCGCGCGGGCCGACACGCTCGTCGAGCTGCAGGGCGTCGTGCCGCGCGGCATCCACGACGGGGTCGTCGGCGCCGGCACGACGCTCGCCGAGCTCGAGGCGGATCCGCAGATCCCCGCGGCGCTGCGGGAGGCCTGCCGGCTCGCCGCGTCGCCGCAACTGCGCTCGATGGGCACGATCGGTGGAAATCTCTTGCAGGCCACGCGGTGCTGGTACTGGCGGCTCGACTACCCGTGCTGGCTCCGCGGCGGCGAGCGCTGCTTCGCGCGGGCGGGCGAGCATCGCGAACACGCGATCTTCGCGAACGGAAGCTGCGCCTCGGCGCATCCGTCGGATCCAGCGGCGGCGCTGATCGCGCTCGACGCCCGGATTCGCACCGACCGGCGGGAATTTCCGGTCGCCGACCTCTACCGGCTCCCGACCGACGACGACCGCTCGACGACGACCCTGGCGCCGGATGAGCTGATTCTCGAGCTGACCGTGCCCAGTCCGGACGCGAGCACGTACCTCAAGGCGATGGACCGCCGGCGCTGGGCGTTCCCGCTCGTGGGCGTTGCGGCGTCGCGACTAGGCGCCGACGTCCGGCTGGCCCTTGCCGGTGTGGCGCCGATCCCCTGGGTGCTTGCCGGCGAAGACGCGCTCGACGAGGCGACGCCGCTGCCCGGGACGACGTACAAGGTCGAGCTCGGGCGCGCGCTCGTGCGCCGTGCACTGACCGCGGTCGCGGCGTGAGCCGCGGCGAGTTCAAGGCCTGGGTCATCGACCGGATGACCGAGCGGAGCGACCGCGAGTTCGGCGCGCAGCGCCGCAAGCTGCTCGCCGAGGCGAGAGGAAGGGTGCTCGAGATCGGGGCGGGCACGGGTGCGAACCTCCGTCACTACCCCGATGCGATCGACGAGCTCGTGCTGCTCGAGCCCAGCGAGCCCTTCGCCAGGCGGATTCACCGGAAGGTGGAGCAGAGCGGCCGGCAGGCGACGGTCGTGCCTGGACGGGCGGAGGAGCTGCCGTTCGACGATGCCTCCTTCGACACGGTCGTGATGACGCTCGTCCTGTGCACGGTCGAGAACCAGTCGCGCGCGCTCGCCGAGGTGCGCCGGGTGCTGAAGCCGGACGGCGCCTTTCTCTTCGCAGAGCACGTTCGTGCCGACGATCTGGGCCTCGCCCGCTGGCAGGATCGCCTCAACGGCGTGTGGAAGCGCGTCGCGGACGGCTGCAACTGCAACCGCCGGACCGTGGCCGCGCTCGAGGCCTCGCCGCTCGAGATCGAGCGGCTCGAGCGGGGCAGGCTGCCGATGTCACCGCCGATCGTGCGCCCGCTCGTGGTCGGACGGGCCCGACCGATGTAGGGTGCCCCGATGGCCACGGCGACCGTCCACACGACGCACGGCGATTTCACCTTCGAGCTCGACGAGACCACCTCGCCGCGGGCGGTTGCCTCGTTCGTCGAGCTCGCCGGCAAGGGGTTCTTCGACGGCACGGTGTTCCATCGCATCGTCCCGGGGTTCGTCATCCAGGGCGGCGATCCGACCGGCACGGGAACGGGCGGGCCCGGCTACTCAACCGTTGACCCGCCCGCCGCGGACACGACGTACGAGCAGGGGGTCGTCGCGATGGCGAAGACCGCGACCGATCCTCCGGGGACAGCGGGAAGCCAGTTCTTCGTCGTCACCGCCGACGACGCCGGGCTGCCACCGGACTACGCCGTGATCGGGCGGGTGACGGACGGCATGGACGTCGTGCTCGCGATCGGCGAGCTCGGGGACGCCGGGCAGAATCCGACCGAGCGGGTCGCCGTCGAGTCAGTGGCGATCAGCTAGATCGCAAGCAGCGCGATGCCCGCGACGACGAGCGTCGCTCCAGCGAGACGGAGGGCGGTCACGCGTTCGTGGAGGATTCGCGCGGCGAGGACGGTGGCGATGACGACGCTCGTCTCACGGACGGCCGACACGGGCGCTGCCGGCGCGTGCTGGAGCGCGACGAGGACGAGGGCGTAGGCGCCGAACATCGCGACGCCGGCGACGACGGTTCGGAGAGAGACCTCGCCGGTGAGAGCCGAGCCGCCTCGCCGGGCGAGCATCGCGGCCAGATAGAGGACGGCGGTCGGCGCGAGGGCGAGCTCGAAGTACGAGAGCGCGGCGGCATGCTCGACGCCCGAATTGTCGACGAGGGTGTACGCCGCGATCGTCGTCGCGATCGAGAGGGCGAAGGCGACGCCGCGACGATCGGCGCGGCCACGGGGGCCGCGGACGGCAAGCACCCCGGCGACGACGACGAGCACGCCGGCGAGCTGCGACGCACTCGTTGCAGCGCCGAGCGCAAGCACGGCGACGACCAGAACGAACACGGGCGCGAGCCCGCGAGAGAGGGGGTAGACGAGGCTGAGCTCGGACCGAGCGTACGCGGCGGCGAGGAGCGCGACATAGAGGAGCTCGAGGGCCGCCGACGCGACCACGAACGGGACGGCCCCGCGTTCGACGCGCCAGGTCGCGGCGGCGACCGGCGCGAACGCGAGCGCGCCGACGGCGAGCGCGACAGCCGTTGCCGCCTGCGTGTCGCGCGCCCCGGCGATCAGAACATTCCAGAACGCGTGCACGAAGGCGGCCGCAAGTGCGAGTGACAACGCCAGGGCCGACACTGAGCGCTACAGCTGATCACAACCACCGCAGGTGAGAATGGCGCCGTGATCGCTGCAGTGATCCTCGCTGCCGGCGCGGCCACCCGGTTCGGGTCGCCGAAGCAGCGCATCCTCCTCCCCGCGGTGCTCGAGCGCGCGCGACAAAGCGCTGCGCTCGGCGACGTCGTCGTCGTGCTGGGCGCCTACGACGTCGAGACCGACGCGCGCACCGTCCACTGCGCAGACTGGGCACGAGGGCCGGGAGCGTCGCTCCGCTGCGGGCTCGCGGCCCTGCCGGCGAGCGCCGAGGCGGCGGTCGTGCTCCTCGCCGACGGCCCGAACCTGAACCCGGCCGCGATCGACCGGGTCGTCGGCCGCTGGCGCGCCGGCGGCGGGGAGATCCTTGCCGCCACGTACAACGGCGCCCGAGGCCACCCGCTCCTGATTGCCCGCGCAGCCTGGAGCACCGTCCCGGACGAAGGACTGCGCGCGCTCCCCTCCGTCGAGATCCCCTGCGACGACCTCGGCGCGCCCGGGGACGTGGACTATCCCGCCGACGTCTAGGTCAGCGGCGTGCGGAGCGCCTGCAGCTTCAGCTTCAGCTCCGGCGCCATCGGCTCCACCGAGACGCGCCGGACGAACGTGCGCAGGCTCTCCTCGAAGCGGTACCGCCTGGCGCAGTACGCGCACGCATCGAGGTGGCGCTGCGCCTCCTGCCGCTCCTCCTCGCTGAGCGCGCGATCCATGTACGACTGCAGGAGCTCCTCGCAGGCCTCACATGGATCGAGATCGAAGCGCGTCCCCATCAGGTCTCAGCTACAACGCCCTCGGCGAGGTTCCTCTTGAGGATACGCCTTCCCCGATGGAGGCGCGACATGACCGTGCCGACGGGGATGTCCAGGATCTGCGCGGCTTCCTGATAGGAGAACTGCCCGATGTCCACGAGGACGACGACGTCGCGAAAGTCATGCGGCACCTCCGAGAGGGCCGTCACCACGTCGTCCTGCGAGAGCCGCTCGATCACGCGCTCTTCGTCGACGTTCTCCGAGGTCGACGACTCGAGCCGGTTGTAGAGGTAGTAGTCGCCCTCCTCCAGCGGCTGGGACGCCGGAGTGCGCTGCTGCCGCCGCCCGCGGTCGATGTTGAGGTTCGCGAGGATCCGGAGCAGCCACGCGCGCATGTTCGTCCCCGGCGTGTACGAGCGCCAGCTGCGGAACGCCCGGGCGTACGTCTCCTGCATCAGGTCCTCGGCCTCCTCGCGCGATCCCACCAGCCGGCGTGCCACCTGGTAGACCTGATCGGCGAGGCCGATCGCCTCTTCCTCGAACCGCACGCGGTCCGACGCCGCCTGCGCCAGCCTCTGCGGCTCTGTGCGCGACTCGCTCACCCGGCCACTGTAACAACGACATCTCGATGTCAAACGACGTCCCCACGAGGCTTATTCCGCGCGCGATCGGGTAGCGGACCAGCACGCGGACCGAAGGAGGACGACGTGCAGGGATACAAGGTGGAGACGAGCGACGGCAAGATCGCCGGCCACGTCGCAGGAGTCGACGGCGACGTCCTGATCGTGGAACGCGGGCTGCTGCTGAAGCAGCGCCGGCCGCTGCCGCGCGCGCTCACGAACGTCGACGACCGCGAGGGAGTCGTGCGGGCGACGATCTCACGCGAGCTGCTGGCGGATGCGCCGAAGGTCGAATCGGACACCGTGGACCAGCAGGCGGTGGCCGCCTACTACGGGCTCGGCCATGACGTCGATGCGCCCGGAGCCGAGGGCTACGGCGACGTGATCCCGGAGGACCCCTCGAGAAGCGCCGAGCAGGATGCTCGGACGCACACCGACTCGTCGGCCCAGGAGGAGCGGGTACGCGCGCGCAAGGGCATGGCGTCCGGGGACGGACCGCACGACCAGCACAGTGGCACGCCGACGGCAACGGGCGGCATCTCCGAGTCGGGTCGTGACGCGGGCTAGCCGGAAGCGGATTCTCGGAATCCGCCGGCGGCGAGCGCTGCGAGCAAGGCCTCCCGGTCGGTCCGGTCCTCGTCCCAGGAGAGCGTGACCTCGCCGATCAGATTGGCGCTCGCGAACTCGAGCCCGTCGTGTCCCTGCAGCGTGGCGGCGAGCCGGCTGACGCAGCGCTCGCAGCGGATGCCGGTGACGGAGATCGTCTCGGTCGTGGTCACGCCGCCGATGCTAGCGACCGGCTAACGAGATCGGCGCATACTGCGTGCAGCCCGCTCGCACGGCCGACCTCGAGCTGAAGGTCTCCCTCCGACGCCTGCAGGTCGAGGGCGTCGAGTAGCGGTTCCGTGCCGAGCGAGCGAGCGGCCGGCCGAATCCGGTCGACGAGCTCCGCCGCGAGCGCGACCGCGCCCACGGCCCGATCGCCGTCCGGGTGGGCCAGGCGGGCCGTTGGCCCGAAGCGAAGCGCCGCCCAGCGGTTCTGCTGGTAGAGGGCACGCGCGGCCGGCTCGTACGGCTGCGGCGGCCACTCGAGCGCGGACGCGCACAGCGCCTGGACGAGCGCGACGAACGCGGCCGTCCGGCCGAGCGACGTCGGCTGGTCCTGGACCCGCACCTCGAGCGTCCCGAACCGGGGGTGCGGCCGCACGTCCCACCAGAGGAGCGTGTAGTCGCTCGCGAGCCCGAGGCGGACCAGGCGCTCGACGAACGACTCCCACTCCTCGTACACCCGGAACGGCGGCGGCGCCCCGCTCCGGGGCAGCTCCGCCAGGATCTCGGCACGATTTGACGCAAGCCCCGTCTCGCGACCGGCGAAGTACGGCGAGTTGGCCGAGATCGCGAGCAGGACGGGAAGCCACGGAAGAATCGCCTCGAGACACTGCATGCACGCTTCGGCGCTTGCCATGCCGATATGGACGTGCAGGCCGTTGACGCCCTGTCGGCGTGCCGACACGCCGGCGTACTCGACGAAGGAGCGGTAGCGCTCGAGGTCGACGATCTCCTGCGCTTCCGGGTCGCTGAGCGGATGGCTGCCGGCGGCGCAGAGCCGAAGCCCATTCTGCTCGGCAATCGACGTGCCGCGTTCGCGCAGTGCGCCTAGCTCGTCCGCCGCCTCCTGCGCGGAGGCGCAGATGCCGGTCTTCAACTCCACGACGGAGGCGAAGAGCTCGGTGTGGAACCCATGGTCGCCGAGAAACGCGTCCACCCGCGGCACCTGCTCGAGCGTCTGCGAGTCGAGGATCATCAACTCCTCCTCGACGCCGACCGAGAACGGCGAGCTCTCCCCGAAGTGAGCCTCGATCACTACTGGCCGCGGATGCCGTGCACCGGGCGGCCGGCCGCCTCCCACGCGTAGTACGACGCGCTCGGGCCGAAGCCCGGCTCGTACTGGTTGACCCGCGGATTGCGCCCGACGTCCTGCGCGCGCTGGGCGTGCCGCAGCAGGTTCGGGTCGTCGACCTCCTCCCAGACGAGGATCAGATGCGCCGCGGTCATGAACTCCGCGACGAAGCTGCAACCGGCGGCGGGACACGGAAACGGATCCGTGCGGACGCAGAACCAGCCGGTGTGATCGGCACCGTCTTCCTGCCACAGCTCGGCGTCCTCGAGCTCGAGGGCCTCCTCCTCCTCGAGGACGGCCTTGCCCAGTTCCGGCATCTCCACGACTCCAAGGCTAGCCCGAGCCTTGACACCGCCGCGGGCACGCCCGGGCAGCGCATCTCACTACCACGCGCTCGGCTAACCCAGCTGCCGGTCGAGGTTTACCGCCGCGCTGATGAGCGCCAGGTGCGTGAACGCCTGCGGGAAGTTCCCGAGCTGCTCGCCGGTTGGCCCGACCTCCTCCGAGTAGAGGCCGAGGTGGTTCGCGTACGTGAGCTGCTTTTCGAACGCGAGCCGCGCCTCGTCCAGGCGGCCCGCGCGCGCCAGCGCCTCGACGTACCAGAAGGAGCAGATCGAGAACGTCCCCTCGTCGCCCTCGAGCCCGTCCGGCGACGCTGCCGCGTTGTAGCGGTAGACGAGGCTGTCGGAGACGAGCTCGTCCTTGATCGCATTGAGCGTCGAGAGCCAGCGCGGATCGGTCGGGGAGATGAACTTCACGAGCGGCATCAGGAGGACGGACGCGTCGAGGACGTTCGTCTCGTAGTGCTGGACGAACGCCTCGCGGTCGGCGTGCCAGCCCTGCGCCATGATCTGGTCGTAGATCGCGTCGCGAACCTCGAGCCAGCGCACCAGGTCCGCCGGCAGGCCTCGCTGCCGCGCGATCCGAATCGCGCGCTCGACCGCGACCCATGTCATCAGGCGGGAGTAGGTGAACTTCTGCTGGCCGCCGCGCGTCTCCCAGACGCCCTCGTCGAGACCGTCCCAGTTGTCGGCGACCCAGTCGATGATCCGCCGGACGTCTTGCCAGGCGTCGTGCGAGATCGGGGCTCCGTACTTGTTGTAGAGGTAGATCGAGTCGATCAGCTCGCCGTAGATGTCGAGCTGCACCTGATCCGCCGCGCCGTTTCCGATCCGAACCGGAGCCGAGCCGCGGTAGCCCTCGAGGTGGCCGAGCGTCTCCTCTGTCAGCTCCTCCCGGCCGTCGATCCCGTACATGATCTGGAGCGGCCCCGAGGGGTGCTGGACGTTCGGGCCGCGGAAGCGGTCGGTCAGCCAGCCCATGAACGCCTCCGCCTCCTCGGTGAAGCCGAGCCGCAGCAGGGCATAGAGGGAGAACGAGGCGTCGCGGATCCACGTGAACCGGTAGTCCCAGTTCCGCTGGCCGCCGAGCTGCTCCGGAAGGCTCGTCGTCGCGGCGGCGACGATCGCCCCGCTCGGCCGGTAGGTCAGGAGCTTCAGCGTCAGCGCCGAGCGGTGCACCATCTCGCGCCAGCGGCCGCGGTACGTCGACTTGGCGAGCCAGCGGTTCCAGAACTTGATGGTCTCGACGAACAGTCGGCGCGTCTCATCCTCCGAGTAGCTCGCCCGGTCGCGATCGCCTACGAGGACATCGAGGACGAACGACTGCGACTCGTTCGGGCAGACGGTGAACTCGCCTCGGACCCCGGCGGCAGTGCGCTCGAGCGCGACGGGCGAGGACAGTCCCAGCATCAACGCGTCGGAGGCGAACACGGCGCCCTGCTCGTCGACGTGCGTCTCGTGCGAGGCGCGCGCGTAGTCGAAACGCGGCTCGACCTCGATCTTGAACCGCATCTCGCCCTTGATGCCGAGGACGCGCCGGACGAGGCGGTGCCGGTGCTCCTCGGCCGTGGTCTCGGCGATCGGCATGAAGCCGATCAACTCCGCGACGCCCGACGGGCTCAGGAAGCGGGTGACGAGGACGTTCGTGTCCGGGAAGTAGAACTGCGTCGAGGTCCAGTCGTCGTCCGCGGGCGCGATGCGGTAGTAGCCGCCCTTCTCCTTGTCCAGGATGGCGCCGAACACGCTCGGTGCATCGAAGCGCTCGGGGCAGTACCAGTCGATCGTCCCGTCGGTGCCGATGAGGGCGACGGAGTGGAGATCGCCGATGATGCCGTGATCGGCGATCGGGATGTAGCCGCTGTGGCGTGGCCGCGGTTCTGCGGCGGGCTCTGTGAGTGTCATCTCGGTCATGCTCGCATCGTCTCGGGTCGCCCGCTCGCGTTACAGCTGTAACGCCGGCCGTCTTCCGAAGACTCAGCCGCCATGCCCGACGTCTCGTTCACGAATACGGCCATCGTCGCCGCGGTCGCGTTCGGCGCACCGCTGCTCCTCGGCTTCTTTCCTTCCTTCCGCCTCCCGGCGATCGTGCTCGAGCTCGTCGCCGGGATTCTCATCGGCCCGTCCGTGCTCGGCTGGGCCGAGGTCGACACACCGGTTCAAGTCCTGAGCCTCCTCGGTCTGGCGTTCCTGCTCTTCATCGCCGGGCTCGAGGTCGACTTCGACCGCCTTCGCGGCCGGCTTCTCGAGGTGACGGGACTCGCCTGGCTGGTCTCGCTTGGCATGGCGATCCTCGTCGGATTCGTGTTGAGCGGCGCCGGTCTCGTACGCTCGCCCCTGCTCGTCGCGATCATGTTCGCCGCCACCGGCCTCGGCATCGTCATCCCCGTGCTGAAGGACACCGACAACGTCGAGTCGCGCTTCGGTCAGCTGACGATCGCCGGGGCCTCGATCGCCGAGGTGCTGACGATCGTGCTGCTCTCGCTCTTCTTCTCCGGTTCGCACTCCTCGCTCGGCGCGAAGCTGCTCCTCCTCGGCGGCTTCCTGATGATGATTGCTGCGGTCGGCTTCGCCGTCATGGAGGCGCAGCACTCGATGCGCATCTCCGGCGTCCTCCTCCGCCTCCAGGACACGACGGCGCAGATCCGCGTCCGAGGGGCGTTCTTGCTGCTCGTGATCATGGTCGTCCTCGCGGAGAAGTTCGGTCTCGAGGCGATCCTCGGCGCGTTCCTCGCGGGCGCCGTGATCAAGATCGTCGACCGCGACCGGATGATGACGCACGGCGACTTCCGCGTGAAGCTCGAATCGGCCGGGTTCGGGGTGTTCATTCCGTTCTTCTTCGTGGCGAGCGGGATCCGCTTCGACGGCGGCGCGCTGTTCGAGAGCGCGACGAGCGTGCTCAAGGTGCCGCTCTTCCTGGCCATCCTGCTCGTCGTTCGGGGCGTGCCTGCGATCCTCTACCGGCGCCAGATCACCGGGACGCAAACGGTGGCGGCGGGGCTCCTCCAGGCGACGTCGTTGAGCCTGTTCGTCGTGGCCTCCGGGATCGGCATGGATCTGGGGTTGATCAGCAAGGGCACCGGCGCTGCGCTGATCGCGGCCGGCCTCCTCTCGGTGGTGATCTTCCCGCTCGCCGCCCTCACGCTTTTGCGCCGCGGCGAGCGCGATGCGGCCGAGCCCGAACAGCGCGGCCGAGTCGCCGCGGCCCGCTCCGCGTAGGTTTGCCGAGCGCAGACGCGGAAACATCCCGGCCGTGATCGGCCACGAACTCGTCATCGCCGCGACCTGGAGCGCCAGGACGTCTCGCCGCGTGCTCGAGCTCGGCCTGCTCGTCGGACTCATCGGCGGCGTCATCCTCGCGCTCAGCTTCGGCCGGCGAACGGCGCTCTTCGCGGGTGGGGTGCTCGTCGCGCTCGGCTTCGGCCTCGCGATCCTGGCCGTCCACTTCGGAATGAGCCCGTTCCGGCAGTAGTAGTCAGCCCGAGAGGGCGAGCCGGTCCCGCAGCCAGGCCGCCTGCCAGGCACGCTCGGCGAAATACGCTTCGTCACCGCCCGCCGACTCCGCAGCCTTCGCAGCGACGTACGCCGTCACCGCGATCGGTTCGCCGCTCTCCTCCCGGGCGAAGTTGGCCGCATCCTCGGCGTAGACGCCGCCGTACTGCTGGGCCCGCTCGGCGCACGCGAGCGCGAACTGCCTCGCCACACCGCCACGCCACTCGGTCAGCTCCGCGACGAGCCTGGCCCGGCGCGCAACCACCACGCCTCGCCCCGGCTCATGTACCTCGCAGCCGAGCTCGACGGACCACAGCTCGTCGTCGACCCAGTAGGGAAGCCAGTCCGCACGACAGGCATGGAAACCGTTACGACAGGCGTCCAGCGGGCCCGTTGTCTCCACCCACGATCCAGGCTGCCAGCGGAAGCCGCTGAAGCGCCCGACCGACCCGGAGGCGAGGAACTTATAGGCCCTATCGACCTGCACCACGTCCACGCTTCCAGTCGCGGAAGAGCTCGAGCAGCCTGTAGCGGTCGGCCGGCTCGAGATCATCGGCGCGGAGGGCGCCCGTTAGCCGAATCGCGCTGCGCATCTGGTCGAGATACGCCGCGCAGCCCAAGCAGAAGACAAGATGCTCCTCGAAGAGGAGCCGGTCCTCGACCGCCATCGACCCGTCCAGGTACTCGGTGACGATCTCGACGACCTCTTGGCAGGTCAACTCTTCGGCGGGCACCTCGACCTATCGTCTCGTGCGGCTGGCCGGCGTTACGCGACCAGTATTCAGGATCTTGTAATAGGCACCGTGGCAGCCTGCGCGGCAAACTGTTCGCGGAGATCGTCCATATGTAGGGAGACGTGGAAGAGCCGCGGGAAAACCTGGGAGCAAGGCGGCTCGGCCGCGCCGGTTTCATCGGCATCGTCGGTGCCGGCGTGGCGACGCTGTTCTATGGCAGGGCGATCTCGCACGTGACCAGCCGCGTCACGAACCCGGTCTCGGACGCGACCGGCCTGACGAGGCTGATCCCGTCCAGCGGGTGGCGGATCTACACGGTTGCGGACACGATGCCGTCGTTCGATCCGGCCACCTGGCGGCTGAGGATCGACGGGCTGGTGCAGCGCCCGATCGAGCTCTCGTACGGCGAGCTTCGTTCCCTGCCGAGAGTCGAGCAGGTCTCCACCTTCCACTGCGTGACCGGTTGGATCGTCAAAGGCGTCCGCTGGGGCGGGGTTCGCTTCCACGACTTGCTCGCCGGGGCGCGGCCGATGCCGCAGGCGCACGCGCTGCACTTCGTCTCGGCGGAGAAGCCGTACGACGACTACCTCACGCTGCAGCAGGTCGCGCTCTCGCAGGTGATGCTCGCGTACGAGATGAACGGGAAGCCACTCGCTCGGGAGCACGGCGCCCCGGTGCGTGTCGTGATCCCGGAGATGTACGGCTACAAGAACGTCAAGTGGGTCGAGCGCATCGAGCTCGTCGGCCGGCCGGGGGCGGGGTACTGGGAACAGCGCGGCTACGACGCCGATGCGTGGGTGGGGAGGTCCAACGGGTTCTTCTGAGTACGTCGAGCGCTTCACCGTCACGGAGCGCCTCCTGCACTGGGTGCACGCGAGCGCCTTCTTCGTGCTGCTCGGCTCCGGGCTCGTCCTCTACATCCCGTCGCTCTCGGTCGCCGTCGGGCGGCGGCCGTTCCTCAAGGACGTCCACTTCTGGACCGGGATCTCCTGGGCCGGCGCGATCCTCTTGATCGTCGCGCTCGGAAACCGGCGCGCTCTCGCGCAAACCGTGCGGGAGATCGACCTGTTCGATCGCGACGATCGCCGCTTCCTCGCCGGCCACACCGAGGTGCCGCAGGGCCGCTTCAACGCCGGACAGAAGCTGAACGCGATCGTCACGGCGGCCTTCGCCGTGCTCTTCTTCGTGTCCGGGCTGCTGCTCTGGTACGGAGAGCGCGACACGCGCTTCCGGCTCGCCGGCACCGTCTTCCTGCACGACACGCTCATGTACCTGTCCGTCCTCGTCGTGGCCGGCCACCTCTACCTCTCCCTGGTGCACCCCGTGACGCGACACGCGCTGCGGGGTATGACGCTCGGAACCGTGCGCGAGGACTGGGCTCGACGGCACCACGAGAAGTGGGCCCGCGAGCGGCGAGCGGCGCTAGACGTTCAGCTCGAGACTGCGCAGGCCGCGCAGGTCGAGCCACGCGCGGTCGCCGGCGCGCACGATCTTCATCAGCACCGCCTCGCACCGAGCGCAGCGAACGACCGTGCCCGGCGCTCGGACGTAGACGTGTAGCTCGGCGACCTTCGCCGTCGCGCCGCACGTCGCGCAGACGCCCGTGGAGGTCGTCATCTCGGCGCCGAAGACCTCGTGGAGAAGCCCGCCGATCGCATTCCCGTCGAGACGCTCCATCACGCTCCTCCGAATCGTTCCGTCCTGATGCGCTCGGGCGCGTGGCCGAGCTCGACGAGGCCCGAGGCCACCGCCTCGACGAAGCTCGTCGGGCCGCAGACGTAGGTGAGCGGGTGCTGCTCCTCCGGCCAGGCAGTCTCGCGGAGCAGCTCCGGGCCGACCCGTCCCGTGCGGCCGCTCCAGCCGGGCGGCGCCGACCGGGTCAGCGTCAGAACGAGCTCGATGCCCTTGGAGTCGCGCCCGAGCGCCATCACCTCGTCACGGTAGATGACGTCCTCCAGGGTTCTGGCCGAATAGACGAGCCGGGTTGGAACGAGTTCCGCGGCCGCGGCCCGGTGGCGCAGCATCGACATCAGCGGCACGATTCCGGAGCCCCCGGCGACGAGCAGGAGCGGGCCGCCGCGCGCGTAGTCCCAGACGAAATAACCGCCGATCGGCCCGCGAAGCTCGAACCGGTCGCCCGCGCGGACCTCGTCCACGAGGTACGGCGAGACCTCGCCGTCGTCAAGCCGCTGGACGGTGATCGCGGGCGCCTCGCCCGGCGGCGCGGCGATCGAGTAGCTGCGCTGCGCCTGATAGCCGTCGTCGGCGGTCAGCCGCACGTCGACGTGCTGGCCGGCCAGGTGGCCCGGCCAGTGCGGGACGTCGAGGAAGAGCGTGCGAACAGTCGGGGTTTCGTCTGCGGTGTCGACGACCTCGGCGACCTGCCAGGTCAGTCGCCCCAGTACCGCTGCTCCCGCCAAGGATCCCCGTACATGTGGTAGCCGTTCGACTCCCAGAACCCGGGCTCGTCCTCGTCGCGGAGGTTCAGCCCCCGCACCCACTTGGCGCTCTTCCAGAAGTAGAGATGCGGGACGAGCAGGCGCGCCGGGCCGCCGTGCTCGGGCTCGAGGGGCTCGCCGCCGTAGGCGAACGCGACCCACGCCTTGCCGCCGGTGACATCCTCGATCGGAAGGTTGGTCGTGTAGCCACCGTCGCAGAAGACGAGGACGTAGGCGGCGTCGTGCTCGACCGCCTCGAGCAGCGTGTCGACGCTGACTCCTTCCCACGTCGTGTCGAGCTTCGACCACTTCGTCACGCAGTGAATGTCGACGGTGACGGCCTCGCTCGGCAGGGCCCGGAACTCGTCCCAGGTCCAGCGCGCAGGCTCGAGTCCCTCGCCGGTGATGGTGAAGCTCCACTGGTCGAGCGACGTGTGCGGCGTCGGCCCTGCCGAGAGCACGGGGAAGTCGTCGGTCACGTACTGGCCCGGCGGCACGCGTCCAGGAGGTGCGTCCGAGCGACGCCTTCCGCGGAATCCGCGCGAGATGAAGTTCATCGGCCTCGGACCCTACTCGAGCCGATCCTCGAGTGCCTGCCTCACCTTGGAGCGGGCCCGGTGGAGCAGCACGCGCTGGTTGCCCTCCGAGACGTCGAGCGCGTCGCAGACCTCCTCCGCGCTCCATCCTTGGACGTCGCGAAGGGTGATCACCTGGCGCTGCGCCGGCGGTAGACCGTCGATCGCGTCCTGCACCCAGCCGAGCGTCTCGCGCGCGAGCAGTCGCTCCTCCGGGATCAGGTCCCAGCGGCGCGGTGGCGCCGCCCAGTGGCCGCCCCAGCGGTGGTCGGGATCGAAGAAGCGGTCCGGATCAACCGACGCGCCTTCCTCGCGTCCACCAACTGCCGAGAGCGGCACGGTGCGGCGCTCGCGCTCGGCGCGCGTCTTCGCCCTGTTCGTGAGGATCCGGTAGATCCACGTCTTGAGCGACGAACGTGCCTCGAAGCGGTCGATGCCCTGCAACACGCCGAGCCAGGTTTCCTGGACTACCTCCTCGGCGACTGCCCGATCTCGCACGAACGTCGCAGCGAGGCGCAGCAGCGCGGCGTTGTAGCGATCGACCAGCTCTGCAAACGCCGCCTCCTCGCCGCGTCGGAGCGCGGCGACGAGGCGCTCGTCCGACCTCGTGACCTCGTCGGCGATCGTCATTCGGTTCCACCCTCCTTCCTCAGGGGAACCTCCGGGGCACCTCCGGGGAACCTCCGGGGCACCCCAGGGGAAAGCGGTTCGACGCGAACGAGCTCGATGCCGAGATCGCGGAGCCGGTTGAGAATCCCGTACACCTCTGCCTGGTCACGGAGCTCGCCGACGAGCACGGCGTCGCCGTTCCCGGGCTGCTCGATGCTCATCCCTTCGAAGGCCGTCGCGAAGCGCTCGCTCAGCCGGCCTCGGACGGTGATGCGGTAGCAGCTCGGCGCCACGTCGCGAAGCATCCCGCGGCGTGGAGCTCTTGTCTTCAGCTTTCGGCAAATTTCACCCCGGGTTAATTTCGAGCCCTGATGCACACGACCGCGTAACGGTGCCGGCACTACGCGAGACTACGAGCCCACGCGTGAGAGGAGGCAGGGAGATGGAGAACGGCTTCGATGCCGTCGTCCTCGGTGCCGGGCCCGGCGGCGAGGTCGCGGTGAGCACGCTGCTGAAGGCCGGCAAACGCGTCGCGCTCGTGGAGCAGGAGCTGATCGGCGGCGAGTGCACGAACTGGGGCTGCATCCCCTCGAAGACGCTGCTGCGGGCAACCGACTTGAAGGGCGAATCCGCGCGCGCGGCCGGCGTGCAGACGCCGACGCTCGACTTCGAGCGCCTGGCCGCCTACCGCGACTACATGGTCTCCGACCACGACGACCGCCGCCGGATGGCGGGCTACGAATCCCGAGGCGTGACCGTCGTGAGGGCGCCGGGGACGATCGCCGGCCCCGGACGGGTCGAGGCCGACGGCCGCACGCTCGAGTCCGACGCCATCATCGTCGCCACCGGCGCCGAGGCGGTGATCCCGCCGATTCCGGGCCTCGCCGAGGCCGGCTACTGGACAAACCGGGACGCAACCGCCATCTCCGAGCTCCCGCAGAGCGCAGCGTTCATCGGCGGTGGAGTCGTCTCCGTGGAGATCGCCCAGTTCCTCGCGCGTTTCGGCGTCCGCTGCACGATCATCGGCCCGTCGCTGGCGGCACGCGAAGACCCTGCCGTGAGCGAGCGGCTGGCCGAGATCCTCGAGGAGGACGGCATCGAGCTCAAGATCGGCCCCATGGCCACGGCGGTACGACGCGAGAGTGACGGCAATCGGGTCGTCACGCTCGGCAGCGGCGACGAGGTGCGTGCCGAGGTCGTCGTCGTCGCGGTAGGTCGTCGGCCACGGACACGCGGCTTCGGCCTCGAGAACGCCGGCATCGAGCCCGGCCCTCGCGGGATCGAGGTGGACAGTTGCTGCCGAGCCGGCGACGGCGTCTGGGCGATCGGTGACTGCACGGGCGTCGCCCAGTTCACGCACGTCGCCAAGTATCAGGCGCGGATCGCCTGCTCTGACATCCTCGGCAAGCCTGTGAAGGCCGACTACCGGGCAGTCCCGCGCGTGCTCTTCACCGACCCGGAAATCGCCTCGGTCGGCCTGACCGAGGCGGATGCGCGCGAGCAGGGCATCGACGCCGTGTCGGCGGTGATCGACCTGCCGACGACGATCGCCCGCCCCTACACGTACGAACAGAGCCCCAAGGGCACGCTTGCGGTCATCGCCGACCGCGAGAGGGACGTGCTCGTCGGCGCGTGGGCGATGGCGCCGCTTGCAGGCGAGTGGATCCACCAGGCGGTCCTGGCGATCCGTGCCGAGATCCCACTCTCCGTGCTCAAGGACACGATCCAGCAGTTCCCGACGTTCGCCGAGGGTTTCGGGCTCGCGCTGCGCCAGCTACCGGACGAGGAGATGCTGGTAGGCGTCGACCACTGCGCGCACCAGATGATCCAGGAGGAGACGGCGCAGGCCTCGTCGGCATAGATCCTCGGCCTGCGAGACTGCGGGCCGTGGAGATCCGCGATATCTCGGTGCCGATCCGCGACGGGATGCTGCACTACCCGGGCGATCCGGCGATCTCGCTGGAGCGCGTCTCGTCGCTCGCCGACGGCGCGACGGCGAACATCAGCAAGCTCGAGTTCGGTGTGCACACCGGCACGCACGTCGACGCGCCCCTCCACTTCATCGACGAGGGCGACGCCGCCGACGCGCTTCGGCTCTCGTCGCTGATCGGCCCCGCCGACGTCGTGGACGCCACCTCGATCGAGGACGGGCCGATCGACGACCGTGCGCTGAGCGGCCTCGACATCCCCGCGACCTGCACACGGCTCCTGCTGAAGACACGCAACTCGCAGCTCTGGGAGCACGACGAGTATCGACACGAGTTCCTGAGCCTCGACGGGGCGGGCGCCCACTACGTCGTCGAGCGCGGCATCGTGCTCGTGGGGATCGACTACCTGTCGATCGGGGACGCGGAGGCGCACCGCGTCCTGCTCGGGCAGAGCATCGTCGCCGTCGAAGGGCTCGACCTCCGGACGGTCGAGCCGGGGCGTTACACGCTCCTCTGCCTGCCGCTGCGCATCGTGGGGTCGGACGGCGCGCCGGCGCGCGCCGTCCTGGTCCGCGACTGAGCTCCTACTCCTACCGGGTCACCAGCAGCTTGTAGCCCGGCCGATACGTCAGGCGCGGACAGGCGACCGGTCGGGCGCCTGTCCGCGTGCCCGATGCGGCTCGGGCCTACCTGGCCGACGGGAGCGGCGCCGCCGACCGAAGGCCGCGCGCGACCGCCAGCGTGCCGCCGGCCC
>JBKPNC010000028.1:0-59602 GCA_046732435.1 Actinomycetota bacterium
CACCTTCGCCCCATTCACGTACACGTCGTAGCCGGCGACGCCGACGTTGTCGCTCGACGGCGACCACGAAGCCGACAACGCGGTCTGCGTTGCGCTATCAGCGCTCAGGCCCGTCGGCGCTGTCGGGGCCTGCGTGTCACGGTTCTGGACGGTGAACCAACGCCACGAGTAGCCCTGGTACCCCGCCGCATCACGCGAACGCGCCTGAACGTGATAAGCGCCGTCCGCAAGCGCCGTCGTATCCCAGTTCACGGATCCCGTACAGGGGTTCGACGTGCAACTCGCTCCCCCGATGAGGACACTCCCGAGGAAGAAGTTGATCAGCTTCGGCGCCACATTGTCCGTTGCGGTCGCGGTCAGGGTCACGGCGCCTGACACGGTTGCCTTGTTAGCAGGGGACACCCACGAAACTACTGGGGGTGTGGTGTCATTCGAGGCGCCACCGCCACCGATGAAAGGAACAGTGGTAGACACCGCGATCGAACTTCCGGTTGTGGCCGTCACATCGACGCCGGACGCGTCAGTCGGCGGCGTGGTGTCGCTACGGCACGAGATGCTAAGACACCTCGTAGCTTTGACGCTAGAAGCACTGCCAAGCACCGTGACGAGAGCGAGGAGGACGAGCGAGGCGAATAGTAGGGGGGCGGCTGGCAGTCGACGATGACGTTTCACTTGCTTTGTCCTCCTCGTTGTACCTCGTACGGGTGACATTAGGCGCAAAAGTTCTAGCGAGTTTAGACGTATTTGTCAAGATTGACGAGGTGGGTCTATCAAAAGATACCGCGAAAAAAGCTAATCTTGTCACGCGAAAAGGTTACAACCCAGTGCGCCTGGGCTGCCCCATCCCCGGCGCTCCTCGTCGAGGCAGTCAACGTCGGTGGCGGAAACACGAATGCGGCGCCGCCACAGTCCGAGCGAGTCTTGCGTCAACTTGCGGGATTAGAAGCGGCGCCGCAGGTTCCGCTCGATTACCATTCGGTGTGGATCAGCGCGCGAGAAGCGTGAGGGCGCCGCGCTTCGTGTGCGCTGCACCTCGCAGGGAATTGCCTTCGCGAGCGGGATCCTCGGCGGCGTGAAAGCGGCGGGGCCGGCCTGACCGCGCTCGATCCTCAAGTCCTGCCAGCCGCTCCTCGCTGAAGCGCCGTCGCCAGCGAGCGACAACCTCTGGCGCCGTCTCCAACCGGTGGGCGATCTCCACGTTTGTTAACCCATCAGCCGCATACAGAATCATCTTCGCCCGCTGCACCACCTTGTAGGAAAGCGTGTAACAGGCGATACGATGCTCGAGCTCGGCTTGCTCCTCGCCGCTCAATACGATCAGAATCGGGCTCCGTCCGGCCATCGCCGGGACGGATTCGCCGCGATCACCACGCGTCCTTCAACCTCCACCGAACTTATTGCCGGAAGCGTTACGAGTCATCGCCCTGGGAAATCACGAGTCGTGCATTGACCGCCGGCGCCACACGCGCTTTCCGTCAAGACTCGGAGAGACGCACCGGCTCAGGGTCGACGGCCGGAGCTCGGGAGAGACCAACGGACGGCGGCCCGGCCCCACCACCCAACGGCCAAGACCAGCCGGCGGAAGCATCCAGCGCGGCTGGGAGCGCGGGCGCTGTCTTGGTTCGCTCGTGAGTTCGGGCCGGAGGCTGCACTATCTCGGGATGCCTGAGCTGAGCCCACAGGTTCATAACCTGCATGGGTGCGACATTCTTTTCGGCCTCGAGCTCGGTGGCTCCCGTCTCGCTTCGGTTGCGACGTGACCTGAACGCAGCTACGACTTCGGCGAGGCTGGCGAGGAAGAAGCTTGGTTTAAATGCCCGAGGCGAGTATCTTCACCATGTGGCTGGCGGATCGAACGCGCTTCCGCCGTTTCGTCGTGCGCTGTTACTTCGAGAGACGATCGACGGCTGTCGTAGCCCGGCTCCGCGGACGCGGCCCGGCCTCGCAATCCCAGCGCCGCTACACGCGGACAACCTTCCGAGGTGAGTCGCTCGATGGGTCGAAGGCGGACGTCGCGTGGCGCCGCAGGCGAATCAATGCCGAGCAAGTGTGTTTCGCGCGGGCACAGGCGTTCCCGGTGCTGGTCGGTCCCGTCACGATGTCGGTCCGGCGTGGCCGGCGCAACGGCCCTGCCGTAACCCTTTTGATATCAGCGGTACTCCATTTCCTGGCGCGCAGACTTCCGCGAGAAGACGACCGGCCCGCCATTGCCTGATGCGGTACGCCGTCACGGGGGCAGCGGGTTTCATCGGCTCACACCTGGCGGAGGCGCTCGAGGCATCGGGTCACGACGTCGTTGCAGTCGACCGCTTTAGCGATTACTACGACCCCACGGTCAAGGAGCGCAACGCGCGTCAGCTCAACGTCATGCGGCTCGACCTTGCCGAAGACACGCTCGATTTTGCTGGCTTCGACGGTGTCTTTCACCTGGCAGGGCAGCCGGGTGCACGCAGCTTCGGGCCCGTGTTTCCCATCTACCTGCGCGACAATATCCTCGCCTCACAGCGAGTCTTCGAGGCTGCAGTCGAAAGCGACGTTCGCGTCGTGTTTGCCTCCTCCTCATCGGTTTATGGCGCTGCGGAGCGATATCCCACGCCCGAGGAGACGGAGCCGCGACCGCTCTCGCCGTACGGGATGACCAAGCTCGCCGCCGAGCACCTTGCAGGCGCCTATGAGCGTAGCCTCGGACTCGACGTTGTGACGCTGCGTTACTTCAACGCATTCGGACCGCGGCAGCGACCCGACATGGCGTTCGCACGAATCATTCTCGCGCTCACCCAAGGACGGCCATTCGAGCTGTACGGCGATGGCCGACAGACGCGGAGCTGGACTTACGTCGACGACGTCGTCCAAGCGACGCTGGCTGCGATGGAGCGCGGGCGCGGCACGTACAACGTGGGCGGCGGAGTCGAGGTATCGATGGGGGAGGCGATCGCACTGCTCGAGCGGATCGCCGGTCGCCAACTAAAGCTCAGTAAACGGCCGCCGGTTCCGGGTGACCAGCGGCGCACACGCGCCGATACCGCGCGGATTCGCGAGGACCTCGGGTGGATGCCGCAGGTCTCGCTCCAGGATGGGCTCTCAACTCAGTGGCAGTGGGCTGCAAACGTCGAGGCGCCAGCGAGCGTCCGCTGACTGACCGCGGGTTGTGCGCTCTCGCGGCATCGGCTTACCGCACGAAAACATGTCGCCGGACAGCACCGCGGATTTGTCCAGCGGTCGGCCGATGACGATGCACTATGGCAGCGGAGATCCGGGCGGTGCGGGCCATGAGGCCGCATTGTCGTCGCTCATGTGGCGGAAGGAAAGTGGGGCGAGGCAGGGACGCGCTCGCACGCTTGCCGAAAACCACTCCTCCGGCAGTGAGGTATACCGTTGCCTGGAGGCGGTCAAGGAGGTCGTCTCGAGCCGCACGCTTCTTGCGAGCACCAGCCGCGGATGAGCGCCACGTCCGTCTACTACTTCACCGATTCTCGTGAGGTCGGTGGAGCTGAAGAAGCGCTTCTGACCCTGATCGAGAATCTCGACCGCCGCAATTGGCGCCCGACGCTCCTCTACAACCCGAGCCCAGCCGTCGCGCAGCTCCCGGAACGCGCGCGCGGGCTCGGCGTGCAAGTGCGACCAGTCCCCTCGATGCCTCTGGGACTGAAGGGAGCCCGTCGAGTTACGCGCTTCGCGCGTGAACTCCGGCGTGCGAGGCCCGGCGTCTTCCACGCGCACCTCAGCTGGCCGCTCGCCGCCAAATACGCGCTCTTCGGCGCCGTCGCCGCTCAGGTGCCGGCCATCGTCGCGACCGTCCACCTCTTCCCCGAGTTCCGCGTAGATCGCTCGAATTACCTCCAGGAGCGGCTACTCGCGCATCGCATCGGCCGCTACATCGCGGTCTCGAATGACATCGCCTCTCGGCTTACTGGCACGCTTCGCTGGCCCGCAAACAAGGTCGTGGTGATCCGGAACGGGATCCCGCTGGATCGATTCCCGTCGCCTGTGGACGCCGATCTGCGCGCGCGGCTGACCGGTCCGAAGGATCGTCCCGTCGTTCTGACTGTTGCCCGGCTGGACGAGCAGAAGGGGCACGAAGTGCTCATCGAAGCCGCAGCTCGGCTGCCCGAGGCCTGTTTCGTGCTCGCTGGCGAAGGGCCGAGGCGCCCGCAGCTCGAGAAGCAGACTAACGAGCTCGGCCTCGGCGATCGCGTTGTCTTCCTGGGATGGCGATCCGACGTTCCCCAGCTACTGGCGGCGTGCGATGCCTTCGTGCTGCCCTCGTTGTACGAGGGCACCTCGCTTGCCCTCCTCGAGGCGATGGCTGCCGGCAAGGCGATTGTTGGTTCTGCCGTTGGCGGCACGGATGAGGTCGTCGTGGACGGTGAAAGCGGTCTGCTCGTTCCCCCGGGCGATGCGGCAGCCCTCGCGGCGGCGCTTCAGCAAGTGCTCGCCGAGGCTCAACTCCGGGAGCGGCTCGGCGATGCGGCCCGGTCTCGCGCAGAAAGTCACTTCTCCGCCTCGGTCGCAGCGCAGCGGGTGACCGGCGTGTACGAGGACCTCCTTCATCAGGCTGCCGTTCTGGAACCGGACGAGCGATGAGCTGCGCCCAGCTCCCGGAGAAGCTGCGCAACGAGCTGCTACGACGGGTGGATTGGAGGTTTCTGCTCCGGCAGCGAGCAGAGCCGACGAGCATCTCGTTCGGTTCCGGCCGTCTTGCCCACGCTCTCAAGCTCGTTTCCGCGCCTGCGATGCGCGACGATTCAGGCACGAAGCCTGTCGACCTGGTGGCCCTCGTCAATCCACGCCGCCGAGCGCTGGAGGTGGCCCGCGACGCACTGCGACCGGGCGGCGAGCTCTATGTGGAGTGGGACGCGGTCGCGCCGAACGCCCCGGCACGCATTCGCAAACGCCTTGGGGACGCAGGCTTCGCTGACGTCCGCTGCTACTGGCCCTGGCCGTGGCCGCGTCGGGCCTCGGCTCAATGGTGGCTCCCTCTCGATGCGCCGGCGGCGCTGGAATTTGTCGTGGCATCGCGAGCGCACGAGGCGGACCGATCGTGGCGGCGAAAGGTTCTCCACGTTCTCGGACGCTTGGCACTGCGCGTCGGAGCGGTTGCCCCGGTGTGCGCGGTGGCTTGCAGGCCGGGTAGCGAGAAGCATGCCCTCGAAGAAGTGATACGACACGAGTGGGATGGTTGGGGTTTTGGTCCCCCACCCGATCGGCTCACCTGGCTCCTCCTCACGGGCGGCCGGCGCAGCATCAACAAAGTCGTCGGGCTCGTCTTCGGCGGCGCAGATCGCTCGCCGAGGCTGGCCGTTAAGTTCGCGCGAAGCGAGTTCGACGAAGACGGCTTGCGCCGAGAGGCCGAAACGCTGGAAAGCCTTGCCTCGACGCGACCCGCGCTTGAGAGGCTGCCGAGGGCGCTGCGGTTCGAGCGCCGCTGCGGTCGTCTCTCTCTCGTCGAGACGGCGGTGCCCGGCGAACCGCTGATTTTCCGCCTTGAACGGGAGACATACGCGTACCTCGCTTCCCGGGCAACTGCCTGGCTTACCGAGCTCGCCGGCGCGCCTGCGCGCGAACCCCGCGCCGTCTGGTGGCCGCGTCTCATCGACGAGCGGCTGCACGAGTTCGAGGAGACGTTCGGCCGCGTTGCCAGTCAGGCTGAGCTCGCCCAGGCGCGCGCTTCGCTTTCGAGGCTCGGCGAGTTGCCGGTCGTTTGCGAGCATCGCGACTTCGCGCCCTGGAACGTTCTCTTGAACGAGGAGCTGCAGATTGGGCTCGTCGACTGGGAGTCCTCCGAGCCCCGCGGCCTCCCCGCCCTCGACCTGATCTATTTCCTAACGTACTGCGCTTTCTTAATCGACGACGCGCTGGCTTCGGGCAGTACGCTCGAGTCGTACTCGAGGATGCTCGCTTCGGACACGTTCACAGGCAGAGTTGCCCGGAGCTGCGAGTTCGCGTACTGCGAGCGTGTCGGGATCGATCCCGAGTTGCTAGGGCCTCTTCGCCTGCTCGGCTGGATTATTCACTCGCGCTCTGAGTACGAGCGTCTCGTCGCTGATGCCGCCGGCGTGCCGTTGTCGTCTGCGTTGCACAGCAGCCTCTTCCTTGGTTTGTGGAAGGAAGAGGTACGACGAAGCGGAGAAGTTAGCGACCTGTGACGCTCCGCCATCGCAGACGCGTCCGGCGCGCCACCGCGCGCTCGGCACGCGCCCGGGCGAGCAAACGGTGACGGCGCGTGCGCGCCCGAGCCGGGATCTCACGCCACAGCACATTCTTCCACCGAGCGACCAGCCGGTCATGCTGGAACTCTCGAGCCCGCTCGAGCCCATTCTCCACCATGGCGGCGTAGAGGCCGGGATCGGCACGCAACCGCTCGATCGCGGTCAGGACCTGAGCGCTGCTCTCCGCCTCAAGGTAGTCGAGAGGCGAGCGGCGGAGCTCACGGTACGGAACTTCCGGGCTGAGAACGGCCGGCACGCCTGCCGCCCAGGCATTTTGTAGCTTCGCTGCCGGTTTCGATCGCGCGTTCCATACAGCCGGCGGGCGCAGCGCCACGGCGACGTCAACCGTCGAATAGTCGTTCCAGCGGAGCTGCGAGTAAGGGCGGTCGTTCCCAACGAACGTCACCATCCGGTTGTCCCAGCACAGGCCTCGCTCGCGAAGCTCGCCACCCCACGCAGGCGCGGCGAGGTCGTCGTGGAGCTGCTGTCGCGTACCGATGTACGCGATTGTTTCAACATGCGTCGCACGGCTAGGCTCCCGCGGGATCAGACCAGGCTGGAGCCAGGAGGGGATGAAGACTTGATAATCCTCGACACTCGAGACGTTTTGCACGATCTCGACGTCCGGGATCAGCTGCGGCCAGCGGTCGGCTCGCACCGAGACAACGATCAGACGGGAGGGCGAGGAAGCGGCGGCGAGCAGTTGTTCGACGTGGTCGGCGTAAGAGACGACAGCGCCCGACGGAGGTGGAGCGCTGCAGAGCTGCACCGGGGCACCAGCCGCGCGTAGGCGGAGGAACGTCTGCGGGATCCAGATGTAAAGGCCGGTCGCGAACAGCTGCCAGTCTTCATCGGGCTCGATCGCGTCGACGTCGCGCCCTCGGAGCGCTTCACGCTCAGGAAGGTAGAACGAAACGACCTCGGCGCTCATGAGCGCAGGAACTTATCCGTCGCTTCAGGTGCCGTAGCGCTGAAGGCCTTCCTCCCACGCAGCGGCCGCATCTGTCGGGCGAACGCGGTTGTCGAGCACACGATCGTTCGTCGTCTGGAAACGGGTCGCGTAGAAGTTGTGGTACACCAGATCGCCAAAAACTGTTCCGACGTCGCCGGGCCCGCGCTGGCGCGTGCGGTCGAAAAAGTGAAGCTTGCCCGCCTCACGGGCGGACATCTCCTCGCCGACGTCGCCCGAGGCGTCACGCCCCTGGGACCGAGGTCGGTAATGCGAACGGAACGAGTGTCTCTTCTCGACGAAGCGCGCCGTCCGCATTGCAAGGCAGCAAGGGTGCACGTACTCACGGTTGAGACGGGCCCCCGAGATCTCGCTCCCGGAAGACAGCGGGGCCAGCAACTCGTCAATCCAGTGGCTGTGGAGCGGAAACGCATCGATGTCGAGCGCAACGACATACTCCGTCTCCACGAGCAGAAAGCCAATGTCAAGCGCCAGTTCGTGGCCGACATTAAGCGGCAGCTTCACCGTCCTAACACCCCGCTCGTGCGAGAGGAATTCACGTGAACCGTCACGCGAGCCGTTGTCGACGACGAGGATACGAACGTTCCGCGGGCTCCGGCGCCGGACCGTCCGGAGGAAAGCGCGGAGATAGGGGTACGAGTCCCAGTTGACGGTTACGACCGTCACCTCGCCCAGCCGTAGCCGATGTACGCGACGCCGTGCCCGGTACCGCAGGCTCGGGATGAGCAGGAGCCAGAAGCTGCGCTGAACGCCGCTCCACAAGCGCGGCGGCAGAGATTCGAAAAGCATGCGCGGCTAGAGTACCCGGGTGGCGATCGGCGCGAACACGATGCTGGCCCCTCCGCCGTCGGCGGCGCTGAAACCGAGTGCAGCACCGCCGACGTTCTCCGCGGTCGTCGCTGCGTATCAAGCCGCGGATTTCATCGCCGATGCGATCGAATCGCTATTGGCCCAGACACTCCAGCCGCTCGAAACCATTGTCTGCGACGACGGGTCGACAGACGATCTCGCAGCAGCCCTTGACCCGTACAAGGACCGCATAACACTGCTGAAAAAGGAGAACGGCGGCGAGGCATCGGCCAAAAATATGGCTGCTCACGCTGCATCAGGTGATTTCCTTGCAATTCTCGATGCGGACGATGTCTATCTTCCGGAGCGCCTCGAGGCACTCGCCGAGCTGAGTATCAATCGGCCCGATCTCGACATCCTCACCACTGATTGTCACGTCGTCGTCGACGGCCGCTACGTCCGTAACTGTTACCACGACGATTTCCCGGTCGACGACCAACGGCGGGCGATCCTGGCCGGAAACTTCGTCGGCCCCGGCCACATGGCCGTCCGCCGGAAGCCGTTCCTCGCCAATGGCGGCTTCGACGAGTCTTTTCGTCGCGCGACCGACTGGGATTGCTGGATCCGCATGATCTACGCGGGCTCCCGGGTGGGGCTGGTCAGCCGCCCGCTTGCCGAGTACCGAGTGCGCGAAACCGGCCTCGCTTCCGACAGAATCCGCCTTGTCGAAGCCCGCGTCGCGGTGCTGGAGAAGACGACCCGGCGGACTGACCTATCTACCGACGAGCGCGCTCTGCTCGACGAAACGCTAGCGGCCCAGCGCCGACTGCTCGTGCTGCATCGGACACGGGCCGCGCTCGTGGCCGAGAGCCCGGAGGCACGCCGTCTCGCCATTGCGATTGCATTGGACGCGGGCTTTCCCTGGCGTGCCCGCGCGAACGCTGTCATGGCCGCGGGGTTGCCCAGCCTTGCTCGCAGGCACCTCGTGGCGCGCGGCAAAAATCGCCAGCTCGCCGGTGACATCGATCTTTGAAGCGCCGTGTGGCCTCCGGCAAGGCATGACGACTTAGACGCTACGCAATGACGAGCGCCGCCTACGTCGGCGGGATCGCGCTGCTCACCCTTCTGATTGCCTCGCTGGGCGCCGCCGCCTACCTCGTCAGGCGGCGGCTGTTGCCGGACTGGTCGCACTGCCCGGCACGGCTTGCGGAAACGGTCATCGCACTTTCGACTCTCATTCTGCTCGCCGAGCTGCTCGGGACGATCGGACAATTCCGCCGCTGGCCGCTCGTCGTTTGCTCGGTCGCAATAGCGCTGGTCGCACTCCTGGCGTTCCGCCGCCCGATGAGCGCTCACATTCCTGTCCGCATCAGGATCGACGCCGACGAGTTCGCCGCGCCAAGGCCCGGGCGTTGGCCGAGTGCGATCGCAGCTGTCGCAGTCGCGTACCTCCTCGCCCTCTCGATGAAGACTGCGCTCGACGCACTGCACGGGGGCATGCGCTCGTTCGACACGCTCTGGTACCACATGCCGTTCGCGGCGCGCTTCGTGCAGGACGGATACATCACTCGCCTGCACTACGTCGGCAACACGCCCACGTCGTTCTACCCGGCCAACGGCGAGCTCGTCCACGCAGTGGGAATCCTTCTTTTCCAGAGCGACGTCGTGTCGCCGGTCGTCAATATCGGGTGGCTCGGACTCGCCCTGCTCTCGGCCTGGTGCATCGGCCGGCCTTTCGGGGCCGGCCCCGCGACGACAACGGCGGTCGCCCTCGTCGCGTTCCTACCCGTAATGGGCGGCGCCGAGGCGGGTACAGCCTCCACCGACATCGTTGGGCTGGCCCTCCTGCTCGCGGCCGTGGCTCTGTGGATCACTGCCACCGGAGCTGTCTCCGCGCTCCTCGTCACCGGCCTCGCCGCGGGCCTGGCCGCGGGAACGCGGCTGAACCTGTGGGCGTCGCTCGTCGCCCTCGTGGTCGTCGTCTTGGTCACGGCGCCGGCAGGGCGGCGCCTGGCGAGGGGTTGCCCTCTCCTCGCCGGCATCATCGCCGGAAGTGCGTTCTGGTACGTCCGCAACATGGTCGCCGTAGGGAACCCATTGCCCTGGTTCGGGCTGAAGCTCGCCGGTCTCACCCTTCCGTCGACAACGGCACCCGTCGACTGTGGAAAGACGTCGGTGGCGCACTACGCGACCAAACCTGGGTTCGTCAGGGCACACCTACTTCCTCAACTCGATTCGGCGCTCGGCGGACGTTGGTGGCTTGTCCTCGTCCTCGCTGTCGCCGGAATGATTGCGGGATTGGTGTCTCGAGATACACCGGTCGCTCGAGGGCTGGCGTTCGTGGCCCTCGTCAGCGGGATCGCTTACCTGCTGACGCCCGCGACCGCTGGTGGAGACGATGCGAGGTGCTTCGCTTTCAATACGCGCTTTGCCGTCCCGGCTCTCGCTCTCGGCGCGCTCGCGCTCGTGCTCGTGCTCGTGCAATGGCGTTCGGGCCCGCTCGCCGCCGTGCTCGTGTTTGCGGTCGCGATCATCTTCACCGTTCATGTCCCATTGAGCCCGGTGCCGGCGGTGGCCGCAGCGGTGCTCGTGGCGGGCGTTTCCGCCCTCGCCTTCGTGCTCCGGCGGGACCTCCCTCGCGCGGCATTCGTCGCGACGGTTGCGGTTGCGGCGCTGCTCGCCGTGGCAGGCTGGCACGAGCAGCGGATCTACGTGCGCGACCGTTACGCGCACCTGCGGTTCACACAGCCGATCGAACGCATCGCCAGGTTCATGCTGAGCGTGCGAAATGCCCGCATTGCAGTCAGCGGCTTCGCCGAGAGCTACCCGTTCTACGGGCGGGACCTGTCGAACCGCGTGGACTATCCGGCGAGGAGGACGAGTGCCCGCTTCAAGACCTATTCGACCTGCCGCAGTTGGCTACTCGCCCTAAGCAGGGGTCGCTACGACTACGTCGTCACCGCGGTGCAAAGCGCGCATGCGTCTCCGGCCGAGAGGTGGACCCGGGCAGATCCCGGCGCTATGTCCGTTCTTGCCTCCGCGCCCGGGACCGAGCGGCTTGGCGAGCCGTGGCGTTGGCGACTGTTCCGCCTCCAGCCTCGCGATCGCGTCGACGCCGAAGCGGCGTGTCGGCGTACCCGTGCATGAACGCGGTCGAGTTGCCTCGAGCACCATCGTCTCGAGGCGATTGACATCCTCATCGCCAATCGCGCGTCCGTGTGCCTCGATTCCACGCAAATGAGGGTCGGCGCTCTCGCCCGGCTGCGTCCGAAATACATCGACAAATCCGACTTCGACCAGCATGTCCGAGAGCGTGCCCTCGTCGTAAATGAAGCGGTGCCCGTACGCATTGAACATCTGATTGATCACATGGCAGCGGGAACCGCCCGGCTTGATGTCACGCCCCAGCTTTCTCATCACCCAGTTGACGTAGTGCTGCTCGAGCTCGTCAAGCGGATCCTCGTACACGCCAAGGATCGCAGCGAGATCGGGCGTGGCGATTCGCAACCGGCCCCCCGGACGAAGCACGCGAAAGCATTCCCGAAGCATCGCGCGCGCCTCAGGCTCAGAGATGTGCTCGATCTGATGCTCGGTGAAGACGTATTCGAAGACCATATCGCCAAACGGGAACGGCCGTGCCGCATCCATGAAGACGATCTGACGTCGGTGCTCGGGATAGATGTCTGGAAACACATCTGTGTTGAGCCATCCCGGGAGCGGATTCGGCCCCGTTCCGATCTGCAGCTTTGGGACGGCGGTCGCCGCGAGATATCGCGCTACCGCTTGGCGGTCGGTGATCCGTCGTACAATCGGCCGCGTCTTCTTGTCGTAGGCCGCATAAAGAACGACGAGCAATCGGACGCGTCTGAGCGTCTTGCGAATGCCGTGAGAGTTCCGCAACGTCTTCGTTCGCTACCCGCGACTATCCGCTTCTGCGGTCGGCAAACTCCGCCTGCACCCTGTACACGGCCGTCCGCAAGCGGTGTCCTTGCTCGGCCTCCCTGCGTGCGCGCTCGTGATGCACATATGCGACGAGGCCGGACGATCCCGACGCCGACCTCGCCCGGTCGGCAGCAGCGGCAAAGAGCTCCTCGGCCGCGTCGCGGTAGCCAGCCCTGCTCATCGTCTTCGCCAGCCACGTCTGCGAGTGGACGAGTGTAGAGGTGATCTCGTCCTCGCTCACCCCCATCGCAAGCAGCAGCTGCCGGTTGATCCGCGCCGCTCCCTCGAGCGGGTCCGGGGCGCCCTCGGCCCGGGCTCGTGCTGCCGCGCGCGCGGCGACCGACTCGAGCGACTGCGCCTCGAGCCTTTGAACCGTCGCCTGCCCGCCATGCATGCGGTAACAGATGACGAGCTCCGGCAGGTTCGCGAGTTGGCGCCGCTCGCCGATTCGCAGCCAGAGATCGAGATCTTCGGCCTCGCGGAAGAGGGTCCGGTAGCCGCCGAGTGAGCGGAAGACGTCCCGCCGCAGCATTACGGCGGGATGGGCGAGTGGCGTCGTGTACGCAAAGGCGTTTCGGATCTCCGAGTCCGCGAGCGGGTACTCCACGCCCGCGAATGCCCTCCCGTGCTCGTCGACGAAGGTGACGGCGCCGCCAACGACCGCGACCAGCTCGTGCTCGGCAAGAAACTGCCGCTGACGTTCGAAACGATTCGGCAGAGCGATGTCATCTGCGTCGAGTCGCGCGACGTATGGCGCCCGCGCAAGCGTGATTCCCCGATTCAATGCGGCGGCTCGCCCCTGATTCGCCTGACGATGGATCGCAATTCTCGAGTCGCTCGAAGCGTAATCGTTCAGGATCTGCCAGCTCGCGTCGGTCGAGCCGTCGTCGACCGCCACGAGCTCCAAGTCGCCGAGCGACTGGGCCAGCACGCTCTCGATCGCCTGGCGCAGAAAGCGCTCGCCGTTATACACGGAGATCACGACAGAGACGGCTGGCGACCCAACCGGCCTACCCACGGAGTGCATAACGATAGTCTTGCGCGCATGAGCCAGCGCCGGGCCGCCGCGCCCGGTCCCTCCCGCCGAGGGCACCGCTGCTCGGCGCGGCCATCCGGGACCTCGATTGCGAAAATCGGCTTTCGCGGATCATGAAGTCTCTTTTCAAAGATCTCCTCATTCGTCTGGTGGGGAAGCCTGTACGGCGGACGCTAGAGGGATCGGGCATCGTGAGCAACCCGTTCCTGAGCGCGAAAATCGTCCCTCTGGAGAGGCGAGCCATCTTGGATGGTCAGGCGCAGCTCGTGGTACGCCAACCTAAAGCCTCCGAATTAGCCGGCCCGGACGGCTTTCCAGTCCCCCCGCAGGAGCTTCGCGAGGGCTGGTGGGGCTCTGATATGGATTACCTCAACTCGGGTCGCCGAGACGTGGCCCGAATGCTGGCCATTATCGGCCAAGCCGGAGAATCACCCGCTCGCTGGGACCGCTTGCTCGATTTCGGGTGCGCAGCGGGGAGAATGCTCCGGTTCGTTCCGCGTCCCGCCGAGTGTGAGTGCTGGGGAGTCGATATCAAGGCAAGACACATTGCCTGGTGCCATGAACACCTTAGTCCACCGTTCTTCTTCACCGCTACGACGACGCTCCCGCACCTTCCTTTTGAAGACCAGTACTTTGACCTGATCTATTGCAGCTCGGTTTTCACGCATATCGGCGACTTACCTGATTCGACTCTCCTCGAACTTCGGCGCATCCTCTCACCGGGCGGCCTCATCTACCTGACTGTTCACGATGAGCACTCCGTCAACGCACTGTTCGTTCGGTTTCAGGAGCGGGGATTGGCGCAAATGCTGCGCCGGATCGACGCGGAAACAGGCATCCTAAACAGCGGGTATGAGTTGTTCTATATCGGAACCGAGCCATGGACCCTGGTTTTCTACGACAGCGGTTATCTGACTGAGAAATGGTCACGTTTCATGGAAATTGTCTCGGTTACACCGGAAGCAATGGACTATCAAACCGCCCTCCTCCTCCGCAAGCGGTGAGCACCTCCGCCCTCGCTGCGGCGTTGAGCAGTACCGGGCGAGAACTTGGGACGTCAGCCCGGCGCGGTCGGCGCGGGCCGGCCGGCGCGCAGACTCGACGGGCTATCATCGGCGCGATGTCGAGTCGAAGAGGCAAGACGGTCGGCACCCGCCGGCGAGGTTCTGGCCCGGTCGGGCAGGCGTGCTTGCAGCCCAGGCCCCCGGAAGGGAACGCGGCGACGCTCCATGAGCCGATCGCGGTTCCGGCCATCGACGCTGGGAGTTCGCGGCCGTCAGCGAGTCGGCCCCACCCGGCTCTTTGAGCGACGACCGAGGAGCGACCCTCGACGTCGCAGCGTCGAAGGAACAGGCGCGCGTGCTGCCCGCCCAGGATCCACTTGGCCCCGCGGTCAGGGTCGAGCCTTCGCGCGGCTGGCGAGCACTCGAGCTAAAGGACCTGTGGCGGAGCCGGGAGCTGCTCTACTTCCTCACCTGGCGCGACATCAAGGTCCGTTACAAGCAGACAATCCTCGGCGTCAGCTGGGCGATTCTCCAGCCGCTCCTGACGATGGTCGTCTTCAGTCTCTTCTTCGGCCATCTCGCGCAGATTCCGTCCGAGGGAGTGCCCTATCCACTGTTCGCGTTTGCCGGGCTCGTTCCGTGGACCTTCTTCTCGAACTCGCTCACGCTGAGTTCGGCCAGCCTGGTTGCGACGCCGGATCTCGTGACGAAGGTGTACTTCCCGCGCGTGATCATGCCGGCGGCAGCTGTTCTCGGCGGGTTGGTCGACCTTGGGTTTTCCTTCGTAGTGCTGGTCGCGGTGACGCTCTCCTACGGGGTCGTGCCTGGACCGCAGATGCTGGTGCTGCTTCCCTTAGTGGTATTAGCGCTCGTAACCGCGCTCGCTGCGGCGTTGTGGCTGTCGGCGCTGAACGTCGAATATCGCGACGTGCGTTATGTCGTGCCCTTTTTGGCGCAGCTGTGGCTTTTCGTGACGCCGGTTGCGTACCCCAGCAGCCTCGTCGCCGAGCCCTGGCGCGCGCTTCTCGGGTTGAACCCAATGGTGGGCGTAGTTGAAGGGTTCCGCTGGGCGCTCCTCGGAACGAGCCCGGCTCCGGGGCCGGAGGTTGCGGTCTCGGTGGCGGCTGGCCTCATCCTGTTCATCAGTGGCCTTCTCTACTTCCGCCGCGTCGAGGACGAGTTCCCAGACGTAATCTGAACCGATGGCTCCAGCAGTTCGAGCGGAACGTGTCTCCAAGCGTTATCGGATAGGCAGCGCTCACGGGTACAAGACCGTGCGCGAGAGCCTCGCCAACGCGGCACGTCGTCCTTTCGGTCTGTCGAGTACCCGGCGGTCAAGCTCGAGTCCCTTCATCTGGGCGCTAAGAGACGTGTCGTTCGAGATCGCGCAGGGCGAGGTCGTCGGAATCATCGGACGCAACGGAGCCGGAAAGACGACGATCCTCAAGATCCTGTCGCGGATTACAAAGCCGACCGCCGGGTGGGCCGAGATTCATGGTCGCGTGGGACTGTTGCTCGAGGTCGGAACTGGGTTCCACCCCGAGCTGACGGGGCGTGAGAACGTCTATCTGAGTGGAGCGATTCTTGGCATGCCACGGAGGGAGATCAGGCGCCGCTTCGACGAGATCGTCGAGTTCGCGGACGTACGCGAGTTCCTCGACACGCCGCTCAAGCGCTACTCGAGCGGAATGAAGGTTCGCCTCGCCTTCGCCGTCGCCGCGCACCTGGAGCCGGAGCTCCTGATCGTGGACGAGGTCCTTGCGGTCGGAGACCTCGCGTTCCAAAAAAAGTGCCTCGGAAAGATGGGCGAGGTGACGGGCGAGGGACGCACCGTGCTCTTCGTGAGCCACAACATGTCGCTCATCCGCGCCCTCTGCCGGCGGGCCATCCTGCTTGAGCGCGGATCGATCGTCACCGATAGTCCGGTCGACGCGGCCGTTGGGGCATACCTTCGCAGCCTCGAGCAAATGGGATCCGAGAGCCTGGTGGAGCGAACCGACCGCCGCGGCTGGTTCGAGGTCATGCTGAGCCGGGTGGAGATCGTGGGTGCCTATGGTGGCTCGGGCCGGCTCGTGACCGGGGACGAGGGCCGCTTCTTGTTCCACCTGAATGGTCTCGTGGCGGGGACGACCTGCACGTTCACCATCAGCAACCATCTGGGACAGGCCGTCACGACGCTCAGCAGCACTGTCGCCACCGCCGCAGACCGCGACGACGCGGAGCTTGAGAACTGTTTCGAGTGCACAATCGACGAGCTGCTTCTCGTCCCCGGCCGCTACCGCGTCGACGTGACGATAAAGGGGAGAGGCCACCTTCAGGACTACGTCGAAGGTGCTGCCTTCTTCGATGTTGAGGAGGGCCCCTTCCGCGGACGGCCACTTCCAGAAGCTGCGAAGGGGGACGTTGTGTTGCCCCATCGGTGGCGAGCGCCGGTAGAGCGCCGACCCGCTTCCGTGTGAGGCGACGCCGCCACCCCAACGCTCCAAGCCCCCGCTGGTGAACCCAGCGCGAAATCGCTCGAGCGAGGTTTCGAGCAGCGGCCGCGTTTCGGCGTCGTCATCGCGAGCTATGACCGATGTGAGGTCGTTCACAGCGTGGCGGCGCTGTAACGGCGATCTATCCTGTGCTACGGCGGGTGGTCGAGGAGGAGGCGACCACCGGCTCGGCCGGGCGTCGCTACGAGCGTCGGGGCGGCGGGCAACGCAACGGCGGTATCCACCTCGAGTGCCACCGATCGCCATGCTCGAACGCTCTCCACGTCGGCCAAAACGACGGCGCCAGCGGTCACAGCCCACATCGCCTCGGTAAGTCGACGGAGAAGAGCGCGACGTGTCGCTCTCGGCCTCGACCCATGGCCTGTGCGGCGGGCTGCGGCTCGTCCTAAACCGGCGACGAAAACCTGCCCTCCTCTGGGCAGGCCCGCATGGAGACGGATGCGTCTATCCCACGAGCCCGTTGGACTTGTGGGTTGCCACGCCTTAAGGCTCTAGAGGCGGCATCCAGGAGCACGGCCCGCGACGACGCCGTCGACGCTCGCCGACGAATGCCGAGGCGTTGTTCGAGTTGGCCTCCTTGCCTCGCGTCCGGCAAGGCGGCGCGCGGCGGCGCGCGGCGCCACGGCAGCTGCAAGAGCTGCGATTCGCACTGCCGCTGGCAGGCCCGCAGCCAACGTGACGTCGATTGCTCGTCGGCGCGCGTCAGGCCTCCTCTCCCTGATTGCCTGTTCCGCCTCAGCGAGGAGGGCGCGCCGGCGGCGGCCCACGAGGAAACGGGAAAGCATCTCTCGTTCGTTCGGCGCCAGATCAAGGCGAGAGGCCAGCTCGAGCACGGTCACGCGTGATCGCAATGCGGCGACCCGGTTCGCTGTGAGGCTGGGGCCGCCGATCCGATAGCGCACGAGCGGCATGTCGACGAAACCGGCCGCCGACCCTGCGTGAAGCAACCGGATCCAGCACTCCCAATCTTCACCGATGAGCAGCGATTCGTCGAAGCCACCGATCGCGATCAGCGCCTCACGTCTGATCGCCGGCTCCGCGAGGAAGCAGCGCTCGAAAATGGCCAGGTTCTGTTCGGCAACCGCGAACGGCGTCTTTTCCGAGAAGCGGCCCACGAGTTCGGAATCCACTTCGAGGTGGAGATCCGTCATGAGGATGTCGAGATCGGGCCGTGCGCCTGCAAGCTCGGTCAGCGCCTCGAGCCGAGCTGGCTCGTAGACGTCGTCGGCGTCCAGGATCGAGATGAAGTCGCCAGTTGCCAGGCGTATCCCGACGTTCCGCGCTGCAGCCGGGCCGCGGTTCTCCTGGCGAATCAATGTGACTCGGTCTCGGTACGGTTCAAGCGCGTCTGGCGTGCCGTCGGTCGAACCGTCGTCGACGACGATCACTTCGTGTGCCGGCACGGTCTGGCTGAGCGCCGACTCGACGGCTTCTGCGATCGTGGCGGACGCCTGGTAGGCGGCGATGAGGATCGAGAAGGTCGGTACCGGACCCGGCTCGAGGCCGAGAGTCGGCGACGGCGCGAGGAAGGGTCTCACGGCCTAGCTTTCGGGGCCCGAGCGTCGGCTGCGGCTGATCGTCTCGACGCATACGGCAGCACGACGAGGTAGCGCTCACCTCGCGTCGGATCGTACGCCGATCGCAGCGATGTAGGGCATTTCAACATCGCACTGCTGAGCCGGATTCGAGAGCGTTCACGAAGTTGAGCACCATTGGCTCCGTGCGGATCTTCCGACCTTACGCGAGCCAAGCGACACGGCCATGCGCTCCGCGACCGAAACGTCAACCGGCATGAGACACTGGTGCTCAAGGCGATTCGACCAGCTCCGACGCCGATCAGTACGCGGGGCAGAGCACCACCTCGGCAGCCACAAAGTTTCGTGCTCGAGAAATTCGGCTGCCCCAAACCGTCCAAAGATCGCCTCGAGTTTGGGTAGCTCCCCAAGGTAACAATGGATCGCTCGAGCTTTCCGCTCTCGCTGGGCGACAGAAAGCGAGACGTGATGGACTTCCAGTCCGCCCCTCAAACCGGCAGGTAGCTCGGCCTCCGGTCGGAACAGGCAGTAAGGCTGGTCCGCGTAGAGGCAAGCATCGGGACGCACCTCGAGGACGGCGTCTCTGACTCGGACATGCTCCTGGTTCACGTGCTTCAGGCCGATCCCGGCAGGTGCATAAACGACCGGCGCAGCAAGGTGAGGTTGGAGTACCGCGGCCGAGACGTGACCGTCTCCGTAATCCTGCTCCACCAGCTCGAGATTCACGGAGCTTCGACCAGCCACCGCCAGTGCGGCGCGATCTTCGTCGCGCCGCTGCGCCATCCGACTCGCCGAGTCCTTGGCAGCTGTGTCGCGGTCCCACTCAGTGAGGTATCCCGGCGGCGGCCCGCCCGTGAAGACATTGACGACCAGTACATCTTCACCGCTATCTAAAACGCTCCAGCACGATAAGACGGCATCGTCGAGATGAGTCGAGACGACGACGACTTCGGGCGAACGCGAGTCCACCGATTGAAGGCTAGCGATCGATCGCGCCGGCAAACTCGTGTCGATGTCGGTCCGACTTTGGCCACCGCGTTCGAGGGAGCTGTGTGCAAAGGACTCTCTGGCTCGTGTGCTTCTGCGTGCAGCGGAAGCGGTAGCGCTCATCGAGCGCTTTCAGTTCGAGCCCTCACCGATCGCCGATGCCAGCCCGAATTGGAGACGAAGCCGCGCAGCATCGCGCTTACGAGCACCTCGCCTCCTCCAGCGTACGCGGCGGCGACATGCACCGCCCCGGGTGATATCAGAGGTAAGTTCGCCTCACGCGTGCGCCAGCAGCTCGTCGTACAGCCTGCGGTAGTCCGTGACCATTTTCTCGACGGAGAATAGGCGTTGGGCTCGCTCGCGGTTCACCTTCCCGGTGCGGAGGCGGCGATCAGGGTCGTCGAGGAGCTCGACGATCTTGGTCGCAAGTGCGTCGACGTCGCCGGCGGGCGCGAGTACCTCCTCGTCGTCGAGGATCTCGGGCAGCGCTCCCACGTCGTAGGCGGCGACGGGGATTCCCATGTTCATCGCAAGCGGTACGACGTGCCCGAAGCTCTCCGTGTGGGGCGGTGCGACGAAGATCGACATCTGCTCGTACAGCCGTGGTAGGTCGTCGTAGGCGACATAGGCCGTGAACGTTACGGCGCGTTCGAGGCCCGCACGCTCGACGGCGGTGCGATACCGCTCGAGGAAGCGTCCTCCGCCGACGATCAGCGCCTTCGCCTCGGGACGCCGGCGCAGCACCTCGATGAAGATGTTGATCGCAGTCTCGTCGAGCTTATCCTTCTCGAGTCGGTAGGCCATGCCGACGCATCCGTCTGGCGGAGCTGCGCCCGGGCGCCGAGCGAAGAGTTCGAAGTTCGAGCCGGGGTAGATCGTTACGTTGTTCGCATCGCTACGGCCGAAGACCGTCCGCACGTAGTCGCTGACGAAGACGTAGCAGCGGACGGCGTCACTGACGTACGGCGCGACGGGGATGTTGATGTTCTCCACGACCGGGCAGCCGTACGCCTCCGCCGCTTGGAACAGGCAGGCGTACCACTCCCAGTCGGCCTGGCTGTATGGGTGCCGGTGATGACCGAGGAAGTGAATGTGCGTCAAGTCCGGTCGGAACCGCCGCAGCACGGTCAGTGCGTCCGCTGGATTCGTGATTTCCGGAATCGAATGCAGCTCCAACCCCACGTAGTGCGGTTGCGGCGGAGCGTCGCGGACGATCGTCACCTGCTCGAAGCGGTCACCGAGATGCTCGACCAGGTCGACGACGAGGCGCGCCGACCCACCGGTGTAGAAGTTGCCGATCGCATGCAGCACGCGCGGCCGCTGCTGCCCGGGCGGGCGGAGCTGCCGGACCGCGTACGGGCGAAACGACGGTGCGAACTCCGCACCACCTCGGCCTGACCGCGATGCTCCCCGGCGCCACCGCGCAACGGTGCGCCCGCCAAGCTCGCGCCGCACGGCGCTGGCAACAGCGCGCAGCAGGAACGGGAGCTGCTCAAAGCGGCGCAGCCTGACATGCAGCTCCTGGTTCTCCAGCGAAAGCGCATCGAACTCCCGTTTCAGCAGCGGATCAACGCGGTGGCGGTCAGTCATCGGAGAACTCGGCCGCATCGGCGTGCGCGGCCGGAAACACTAGCGTCCCGTCCGTCCAATGGCTGTGACGCACTGGGTACGCAAGCGGCTGGACGAGGCGAGGCCGGATCTGTCACGGCCGATGGCGCCGCGCTAGCAGGAAGCGTAGTCGGTCATCGCGAAAACGCCTGTGGCGACCAGGGTCGCCGCGAGGTTCCGCGGCATAATCGACCGATGCCGCCGCCGGGGCCACGAGACCTGCCGAGTCGCGGCCCGCGACCGGAGCGGAAGCGTTTTACCGTCACGGCGCTGGTGATGACCTACAACCACGCTGCGCTGATCGAGCAGGCGATCGAGAGCGCGCTCGCGCAGCAGGTAGACGGCGGGTACGAGATCCTGATCGCCGACGACTGTTCGACCGACGGGACTCGCGAGATCGTCCGCGCCTACACCGACCGGTATCCGGACGTGATCCGCGTTTTGCTCTCGGAGCAGAACATAGGCGAAAGCGCCGTCCGGGCGCAGGCCGTCCATCTAGCCCGAGGCACGTACGTTGCGCTGCTCGACGGCGACGACTACTGGACGTCCCCGCACAAGCTGCGTACGCAGGTCGAGTTCCTCGACCGGCATCCGGAGTGCGCCATCTGCTTCCACAACGCCACGGTCGTATACGAGGACGGCAGCGTGGAGCCACACCCCTTCCACAGCAAGAACCCGACGCAGCGGCTCTCGCGGGCGGTTCCTCGCGAGGTATCGACGCTGGAGGACATTGCGCCAGGAAACTTCATGCTGGCGATGACCGTGATGTTCCGGAACGGGCTCATCGACGAGTTTCCGGAGTGGTATTTCCAGGCCAGCATTCCTGACTGGCCATTCCATGTCCTCAACGCGGAGCGTGGTCACATCGGTTACATCGACGAAGTCCTTGCCGTCTATCGCGTGCATAGCGGCGGGGCCTGGTCGGATCGGATCTCGCACTATCGGGACCCGCAGGATCTTGCAGACATCATCTGGATCCACGACGCGATCAACCGGCATCTCGGGTTTCGCTACGACGCGCGCATTAGGGAGCAGACGGCCTATCTGGCGGCCCGTGCGGCCCGCCTGCTCGCGCAGGAAGGCCGGTTGGACGAGGCGGCCGTGCAGGCACGTCGATCGCTTTCGGACGCCCCGAACCTCAAGGGTTTCTGCGGCCGAATGCACCTGGAGGTGCTAGCCCGTCCACGTCTCGTTCGTGCTCGTTCGAGCGCACCAGTAGCCGCTGCGGCCATTCCTGCAAAGTATCTCCTGTCAGGGACCCGGCGAGCCGCGGCGATCGCTCGGCGGGCGGCCGTGCGGCTCTCTACATAGCGGCCGGTCGCACCTTCCTGGTCGCAGACGTGACAGCTGAGCGCGAGGCTATCCGGCCCGGCAGAGGCTTGCCGCTCGACCGCGAACGAGGGCAGCTCGCCTTTGAGCTCGTTCAGCAGCTCGGGGCCGAGCCGCTTGGTCAGTTTCATCAACGTCGCCGTTGGCGCGATGCGGCAGAAGCGCGGCCACGTGAACAAAGCCGCCACCTCCCGTGGACAGTTCTCACAACCGACCCACCGCCCGCTCGCGCACCATCCCACAGCGCCAACGTCGCCGATGTCCGGCGACGTTCGGGCGACCGGGACGCGAGCGGTACGGACTATTTCAGAGGGAAGTGGCAGCTACGTGGCCAACTGCCGCGACGGATCCTCGGGGATCGCCAATTCAAACTCGCCGCACGCGTCGGCTACCGCCTCGGTCAGTAACCGTTGCGCCGCGCCGGCCGCGCCCCAGGCGCCACTCGCCGCGAAGGCTCGGATCGGCTTCGACAGCCGTCACCGGCAGCCTGGCACGGAAAAGCTCGGCGGGTCATTCTTCGTGCCGGGTCGTGGTGAATGTTGCACGAGGCGTTCATGCGCGCGAAGTGACCCCGGGCGCCGGCGCGGACCGCGCTGGCGGGCCGAGCCTCCGGTATGTTGGCGTCGTTCTTTCCAGGCGGTTACTTGCGATTGCCGATTGACCCCGAGGCCTCGTCGAGCGACCAACCGCTCGTATCCATCGTCTTGTGCGCATGGAGACCGAGGCCCGATTGGCTCCGCGAGGCGGTTGCGAGCGCCCTCGCCCAGCGGGATTGCCAGCTGGAGGTGGTCGTCGTGGACGACGGTTCGCCAACTCCCGTCGCCGACTTCCTTGTCGACATGGAGGATGCGCGACTGCGCGTCCTCCGCGTCGAGCACGAGGGGTTGGCTAGCGCTAGGAACGCGGGCGTCCGCGCCGCGCGCGGAGAGTTCCTGCGCTTCGCCGACGCCGATGACGTGTTCGAGTCGGGAAGTACGGCGCGCCTCCTGTCTTTAGCCGGCGAAGCCGAAACGATCAGCTATGGAGCGACGCTCGTCTGCGATACGGCCCTTCGGCCGCTCGCCGTGAAAAGTTCGCGGCTCGAGGGGTGGGTCGCCGAGCAATGCCTCCTATACCGCTTCGACGTTAAGCACATGTCGATGCTCTTTCCGCGTTCCGTGGTCGAGCGCGTCGGCGTCTGGGACACGACGCTGCGTCAGTGCCAGGATTGGGACTACGTCCTCCGGGCGCTTGAGATGGCGCCAGTGCGGGGCGAACAGAGAATCGAGACCTACTACCGGCGACACGAGAGCTCGGCGAGCGCAAACGTCGAGGGAGCGCTCCTCTACGAGTCGCTGGTGGTGAAGCGGTACTTCGAGCGGCATCCCGAGTTGGCCGGCACGAGCCTGGAGCGGGAGGCACAGGCCAAGCTCCTCATGGTCCGAGCAAAGGCATCGCCGGCGCTGGGCAAGGGAAGATGCGATTGGCTGGGTCTCGTCGCACGAGCGTTTTGGTTCCATCCCCGGAGGGCAGCGGAGGAACTCGGTCGAGACGTTGCGCAGGTCGGTGCGCGCGCCGCGAAGCGACTATGGAGACGAAGTCTTTGCTTCACCGCTGAGTGCGACGACCGGGCTCGTGCGAGGAAGCGAGCAGGGCCTTCGCCGCCGCGCGGCCGCGCTGTTCGAACTCGGCACTGAGCGACCTTCGCATGAGGGGACCAGGTAGCTGCGGTCGACGTCGCCGGGCGTGAGCGGTTCCACCAAAAGGAATTTCGCCGGCTGCCGGCCGCGTCTACGACCGAACCAAGGATGGGCACCACGTACGTCTCTCGGCGAGTCGCCATGCTGAAGGCACCGCGCTTTGCTTCCATCGCGAGCATTGCGGTGACGACGTCGTTCGTGGACTAGTCGCGGGTCCGCTCGGATGGGTAGACGTTTCGCAGCTCGCCTGTCGACCAGCCGGTAGCGAGGTTCGCCACGACGCCGACCTCGCGGTCAAGCCTCTGGCGGGGACCGGCGACGTCCCCTAACCGGCAGACGGCATGACAAAGACCGGTCGGCCCACTCTACGTGCGCGCTCAAAGGTCTCCCGCCACGCTTAGAGGCACCGTTAGGACGACTTCGGGCGGGAGGTCGCGCTCTACGCGGCGGTTTTGGCGCATCGGTTTCGGAGAGGGCGGCACGCGTCGAGGTGAGACGATCGAAATCCGGTCGCTATGCCGCCTTGAGGCGGCGTTGAGCCGACGCATCGCGCCGGCGTCGGCGTGGGCGAGGTAGCGACAGAGCGAGCCAAGGCACCCGGCCTCGCTCGCTGTGGGCGAGTCGCGTCCGTCCTGTGAAGCTTCGCAGTCGAGGAAGCTTTAGATTCACGCGTTCGTTGTCCCGCAGCCGGGTCGCGCCTATCGAGCCGTGTCCACGGTGGTCGGGAACTTGGTTTACCCTACGCTCCCCCGGGATACTCGAAGTCAGCGTTTCCCACTGCGGTTTGTTGCGGCCAAAAAGCGAGGGATCAATGCAGAACCACCCGATGCGGAGGGTTGTCGGGGAACCGTCATCGAACGGTGACCTTCACGGCTCTTCGCCTGCCGAACGTGAAAGCGACGTTCGGCTGGCCCCGGCGCTAGTGCGCGTCAGCGTTGTGATTCCGGCGCGCAACGAAGAAAAGAATCTTCCCCATATTCTGCCCCGGCTGCCACAAGACATCCACGAACTCATACTCGTGGACGGCCAATCCGCCGACGACACCATCGCCACAGCCCGCGCCCTCTACCCCTCAGTGAGGCTTGTCCACCAGGCGGGAGCAGGCAAGGGCGACGCGCTGGCGTGCGGTTTCGCCGCGGTCACCGGCGACGTCATCGTCACTCTCGACGCTGACGGCTCCACGAACCCGGCGGAGATCCCGCGATTTGTTCATGCGCTGATGGACGGCGCTGACTACGCCAAGGGCTCACGCTTCGTCCACGGTGGCGGCAGCGACGACATCACTCCCCTCCGCGCCTTCGGCAACCGCGTTCTTACGGGACTCGTCAACCTCCTGTTCGGGACTCGCTACTCGGATCTCTGTTACGGATTCAACGCGTTCTGGGCTGAGCTGTCGGAGTTTGTGTCGCGCGACGTGCCCGGCTTCGAGATCGAGACCGCGATGAACGTTCGCGTTGCCAAAGCGGGCCTCAACGTTTTCGAAGTGGCGAGCCGCGAAGGTGCTCGCGTCCATGGCGTGAGCAATCTGAAGACGTTTCGCGACGGCTGGCGCGTCCTGCGGACGATCCTCCGCGAGCGGTTCTCATCTCGTCCGATGGAGCATCTTCCCGATGCGCTGCTCGAGTCTGCGCGAGCGCGCCGATTGTCGTGCATTGGCAAATCGCCGATCCGGGGTTAATTTGACCATCCTCCGACGCGGTCGGACTCCGGGCGCGTCCAGCGCGTGTGCAAGCATGCCGGCGCGCGACCGTGACGCGAACGATCATTGACACAAAGAGATCTCGGTCATCGCGGACGACCGTCGCCGTTCTCGCATCGCGGCCCGGCCACCGGATTCGACGGGCATGAATCAGTTTGCAAAAGGCGGCAGCTCGTACCCGTCGCCGGCCGTTCTCCGGGAGCTTCCACGAGCTGCGGCCCCTCGTATGCAAGCCCTACCTCGGCCAAGCCGTGCTTGGCTCGCAGTCACCAGGCGACTGCGGCTACGTTACGTTCGGAGCCAGATTCTCTGGACGCTCCGCTTATCGCAACCGCGGCAGCGAAAGACGGCCACGAGATGCTCGCTATCCCGCTCGACGTCCATCGTGCAGCGGTTGATCCGCAGGAAGTGCTCCGCCCTATGCCACGCCCAGCGACGCACGGACGAAACCCATGTAACTGAGATTACGGCCGCCGTCGCGCGCACCCGAGGATCCTCTCGGCGGGATGGACGAATTGTCAATGATTTGACAGACGCTCGCGAGAGAACCTCACGCATTTTGCGCCGTTTAGTCTACTGCGGAGCGGCCGAGGTCGATCGCGGCGGGCTGCAGGCAGTGCTACGTAATCCGCGGGAGACGCTCGCCTAAGCGCGCCTCGAATCGCGACGCCAGACGCCGAAGGGCGGCGTACCCGGCAATGCCTCAACGAAAACTGCGATCCGGGGTCGGCCTCGTCCGCGGGCTACTCGAGGCAGGGTGACGGAGCCCTGCCTTGCGACGATCGTCGTTCTCCCGGCCGCATCCGCATGCCACCAGGCCGGCGTCGGAGCAGACGTCGAAATCACACTCGGCCACTTGCACGACCGACTATGGGGGACCCCTCGACGCTCCTAGCCGCATCGAGCGGCTCTCTGTCGGGAGCTTCGGCTCCGCGCGAGGCATTCTCGGTCGGGCCCCGTAGCTCAGTGGATAGAGCAGCGGTTTCCTAAACCGCGTGCGCAGGTTCGATTCCTGCCGGGGTATCGCCCCTAACCAAGCGGGAAGTGCACTACAAGCGCGGAGTTCGGAACCAAGGACCTTCCTCTACATCCTTGGCCCGCGTAATTCCGGCTCAGCGTCGCAACCTCTACAGGCACGGCAGCCTCGCGGTGGGATAACGCGTGTCCTGCCTTCCGCCTTCAGAAGGCTTAAGGCTTTGGATGTACTTCGGGGGCGGTCGCATTCGTGAGGACTTTGCTCCGGACGACAGCGATCGCTCACATGTCCGCTCCGTCGCCGTGGCCGCTTCCGTCAGTGGGAAAGTCGTCAGGGTTTCGATCCTTGAGCGCGTCGGAGGCAGCTGCACGCCGGTGATCGCGGATGCCTTCCAGTTGGCGGTCGGCGCGTGCGATCAAGTTCGCAAAGTCGACGTCGCTCAACCGCCGGTCATGCGGGAATGTCGTTTCGAGCGCTTGCCAGAGCGAGCGTTTCCCGGTCACGCCCGCCTCGAGCCCTTCGAGCTCGACAAGGCGGCTGAGCGGCGAATAGCTGCGGATGTGCCCGTTTAGCTTCAGGCGGGCGATCTTCTCCAGCGTCCAGGCCGCTGCCGGTTTGAGAGGTGAGCGGTCGACGCCGAGCCGATCGATGATCGTCAGGAGCGTCGTTCTGTCCTCGACGATCTGGTCGTGCAGCCAGCGCAGAAACGCCCCCGGCTCCGTTCCCTGGTTGCTCGCCGACGCGCGTCGCGAGAGCTCGACGCCGAGCGTGGAACCTGCCAGGTGGTCATTCAGGTAGATGTCGAGCCGCCGCATCGGGAACACGCGTCCGGCCTCCTCACAGAAGTCGAATCAGGACGTTCACGAGCAGCGTGAGCACGAGCGAGAGAAGCAGCGATGCGAGCAGGCAGCCCGGCGAGCACCCGTACACCCGCACTCGCCCGCCGGCATGACGCCGGTCGCCGAACAGCGACACCGCTGCTTCCCTCCACTCCACTCGTCGCTAGTCGCGTACCCGGACGCGCGGCGAGTCGGCACTGTCGCGGTCGATCAGATCCTCGCGCGGGTCGTACGACGAGCTTCTCGTCGCGGCCTTGGCGATGCCACGGCTGAGAATGTACGCACCGACCATCGCGCTCCCGAGGATCCAGGCCAGCTGCGAGTCGACGTCGTCGACGACGGCGCTGGCGATGAAGAGCGCGACCGTCATCACGACGAGCACCATGAACTCGCTCGTCATGAAGAAGGGCCTCGTCTCGGTCGGGGCCCTGACCGCTGCGACGCGCGAGTCAGTACGGCCCGTTCGGGCAACGTTGGTAGCCATCGTTGATTCTCCCCTCTTGCCTCGGGTGAGGCGGCCGCCTACCGGCGCAGGCAACCGCTGAAGCGAGCACGGCGCCCGCTTCGCAGGAGTCATACCCGCCGGCTGTGCGGCCAATCCCGCCGGGCGCGAGTGTGAGCAAATCCGAACAGGCGCCAAACCGGTCGAGCCGTCTCCTGCTCGATTCAGCCTGTCCCGACGGGGACGAATCCATCAGACAGCTGCGAGGCAGGTCGGGCGAACGCGCCGGGGGCGACTACGTCTCGCGTCGCTCGAGTGCGTTACCCATGCTCCAGAGCGTTGGCGCCCAGAGACCGACGAACAGCGCGCGGCGCTCGGCGTTCCCGCGTTCCTCTTGACCGACGGTCTTCGCTCGGATCCAGAGAAAGATGCACAGTCCCACCGATCCGAGCGAGACGGCGTGGGCGTGCCAACCGCGCACGCCGACTGAGTGCATGGCCTTCGTCAACATACGTGGGCGTTACCCACGGCTGGACGCACGCAATCGTGTTATCCGCCGCGGCGGCTGGGTAGGAGTGCGAGGTGCGCAGCCGGCTCGCCACCATCTTCCTGTGGCCGTTCGGGATCGGTCTGACCTCGTGGCACTACATGTGGCGCACGACCCCGATGCACCGCAGCGAGGAGGCGGTCCCGGAGCTGGACGCCGCGCCGCCCGGGCTGCCGTCGGGCGTAGCCGTCGAGAGGCTTCAAGGGTATGAACGCGGTGTGGGACAGCTCTTCCACCGCCGCTACCGGACGCGGATCGCCGAACCGCTGTTGAGTGCGCGCGATCTGCTCGGGAGGGTTGCAGAGGACCCGAACTGCGTTGCGCCGACGGAGTTCGCGAAGTTCGAGAAGACGGCCGGCGGCGTGGGCATGCGGACGGGCGACGAGTACCTCGTCCGTATGCCAGGGCCGTGGAACGGGCCAGTACGCGTCGTTGCGACGACGCCGACCTCGTTCCGGCTAGCCACGCTCGATGGACACCTCGAGGCCGGGCAGATCGAGTTCCGCTGCAGCGACGCCGGAGGCGCACTGCTGTTCGAGATCGAGTCGTGGGCGCGGAGCGGCGACCGGGTGTCCAACCTTCTCTACAGCCATATGCGCATGGCGAAGGAGGTCCAGCTGCACATGTGGACGTCGACGCTGGAGCGCGTGGCGAAGCTGGCGGGCGGCCACATGGTCGGCGGCATCGAGATCGACACGCGCCGAGTCGACCGGTGATCGCTGTGCGGCTCCGGCCGCTTGGCCCACGGCGGCTAGAGCTTGCACTCGAGCACCTCGGTGCGCTTGAGCCGAACTACAACTCCGCGGCGAGGCCGGGACCAGACGAGGGTTGGCACGTCGACGACGAGACCACCGCGCTCCCTCCGGAGCAGCCTGGACCGCCCGTCCCGGGCGGCAGCTGGGAAGTCGCATGCCAGCTCGTCGAGTCGTACGCGTTTTCCGACCCCTCGGTCGTGCGGGCGATCTTCGACCCCTCGCGTCCGCTTTCCGGTCGCAACCTGCTGCTCGAACTTCACGTCGCCGGGCTTGTCCTCTACGCCGGCTGCCGAGTCCGAGGCGTTGTCGACGAGACGCGCGGCGAGGCTGACGGCGCCGTTCGCGTTTGGGGCTGGTACTACCAGACGTTGGCGGGTCATGTGGAGTCGGGCGAGCGCGCCTACGAGGTGCGCAAACGGATCGGCACGGGGACGGTGGAGTTCCGGACGCGCGCCTTTTCCCGGCCCGCGCCGGGCAACCCGGTCGTCGCCCTGGGATTTCACTTACTCGGACGTCGCCGGCAGCGTGTGTTCACGCGAATCGCGTGCGAGCGCATGGCCACGCTCACGCGCGCTGCGCTCACCGGCGAAGCCGACGTTTCCCCAGCCGCCGGCCATGGAAAGCTCGCACTCGTGGCCGAGACGCGGCTGCTCGCGATCTACCTCGACGACCACGTCGCCGTCGTTGTCGGGACGCGCGAGCTCGTGAAGCGGATGCTCGGGCAGACACGGGACGAGGCCATCCGCTCGTTCCTCGAAGAGCTCCAGCCCGAGCTCGAGCACTCCGAGCGAGAGCTGACGCGCGCGCTGGAGGAGCTCGGTCGCCGGCCGTCGATCGCGAAGCGTACTGCGGCATGGCTGGCAGAGAAGGCCGGACGCATCAAGCCAAACGGCAACATCAGCGGCTACTCGCCGCTCACTCGGGTCGTCGAGCTCGAGTACCTCGCCACCGCGCTCGAGCTCGAGCGCTCATGCTGGCGCACGCTCCACGCAGCCGCGCCGCAGCTCGCGCGACCGGACGGCGCCTTCGCCGCTGAGGCCAAGCGTGTCGAGCAGCGGCTCCAGCTGGCCGACGACCTCCGGCAGGAGGCGGCGGAAGCCGCGCTCGTCGCTCAAGACGAACGGCGGCTCTAAACCCCGTCGGCCGCGCGGCTGCAACGTGCAAGCAAACGCAGCGCGTGGCACCGACACGCGGTCAATGGATGCTCGCGGTGGGGTCCGCAGGCAGGTCGAAGACCGCCCGGGTCGGTGTGCCGGCGCGCAGCTCATGCCGGACGATTCGCTCGTGCTCGAGACGGGACTCCGCACGGCGAAGGACGTCCTCGAGTTCCTCAGCGGGCACCACGCAGACCCCATCGGCGTCGCCGACGATCCAATCACCGAAACGCGCGAGGGCGCCCGCGACCGAGACGTCGGCGTTCACGGTGTGGCGGACACGGCGCTTCACCGTCCCGCGGGCGCTCACGCCGCGCGCGGCGATCGCCGGCGGGGCGGCAAGCGCGTCGACATCGCGTATCCCGTCGTCGATGACGAGAGCCTCGACCTCTCGAACGCGGGCGCTCAGCGCGAGCAGCTCGCCGACGACGCCGTAGAGCCCGCGACCCGCACTTGCCACGCAGACGACGTCCCCGGCGCCCGCCGCCTCGACGGCGAGGTGCACGCCGAGATTGTCGCCGGCCGGAATCCCGACGGTGACCGCGGGTCCGGCAAAAGGCTCGCCGAGACGAAACCGCAGCTCGCACAGGAGGTGAACCCGTCGGCCGGACTCCGCAAGCGCGACGACCCCGGTGGCGAGCAGCCGCCGGGCCGTCTCGCTACTCGAGCGCATCCTCGATCAACGAGCGCGCGTTGACAATGTGCGCTCGAATCAGGGAACGGACCCTGCGCGGCTGCCGTGCGCGCATCGCCTCGGCGATCTTCACGTGCTCGCGCGCCGCGGCCAGCAGGTGCGCGTCACCGCTCACGAGCACGACGCGGTACCGATCGGTCAGCTCCCACAACCGGTCGAGGGTCTGCGTCAAGAGCACGTTGCCGGAGCGGGCATAGATCTGGCGGTGAAAGGCACGGTTGAGTGCGACCTGCTCGAGGGGGTCCCTGCTGAGCGGAGCCCGTGCGAGCCGATCGATCTCATCGAGCTCGTCCTCAGTTAGGCGTGTGGTGGCAAGCGACGCGGCGTACGGGTCCAGCTGCAGTCGTACCTCGTAGACCTCGCGCAGCTCCTCGCGGGAAAGCGGCGCCACGATCACCGTCTTGTGGGCCTGGAACTGCACGAGCCCCTCGGCCTCGAGCCTCCGAACGGCCTCGCGGACAGGCGTGACGGAGACGCCGAGCTCGGGGGCGAGCGCGTCCTGATTCAGGGGCCCTCCGGGCTCGAGCATGCCGCAGAGGATCCGGGTTCGGATCTCTCGGTAGACCGCCTCCGCCTTCGTCGTGAACTCGATCGGCGTCGCCGGTGATCCGACGAGGGAGACGTTGGCAGTCACGCAAGCGCCTCCGCTCCACCGTCGACGGCGATACGTGCGCCGGTGAGATAGGAGGGCGCGTCCAGGATTACGTACCGGACCGCGTTCGCGACCTCTTCCGGCGTCCCGAGCCGGGCAAGCGGGACACGATCCGTGACCCACTCGTCCAAGGTGTCGCCGGCCTCGCCGAGGAACGGTGTCGCGACGACTCCAGGCGACACGATGTTCACCCGGATCCCGCGTGCGGCGAGCTCCGCAGCCAGCGACCTGGCGAGATGCTCGAGGCCGGCCTTCGACGCGGCGTACGCGGCGCGGTTCGGGAGGCTCCGGCTGGCGGAGATGGAGCCGATCACGGCGACTGCCTTTGGCTCTTGCCAGCGTTGGTCGAGCAGGCGCCGCAGGAGCAGCGCGGGCCCGACGAGATTGGCGGCGAAGGTGTACTCGATCTCCTGATCGGCCAGGTCGACCAGCGGCTTCCGCAGCGGGATGCCGGACGCCAGCACGACCCAGGCGACGTCGCCCCGGACAGCACGAAGGACGGTGCCCCGGCCCTCGGCGGTCGCGATGTCCGCGGCGACGGCGACCGTTGTGTCGGGCAACTCGGCTGCCATCGCTTCGAGCGGCTCCTGACGGCGTCCCACGAGGACGATCTGATCCGCAGCGCCGCTGAGAGCCCGTGCGCACGCCGCTCCGATTCCGCCGGCGCCGCCGGTGACGAGGCCGGTCCTCACGAGGCGTACACCGGATGCTCGAGGCGGGCAACGAGCGCAGCAGGATGGTCGACGCCGATGACACCCGCCGCGTCGTCACCGACCACCGCAGCGAGCTCCTCCAGAACCCTGGCGCCAAAGTCGAACGGGTTCCCGGTCGAGGCCTGTCCCCCGTCCGATGTGAAGTACACGAGCGCACCGGCATCCAGGAGCGTGTGGACGTGCCTACGCACGTCCACACGGTGGAGCCCTTCAGGCGGGAATACATACGTGAAGGCGTCCAACTCGATCGCGCATCCGCTGGCAGCGAGGGAGACCGCCTCCCCGAGTGGCACGTACAGCGAGTGGGTGATCGAGCAGATAAGCGCGTCGCTGCCCGCACACAGCCGCGCAGACGCGGCGCGCCCGTCCGCGCCGAGATGTCCCGTGGCGAGCACGAGCGGGCTCGTCCGGTCTGACAGCCATACGGACAGCTCGTCCCAGAACCGGGGAAGCGGCAACTCCCAGCCGATCTCGCCCCGCGCGTCCTGCGTCGGCCCCCAAACCCACAAGGCGCCTTCGCCGATCGCATCGACGACGTCCGCGGCCCGCGCCCAGGGATTGAGAGACGCGGACCCGATCGCCCGAACCGGCTCGGCCGGAAGGGTGCGGCAGCGCGCGGCGGTGTGCTCCTCGTGTGCCTTCCACACGAAGCCCCGAACGCCGGCGTCCGCAGCCGCCTGCCAGACGCGCGCCCCGCCGCCCCACCTTGGCGCGGCGGACGGTGCCGGGTGGACGTGGAGGTCGTACGAGAGCGTTGCCATCGGTCAGTCCATCAGGAGGCCGCCGTTGACATCGACGATCTCGCCCGTCAGATACGAGGCGTCGAGGGAGAGGAGGAATGCAACGACCGACGCCACCTCCTCTGGACGTCCGGCCCGTCCGAGCGGAAGCTCGGTCGCTCGCTCGCGGATCCCCGGCACCCGGTCGAGAAACGGCGTCTCGACGATCCCCGGTGCAATCGCGTTCACCCGGACCTCCGGCGCGAACTCGGCCGCGAGCGTCTTCGTCAGGCAGAGTACGGCCGCCTTCGACGCCGAGTAGGGCGCTCCGATCAGGAGCCCGCCCGTCTTCGCCGCCTGCGAGGTGAAGTTCACGATCGACCGCTCGGGCGCCTGCGAGCGGGAGAGGTGAGGCAGCGCCGCTCGACAGACCCGGACCGTGCCCATGAGATTGACGTCGAGCGTCGCCTGCCAGACGTCGTCGTCAGCCTCGAGGAATCTGACCGGAGAGCCGAGCCCGGCGGCGTTCACGACAGCGTCGAGCGAGCCGTTCGCCTCGACGCACCTCGCAACCGCGCGCTCGACATCCTCCGCCGACGTCACGTCGCACGCCGCCACGCCGGGCGCCTCCTGCACGTCCGTGGCGAAGACGACCCACCCCTGGGCAGCGAGGCGTCCGGCAGAAGCCTTGCCGATTCCCGACGCGGCGCCCGTGACGAGCACGACGGGAGGGCGCGGATCGCGCGTCACGAGCGAACCGCCCCTTCCGCCGAAAACGCAGCCAGCGCATCGACAATGGCGGCGCGACGCAGCGTCGCCGCGGACTCCTCGCTGTACCAGCCGACGTGAGGTGTGATCAGCACCCGCGGATCGTCCGCGAACCGGCGGAGCGGACTCGACGGCCCCACGATGGCGTCGAGCGCGAGGCCCCCGAGGCGACGGTTGTCCAGCGCCACGGCGACTGCAGCCTCGTCGAGTAGTCGGAGGCGCGCGGTGTCGACGAGGACCGCTCCCGCAGGCATGAGCTCGAGACGCCGAGCGTCAACGAGGCCGGCCGTCGTCTCGTCGAGAGCGGTGTGCAGGAACACGATGTCACCGGCCGTAAACCCTTCCTCGAGGTCGACGGGCCGGGCGCCGAGGTCGAGCGCAACCGACCCAGCGTGCCGGGTGACGGCGCGCACCTCGTAACCGAGCGCGACGAGCGCGCCGGCAACCGCCTGCCCGATCGCACCCAGGCCGACGACGGTCGCCCGGTGGTAGCCACGGAGGGGCGTCGCTGCAGCGACCTGGTCCCAACTGCTGTCAAGGCGATCGCCGGTCTCGGCGAGCCGGCGGACGAGCGAGAAGGCTAACGCGAGCGTGTGCGTCGCGAGCTCCCGCGTGCAGTAGTGGCGGACAGTGACGACGGCGATCCCCGCTTCATGCGCTGCATCCAGCTCGACCGTGTCGATTCCGGAACCGAAGCGGCTGATCACACGACAGCGCGGCATCGCGGAGATGAGCCCAGCGTCGACGCGCGTCCGGACGTGTGCGACGACGTCGGCCTCGGCGAGGGTGTCAGGATCGCCGTTCCAGCGAATGAGCGTTGCGCCGGCCTCGCGCGCCGCCTGCTCCTCGACGTCGAGCGACGCGAAGAGGCTGTCGAGAACGACGACGTTCGTCATGACAGGAACGTGTCGGCGTACGTCCCGCGCGCGAGGGCGTCGGCGTTCGCCCAGAGCACGGCGTCGCGTGCGTCGTCCGCGAGCAGTTCCGTCTCGGCGATCGCCGTCAGAACGTCCATCGGCTTCGCGCGCTCGCCGGATTCGCACACGAACCGCGAAGCGCCGAAGAGCGCACAGAGCCGAGCCAGGTCCTCCGGCGTCGCAAGCGCCGCGATCGCGCAGACGATGTTCGGGGCCGCGTCCAGGACGGCCGGCACTGACCGGTCAACGCCGACCTCGACACCGAGCACCACCAGAGGCAGCGAAGGGAAGGCACGCGCCAGCGCAACGACATCGCGCCACGAAACAGCTTCTGGGGAGAAGTCAAGAAGGACCGCCAGCCCCTCACGCTCGCAGAGCTCAGGAAGGGGACTGAGCACCCAGTCCGCGAGGACGTAACGATGCGTGGTCGGGCAGAGCCGAACGAGGCAGTAGCTTCCGCCGGCGATCCGTCGGGCGCGATCGAGCGCGCCCGGCAGCCCGGTTGGCGGCAGCAGCACCGGCACGGGGACGAGTGACGACGAATGCCTGCAAAGGCCGGCAAGCGTCTCGTCATGACGGTCGGGCTCGTCGATCCGCGCCTCCGCAGCCGTCACCCATGCGCCTCGGCCGTCGGATGTCACCTGTGGCCGCTGGACCGGATTCGACACGTCGTGCCGGTCGACCTCGACAACGAGGTTCACGTCGATGCCGGCTCGCGCCACAACACCTCGTGAAGATGATTGGCAAGCGTCCGCGAGTCGGCGTCGACCGGAGGAGCCGTATCGTCCGCCCAGGCCACGGCCGCGTCACGCAAGACCTCGACCGCGGCAAGGGAGACACGCGGCTTGATTCCGTCGGCGAAGACCGCCAGGGCGCCCGCGAGCTCACGGCTGCGCCGTTCGGCATGAATGCGGTTCGTTGCCAGGAGCAGGTCCATGAAGCGCACGAACGTGTCGCCGAGATTGCTCCGCAACGAGGCGCGGACGATCGGCTCGCCGTCGACTTCCGAGGCGAGCGACGCATACTCGAGGACGACAGCCTCGAGCCCCTTCATGAAGATCGAGCGCAGGTACTTCAGCGTGGCGGCCTGGCCGACGACCTCGCCCGCGACGGCCACACGGAAGCCGTGCGCTTCGAGCAGCCCCGCCGCCTCGCCCGCGCGATCGCCGCTGATCGCGAGGCTTGGACGGTCGACGACGGCGTCGAGCGAGTCGAGTAGCGCCACGTCGATCATGGCCGGGCCGACGCCCCCTCGGATCCGCTGCTTGACGGCCGGCGCGATCGTGTTCCAGTCGAAGAAGATGCCGGTGGAAGCAACGGAGTCGGCAACAAGCACGGCCACCTCCTCGGCGGCGTCGGGCGAGACACAGCTGACGACGTAGTCGAACCGGCCTTCCCGCGGATGGCCGATCCGCGTGCCGTGCACGATCGCGACGCGCGGGTTCGGATCGAACACGGAGACGTTTGCGCCGCCCGCCACGAGACGAGCCGCCAGGAACGAGCCGACGGAACCGTGTCCCGCGACAAGCCACGAAGCCCGGCTGTTAGTTGCGGTCCGCGGTCGGGCCCCCACCGAACCTCCCTTCATAGGCGAGCGCGGCGCCCGTGATCCACCGGACGATCTCCTCGACGTCGACTTCGTCCTTCGTCAGGTTGGCCACCGCCCGGCCGTGATAGAGCACGACAACGCGGTCGCAGAGCGAGTGGACTTGCGGGATGTTGTGGCTGACGAGCAGGACGGGAATGCCGCCCCGCCGCACCTCGGTTATCAACTCCTCGACCTTCTCCTGCTCCTCCACCCCGAGCGCTGCGGTCGGCTCGTCCATGAGAAGCACGCGCCTCCCCCATGCCACGGCGCGCGCGACCGCGATCGCCTGACGCTGCCCCCCGGAGAGCGATGTCGCGAGGGCGTTGGCGTCGATGGTGATCCGGAGCCGCTCCAGCTGTTCCCGTGCCTCGCGGTTCATCCGCGGGCGGTCGAGCATGCGCGTCGGCCACAGCACACCGCGCCGCCGCAGCTCACGGCCGAGGAAGAGGTTCTCGGACACCGTCAGGTCCGGGGTGAGCGCGAGATCCTGGTAGACGGTCTCGATGCCCTGCCCGCGGGCATCGACCGGCGAGCGAAACGCCACTCGCCGGCCCTCGAGGTACACCTCGCCGCTCGTCGGAGCAGTCGCGCCGGAGACGATCTTGATCAGCGTCGATTTCCCGGCGCCGTTGTCGCCCACGAGCCCGACCACCTCCCCGGGATGCAGGGCAAGGTCGACGCCGTGCAACGCCGTCAAGGCGCCGTAGCGCTTGGTGATCGCCCGCACCTCGACCACCGGGTTCGGAACCTCGACGGCGTTGTCCGGCCTGCTCACGTTCCTCAGCCGCCCGAGCCCTTGACGTCCGGGCTGTTGCGGATCTTCTTCAGGTTTGCCTTGGTGGCGAAGATGCTCGTTCCGTGGTGGACGCCGCGAAGCAGCTTCTTGCCCTTGGCGAAGTGGTTGAACAGGACCGTGTACGTGTACAGGCCTTCGCGATACAGGCTGCTGCCGAGCGCCCAGGCGACCCACCCCTGCCCGATCAGGTTCAGCGTCTGCGGGAGCCAGTCATACCCGGCAACGAGAACCTTGTGGTTCTTCGCCCGCTTCAGCACCGTGCCCCAGTTCTGGGTGTCGGGCCCGCACATGGCGTAGGCGACGTCGAGACGCCCGCGCTGCGCCGTGTAGATGTTCTGGACGTTGACGAGGTTGTTCGCGGGATCGGTCGTCGTATTCGCGAAACCGATCTCCTTAAGCTTGAACCTGCTGCTTCGGTTCAGCTTCCGGACCTGCGTCTCGAAACCGCGCCGCCGGTCCTGCTGGCCGGTCACGGTCGGCAGGCAAGAGGTCACGTAGTAGTTGATCGTCCCCTTCGCGTGCTTCTTCTTGAAGTACGAGAAGACGCGAGTTGCCTCCATCTTGCCCTGGCCCAGCGGCGGGGTTCCGCCGAAGTAGAAGAACGACCGCTTCGAAGCCGGCGCGTCGAGCTCGGTCGTCGCGACCGTGATCTTCGCCGCGACCGCCTGGTTGATGATCGGCACGAGGGCGGTCGAGTCAACGGGAAGGATCACGATCGCCTTCGGTCGCTGGGCGATGACCGTCTGCATCAGCGTGATCTGCGCCTGTGCGGTGACCGGCGACGGGCAGACGATCTTGAGCGAGAACTTGAGCTTCCTGGCAGCGGCCTGAGCCCCGGCGCGGAGCGGCCGCTCGACCGGGTTCACGCAGTCGTCGAGCACCAGCACCATCGAGATCTTCGCTGCCTTGGCCGGGGCGGAGCCCCTGGAATTCGTGCGTGACGACGCCCCCGCCACCAGCACGAGCGCGCCGGCGGCGACCAGCGCGACGATCGCAACGCGTCGGCTGCGAGCCGTCACGGCCTCACGCAACTTCAGTCCCTGCATTTCCTTCTCCCTTCCTCGTGGATGCGGATACGGTCCCGTCCGCTAGCCGCTCATGGCCGCCTCCCTACGTCGGGTGAAGAAACGGTCGATTGCGACCGCCGCGATCACGACGAGGCCGCTGACGACGATCAGGAGGTAGATCGAGACGCCGACGATGACGAGGCCGTTCTGGATCATCCCGATCAGGAGGATCCCGAGCACGGAGCCGAGAACGGTGCCCGAGCCTCCACTCAGCTTCGTCCCGCCGATGATGACGGCCGCGATCGCTTCAAGCTCGTAGCCCGTGCCGACGTTCGGGTCGGCCACCTGCGACTGCGCAACGGCAAGCAGGGCGCTGATCCCGGCCGCGCAACCGCTGAAGATGAGCACTCCCATGCGAATGCGGTGCACGCGGAGCCCCGCAAGCATGGCCGCTCGACGGTCGCTGCCCATCGCATAGACGTGCAGGCCGGTCGTCGTGCGCCGCAACACGAAGGCGGCCACGAGGGCGAACCCGATCAGTACCGCCGCGTCGTACGGCACATGGCCGAAGAGCTTGCCGGTACTCAGGTTCCAGAAGGCCGACTTCTGCGTGAACGGGCCGACCGGATACCCGTTCGCCAGCTGGTCGGCGACCCCGCGCCACACGCTCAGCATCCCCAGCGTGATGATGATCGTCGGCACGCGCAGGATCAGGCTGAGCGCCCCGTTGACAGCTCCCATCCCGCAGCCGGCCAGCAGCGTCAGAGGAATCGCTTGCCAGACGGGCAGTCCGTGCTTCAGCAGAAGCCCGAAGACGATCGCAGCGACGGCCACCATCGAACCGACGGAGAGGTCGATCTCGCCGGTGATCAACACGAACGTCATCGCGACCGCGAGCACGCCCACGAACGAGATCTGCGAGCCGATGTTCTCGAGGTTGTACGGGTCCGCAAAGGTCGAGTTGATCAGCGTGAAGATCACGCCGGTGACGACGACCGCGACGACCAGTCCCCCCTCGCGGAAGTACTGCACCCGACGGTACGCAGATGAGAGCCGGGCTGCGCGCCCGGGCCGCCGGTCCTCGACCGCTGCCAGGTCCTCGAAGGGCGCTTCCGCTGGGGACACGGCTGGAACGGGCTCGACCTGCGCCGGCACCGCGTCGCCGCGATCGCTCATAGGACGTAACCTATACGATCTTCATGGGGCGTGCATCTGATCGGATTCGGATTGCCGTCGGCGGCATCTCCCTGGAGTCGAACGACTTCGTTCCGTTCACGGCCGAGCTCCGCGAGTTCACGGACGCCGGGTTTCTCGCGGAGGGCGAGGACTTGCTGGCCCTGGCCGATACCGACACCGAGATCGGGGGCGCCCTGACGCGGCTGCGCCAGGAGGCAGAGGTCGTGCCGCTGCTCGCCGCGCGCGGCGTGTCGTCAGGACGGCTCTCGCGCGAGGCGCACGACCGGCTCCACGGCGGCGTGCTCGCGCCGCTCCGCGATTCACTCCCTGTCGACGGTGTCTACCTCTTCCACCACGGCTCGATGGAGGCCGTCGGCGAAGACGATCCGGAGGGAGAGCTCGATCGTGAGGTACGGGCAATCGTCGGGCCACGGGTTCCGATCGTGGTGAGTTGCGACCTGCACGCGAACGTAAGCCGCCGGATGGTCCAGTCGACGGACGCCATCCTCGGCTACGAGCGCTATCCGCACGACGACGTCCACGAGACCGGCATCCGTGCGGCCGATCTGCTGCTCCGCCTCGTCCGCAGGCAAGCGACGCCCGCGATGGCCCACGCGAAGCTCCCGCTGCTCCTCACGGCCTTTCACAGCACGACCCTGGAGGACACGCCCTTCGCCCAGCTGATGCGCTCCGCGAAGACGCTCGAGCATGACGACCACATCCTGTCCGCGTCGGTCTTCCTCGTCGGCTCGTACATCGATTCACCGGACATGGGCTGCAGCGCGCTTGTCGTCGCCAACGGCGATCGCGAGCGAGCGCGAGCGGAAGCACATGGGCTCGCGCAGCAGTTCTGGCAACGCCGCTTCGAATTCGACGTCGAGACGGTCTCGGTCGCCGAAGCGGTTCGCCGGGGACGGTCGATCGAGGGAGGTCCCGTCGTGCTCCTCGATTCGGCCGACACGACGGGAGGGGGCGCCGCGGGCGACGGTGTCGGCCTCGTCCGTGGACTGCTCGAGGCGCAGGTGACCGAGCCCTGCCTCGCGAGCGTCGTCGACGCCGCTGCCGCCGCTTCGTGCCATCGAGCGGGCGTCGACGCGACGGTCGAGCTCGCCGTCGGCCACTCGCACGACCGACGGTGGGGCGAGCCGGTTACCCTGCGGGCCCGCGTCGAGCGGCTCTCGGACGGCTACTTCAGGTACGCCGGCGGCATCCTCGGCGGCGTGGAGGTGACGATGGGTCCGTCGGCCGTCCTGGCGGTTGGCTCGATCCGCCTGCTCGTGACGAGCGTTCCGACGTACGAGTGGGCCGACGACCAGTACCGCGCGGTCGGCCTCGTACCTGCCAGCGCGAAATTCGTCGGGGTGAAGAACATGATGAACTTCCGCTTCGGTTATGCCGGCGTCATGAAAGGCTATTTCGTCCTCGACCTGCCCGGGCCGACGCCGCCCGACATGCGGCTCTTGCCGTTCGTGCGGGTGAGTCGCCCCATCTTCCCCCTCGACCGCGACCTGGCAGATCCGCAGCCGGTCATCTCGGAGTCGCGGCTGCGATGAAGATCGAGCAAGTCGAGGCGCTCAACCTTCACTTCGACTACCCGGACGGCGTCGGCTTCCGGTACGCCGGAGGCACGGTGACCAGCCGGGTGACGACGCTCGTCGTCGTCCGCACGGACGGCCGGCACACCGGCATCGGCGCCGCATACAGCCACCCCGACCTCGCGAAGCTGATCATCGAGCGGCATCTGGGTCCGCATCTCGTCGGACGCGACCCCGCCGATATCGAAGAGCTCTGGGAGCTGATGTACGGCCTGACGCGCTGGTACGGGCGGAAGGGCGTGGCCGTCTCGGCACTCGGCGGGATAGACATCGCGCTCTGGGACTTGCGTGGCAAGGCGGCCGGCAAGCCGGTATACGAGCTGCTCGGCGGCCAGCGCGACCGGGTCCCCGCGTACGCGAGCGGCCTGTTCTGGACGGACGACGTCCGGGACCTCGAGAAGGAAGCCGCACGGCATGTCGAGCGCGGGTTCCGCCGCGTGAAGATGCGGCTCGGGCGGGACGCGGATTACGACCTGGCCGCCGTCGATGCGGCGCGGCGAGGAGCGGGTCCCGGGAACGACGTGATCGTTGATGGCTCTCATCGGTACTCGATCGAGCACGCCGAAAGCATCGGCGCCGAACTTGCGGCGCGCGGCGTCTTCTGGTTCGAGGAGCCGTTTCCCCCGGAACGGCTCGACGACTACGTCGAGCTCCGGCCGCGGATCACCGTCCCGCTGGCCGCCGGCGAGAACGACTTCGGCGTGCAGGGGTTCCGCGAGCTCGTGCGTGCAGGCGCCCTCGACATCCTCCAGCCCGACGCCTGTCGTGCCGGCGGCATCACCGAGTGCGCACGCATCGGCCGCCTGGCCGAGGAGGCCGGTCTCGGGGTGGCGACGCACACGTGGAGCGACGCCGTCGCGCTGGTGGCGAACGCGCACGTCGTCGCATCGCTGTCAAACGGAATCACCGTCGAAGTCGATCAGACCGGAAACCCGTTCATCGACGAGCTGGCCGAGCCACTCCGTGTCGAGGACGGCCGCCTGTTGCTGGGTGATGCGCCGGGTCTGGGCGTCGAGCTCGACGACGCGACCGTCTCGCGACTCTCCGCGGCCTACGGCGACTCGATGGCGGACGGCAACTACTCCGACCTGATCTTCGGCCGGGACTACTACACGGTCGCGCCCCCCTTCACCTCTCGGAGAACCGCGCGGCACACGTGATCCGGACGGTAGTCCTCGACAGTCACCACCACGTCTGGGACACGAACCGCCTGCACTACGAGCTTTTCGACGAGGTCACGGCGCTTCGTCGGCCGTATCTCGCCGAAGATTTCGAGGCAGCCGCAGCGCCGCTCGACGTGCGCTCGTCGATCTGCGTCGAGGCCGCCTCCGCCGGAGCCGACGGACGCCGGGAGACCGAGTGGTTGCTCGACCACATCGCCGAGTCGGAGCGGATCTCCGCAGTTGTCGCCTGGGCGCCTCTGGACCGCCCCCACATCGACGACTACCTCGACTGGCTCGTCACGCGCCCGTCCGCCAAGCCAATCGTCGGCGTCCGACGCTCGTTTGAGTTCGAGGATGTGGAGTTCCCGGGGCAGGCAAACGTCGCTGCCGGAGCTCGTGCCGCCGGGGCGCGGGGACTTGTCGTCGACCTCGTCTTGTTCGCGCGCTCGCTCCGGAAGACGATCACGCTCGTCGACCGATGCCCTGAAACGCAGTTCGTCCTCGACCACCTCGGCAAGCCGCCTATCCGCACCGGCGCGTGCCAGCCGTGGGCAGACGACATCGCCGAGCTAGCCCGAAGGGAGAACGTGGCCTGCAAGCTGTCGGGGCTTCCCAGCGAGGCGGATCGTGACCGGTGGACGACGGGCGATCTTCGCCCCTACGTCGAGCACGCGATCACGGTCTTCGGCTACGAGCGGATTCTCTACGGCAGCGATTGGCCGGTCGTGAACCTCGCCGGCGGCCTCCCCGGTTGGTTCTCAGCGGTCTGCAGCCTCCTCGAGCAGGTCCCCCAAGACGAGCGCCGGGCGATACTGAGCTGCAACGCGGCGCGGATCTACGGCGTCTGACTCCTCTCCCGGGAATTCACAAATCGGGGGCACCCGGAAACGATGTGTGCCGACTTCGTGCCGGATTGCAAAAGGACACTTTCGTCCGGCAGGGGCGAGCGGATACCAGAGGTGGGACTCGTTCTCCTACCGATTGGAGCTGCCCATGCCCAGAGCCCTCGTCCCCCTCGTGCTCGCGATCGCCATCGCGGGCGGTGCGCTTGCTGCACCGTCGGCCCACGCCGCGTCGCCGGACCTTGTCGTCAGTCAGCTCTTCGCCGCCGGCGGCAACTCCGGAGCGCCGTTTACGAACGACTTCGTCGAGCTCTTCAACCGCGGGTCTACGAGCATCGACGTCAGCACCTGGACGATTCAGTACGCGTCGGCCACGGGCACGGCGTGGCAGTCCACGCCGCTGACCGGGACGGTCCAGCCCGGACATTACTACCTCGTCCAGCTTGCTTCGGCTGCAGCGATTGGCTCTCCGCTGCCGCCGCCCGACGCAACCGGAACGACGAACCTCGCCGTTTCGGGCGGCAAGGTCGCGATCGTGCGCGGAAGCGGCCTACTCTCCTGCGGAGCATCGGCCGGAAGCTGTAGCGGGAACGCGCAGATCGCCGACCTGATCGGGTACGGCACGGCCACCGATTACGAGGGCGGAGGCCCGGCTCCCGCGATCAGCAACACGCTCGCCGAGATGCGCACCAACGCGGGATGCACCGACTCGGACGACAACGCGGGCGACTTCTCGAGCGCGACGCCGGGCCCGCGGAACTCTTCGTCTCCGGCTGCTTCGTGCGGCTCCCAGCCACCTCCGGCGGGGAGCGTCTCGCAGGACGCTGCGGTCGACGTCGACATCCAACCCGTCCTCTCGATCGCGCTCGAGCGCCCCAGCGTGAGCTTCGGCAACGCTGCATCCGGTACCACCCCGGCTCCGGTCTCAGAACACGTGACGGTGGTCAGCAACAACCAGACGGGGTACGCACTCACGGTTCACCGCACAGCGTTCAGCCCGGCCGATCTTCCGCTTGGGATCTCGGGCACCCCACCGAGCGGCGGCCAGATCGGCCCTCAGCTGGCCGGCGGAGCCATCGCGCCGATTCCGATCGCACCCGCGCCGGATCTCCTGATCGGAACGACGTCCGCCGGAAGCGCGCCGTCCGGCGACGTCTGGGCGACGAGCCTCGGCTTCACCTCGCCGCTGCCGGTGGTTCCGGCGGGGCACTACACGGCAACGGTCACGTTCACGGCGATCGTCCGATGAGCACGCTTGCCCGACTCCTCCTCGGCGCAGTCCTGGTCGTGCCCGCCTCGGCGGGTGCGACCGGGACTCGCCCCTCGATCGCGCTCACCGCGTCGCCGGCGCACGTGGCCCTCCGCGGAAGCGGGAGCGCGACGGTTCGGGTCGCGAACTCCGGCAAGAGACCGACCGTCGTCGACGTGCGGCCGGCCGGCTTCGCCCTCGATCTTCGCGGCCGTCCGAGAATCGTCCCAGTGGGGAAGCGGAGCGCCCGATCATGGATCACCGTTCGTCCGAGCCGCCTCGCGCTCGGCCCGGGTACAAGCAGGGCGCTGAGCGTGACGGCGGAGATCCCTCTCGGAGCCGAGCCTGGAGATCATCCCGTCCTCGTGCTCCTGACGACGCGCCCGCGCGGCGAGGCGGGGCTGGCGGTCCGGATGCGCCTCGGGGTCGTGGTCGCCGTCCGTGCTCCCGGACGCCTCGTGCACCGCCTCGTCCTGCGGGGCCTCCGCGTGCGCCGCAACGGACGGCTGCGGACGCTCGAGCTTCTCGTCGCCAACCGCGGAAACGTGACGGAGCGGCTCCAACGCAGGGGAGTCTCGCTTTCGCTGAGGCGCGCCGGACGCGTGCTAGCGACATTACGGCCCGAGCCGCGTGAGCTGCTGCCGCGTTCGCGCGGGCTCCTGGTCTTCCGCTATCGAGGACGCGTACGCGGTACCGTGTCCGCGCTCGCGACCGTCGTGCCCAAGGCAGATGGCTCGATGGTCTACCGGACGTACCGGATCCGGCTCTGACATGGCCGCGCCAACTCAGATCCGGAACGTGGCGATCTCGCCGCCCGCGAGCTCGAAGCCGCCGCGGGCGTTTTCCTCTTCGTCGAGCCGTATCCGGCGAGCCTCGACGCCGTCGAGGCGGACCCGCTCCGCCGTCGCATTCGGGTTGAAGATCCGCAGGACCAGTCCGTCACCATCTTCCGCACCTTTGAGGCAGCCGAAGACGACGTCGCCCTCGATCGCGAGCGGCGGCTCGAAGGGATCGCCGGTGAGAAAGTCGGTGCGGTAGTCCTGCGCGGTACGCAGAAGAGCAGCGTCGGAGAGCTCGTCCGCATCGAATCGCAATCCGTACTCGAACACGTGGGTGCCGTGGCACTGCCCGTCGGGCGTCGGGACGTCGGGACCGGCGGCCAGCGGCCGCGTGGGCATGCCGCTCGGCCGCGAGATCGTGCCGACGCAGCGCAGGAGGGTCAGCCGGAGCCCGTCACTCCGCGCCTCGTACTCGGGGAGGCCTTTGGTCAGAAGCTGCAGCGGTCCGCAGGCGACCGCGCCCAGCGTATGCGCAGTTGCGACCGGCGGCTCGACCCACTCCGAGCGCGGTGGCGCCGGCTCGAGCGGCCGCCTGATGACGGCGAAGTGGCCCTCCGCTCGAACCTCCCGCTCGCTCACCATCGGGAAGTGCACCCGCAGGCGGTGGTCGCTTGCCTCGTTCTCGACCGTGGTCCGGAACTCGACCCGCGGCAAGCCCTGAACAACGCGGGCCACGGTGCTGATCCGCACGTCTCGGAACTCCTGGTCGACCTGAATCTCGCTGACGAGACCGTCGTCACGAAGCACACGCGCGCCCGCGAACGAGGCGCGGCGCGGCGCGCGTCCGGGGCAGAACGTGTAGAGGTCGCCAACGTCCCCTTCGTCCTCGAGGACGTGCAGGCCGTCGTACCGGCGATCGGTTCGCGGATCGGTGATGGAGAACGTGCCGTCCACCGCCTCGAGACGGAGCACCTCATCCCCCACTGCCCGCGGCTCGACGCGACGTCCCTCGAAACCGGCGAGTTCGACGACGGCGTCGCCCACGAGCCGCGCCCGGCGGTACGGCAACGTGTTGACGAGCGCCTTGCCGTCGCCGAGTGCATCGCGCTCGACGGTTGCGATCGTGCGGTCGAGTTGCTCGTAGCGGACGAGCATGTCTCGATGCACCTCGTCGCACGAGCAGCCGCAGATCGAGTCGTGCGGGTGGTTGCGTAACAGATCCCGCCAGGCGAGCCGGACGTCCGCAACGGGGAACGGCGTGCCCTCCCGCAGCGAGCGCAACGCAGCCGCGACCTCTGCGCAGAGCAACCGCCGCTCGGCCCGCTCGTTCGCCTGCTTGATGTACATGCGTGCGGAATTGACGCCCCGGAGAACGTTCTGCAGCCGACTGCCGACGAGCTCACCTTCGTAGACCGGCAGCCCGTCACGGTCGGGCTCGAAGTCCGAGTACCGACCAATCCGGACCGGCGCCGAGAACCGTTCCTCCAGCCTGAGGCACAGCAACGGAAGCCGGTTGTCAACGGGCAGGTGGTCGGACCCGTTCGCGAGCAGAACTGTGTCGCAGCCCGCACGCTCCAACAGCGCGCCGAATCGTTCGACGATGCGCTCGATCCGCCCCGCCGCGTCGTCGACGGATGTGAGCCGCGCGAAGTTGTCGTAGTGCGGCAGCAGCTGGCACGCAACTACGCCCCTACCGGCCGCGCGCCAGCGGAACAGGACGCCCAGCTCGTCGAGCTGGTCTCCGAGCCCGCGCGAGAAAAGGAATGTGCGCAGGCCGAACCCGGCCAGTAGCTGCGGCAGCTGCGCAGGATGGCCGAAGCTGTCCGGCTCGTATCCGGCCGACGTCGGCTCCACCGCGAAGCGTCGGGAGACCCGCCGGCCGAGCAGCAAGTTGCGAACGAGCGCCTCTCCGCCGACGAGCAGCTCGTCCGGAAGCACGTACCACGGGCCGACCTCGAGCCGCCCGGCAGCCAGGAGCGCGCGCAACCGACCCTCGTGTTCCGGGCGCACGTCGACGTAGTCCTCGAGCAGGATCGCCTGCCCGTCGAGGGTGAACGAACAGAACGACTCGTCCCGCTCGAGCGCGTCGAGGACGCCGTCGACGACGGTGCCAAGCCGCGCGCGGAAAACCTCGAACGGCGCGTACCACTCGCGGTCACAGTGTGTGTGCGGCACGACGAGATACCGGAAGCGCGTGACACTCGGCATCCGCCGTACGATCGCACTTCCGTGCGCGCGCTCCGCACGGATGAGATGCCCTCGGTCCGGCTCGACGAGATGACCCGGGTTGCCGTCGTCGGAGCGGGTGGCGTCGGCGTCAACTGCGCCGCTGCGATTCTCCAGCAAGGCTTGTGCACCGAGCTCGTGCTCTACGACCGGAGGCCGGACCGCGCCAGGGGGGAGGCGCTCGACTTCCTCCACGGCGCCCCGCTGCTGCCCGAGTGCCGTGTCGACGGCCGTTCCTTCGAGGAGTTCGAAGCGCCGGACATCCTGGTGCTGGCCGCGGGCGTGCATACCGCGCCCGGCCAGACGCGCCTCGACCTGATCGACGTCAACCTGGAAATCGCAGCCGAGGCGGCGGCGGCGATCGAGCGGGGCGGCCTGCCACGGGTGGCGATCGTCGTGACGAGCCCTCTCGACGTCGTCACCGAATACCTGACGCGTCGCTGGGAGGGACGCGACGTCAGCGTGCTCGGCTCGGGGACCTCACTCGACTCATGGCGGCTGATGGAGCGACTCGCCGAGGAGCTGGGAGTTCACCCCGGAAACGTCCATGCGTGGGTGGTGGGCGAGCACGGGGACTCCGCAGTCTTCCTCTTCAGTTCCGCGATGATCGGCCCGTTCTCGCTGAAGGAGTACGCCGAGCGGCATGGCGGCACCCTCGCCGCCGACGTGCTCGCGGGCGTCGAAGACGACGTGCGCACCGCCGCCTACCGCGTGCGCGAGCTCAAGGGCTCCGCGACGCACTCGATTGGCCTCGCGACCGCCAGGATCGTGCTGCATCTGACGCGTGAGCCCGGTTTCATGATCCCGGTCTCGACCCGGGTCGACGAGGGCCTGTGCGCGAGCCTGCCCGCGATTCTCGGCCCGGGCGGGCCGAGCGAGGCGATCCGCCGCCGATGGACGAGCGGGAGCGCGCCGCGTGGGAGCGGAGCCTCGACGTGCTCCGGGCGTCGAGCGAGCGAATCCCGGTTGGCTGACGCAGCTCGCACGCCCGCAGCCCAGCTGCGGGCCGCCCGGGCGAAAAGCCATCCGTACGCTTCGCCTGTGGCGCAGATCGAGCCCACCGTCTACCTGATCAGCGGCCCGATGGCCGCGGGAAAGTCCACCGTCGCGCGCCTCCTCGCCTCGCGATTCGAGCGGGGCGTCCACCTCGAGGGCGACGTTTTCCGACGAAGCATCGTCAGCGGGCGAGCCGAGATGACTCCCGCCGCCTCGGCGGAGGCGCTGGAGCAGCTTCGGCTGCGGTACCGGATCGGCGCCGCCGCCGCCGATGCGTACTTCGAGGCCGGCTTCACCGTCGCCCTCGAGGATGTCGTCGCCGGCCCGCTGCTCGGCGAGTACAGGACGATGATCCGCAGCCGCCCCTGCCACGTGATCGTGCTCCTGCCTTCGCTCGAAGCGGTCGTGGCACGCGAGTCCGAGCGCCGCGCCGTCGGCTATACCCACTGGGCCGCGGACGATCTCTACGAAGGCTTCGCCGCGGGGACGCCGCGTGTGGGCCTCTGGCTGGACTCGACGGAGCTCTCGCCGGAACAGACGGTCGACGCCATCCTCGCCGGCACGACGTCCAGCCGCTCGCCGCTGGTGGTCGTCGACTACGATCAGGCCTGGCCCGCGGCATTCGAGGAACTCGCCGGACCGGTCCGTCGAGCGCTTGCCGATATCGCCGCGGCGGTGGAGCACATCGGCAGCACCGCCGTGCCGGGATTGGCGGCGAAACCCATCGTCGACATCGACGTGGTGGTGCGGTCTGTCGCCGACGTCCCGCTAGCCATCGAGCGGTTGCGCGGCCTCGGCTACGTGTACCAGGGAGACAAGGGCATCGCCGGCCGCGAGGCGTTTCTCTGGCCGCCGCGCGCGGTCCCGCACCACCTCTACGTGGTCGTCGCCGGAAGCCGTCCGCACGTGGATCACGTCGCATTCCGGGACTACCTCCGGGCGCATCCTGCACAGGCGGCCGAATACGCGTCGCTGAAGCGCACGCTCGCCGACCGGCACGGCCAGGACCGCCTCAGGTACACCGAGGCAAAGAGCGACTTCGTCGTCGCAACCCTACGCACTGCGCGACCCGGCTAGGCCCACGGGACTTGCGGCCACACGTCGAGGCGTCCGAGCCGCCAGTGCCCGAATGGGGCATACGCCTCGGCCGGGCTATTCGTCTCCGCCTCGACGCCTCCGCCCCGCTTGAGCGCGGTCTCCGAGCGCGGATAGACGATGGTGCAGCCCTCGCGGCGGGCGCCGATCATCAGCATCACGCACCGCTCGTCGCCTGTGCCGACGAAGCCGTGGCGCGTCCCGGACGGACAGTGCACGAAGTCCCAGGCGCGAAGCGGCCGCTCTTCCTCCTCGATGAGCAGCAGGCACGTGCCCGCGAGCACGAGGAAGTCCTCCTGGCAGGACTCGGCGTGGTACATGCCGGTGGGCTTGCCCGGCTCGAGGACGGCAAGGGTTAACCCGGTATCGCGGAAGAGGTACGGCTCGAGCTCGGGTCGTTCGGCGAGCACGCGACGGTTGCTCTCGAACACGCACCGGCCGCCGAAAGCGTCGTGGCGCAGCCACGCCGCCTCCGCCGCGTTGACGACAAACCAGCCCGGCGTCACGGGCGCCAGGCCCGACCCCACATCCTCGAGTCGTGCTTCCTCCACCACCGTTGCTCCTTCCGTTGGTTTTGCGCCGACGAGGATGCCCGAGTACGGTGAGTCGGTGACGCCCGTGACGCTCACTGTCGTGCCGAACGAGATGGAGGCCGAGGTGATCTGCGGAGCGCTGCGCGCCGGCGGCATCGCCTGCAACTACCGCAAGACGGACATGGCTGCTGGGCTGACGATGGGGACGGTCGGGGGCGGCCCGATCGAGGTGCTCGTGGACGAGAGCGACCTCGCCGCTGCCAAGAGCCTGGTCGAGACCGACTAGCGGGGCCGCGTCAGAAGGGAAACGGCCGCCTGCCGCTCTGGACGGTCACCCAGCGAAGGTCGGTGAACTCGTCGATCGCGAACGTCCCGCCGAACCGACCCCATCCGCTGTCCTTGACGCCGCCGAACGGCATCTGGGGCTCGTCGTGCACCGGCTGGTCGTTGATATGGACGATCCCGGCTTCGAGCCGCTCCGCGACGGCGAGGCCGCGGTCGGGATCCGTCGTCAGGATGCCTGCAGCGAGCCCGTAGCTCGTGTCGTTGGCGCGCTGTACCGCCTCGTCGGCCGTGTCGACGATCTCGACAGCCGCGACCGGGCCGAACGTCTCTTGTCGCGCTAGGCCGGAATCGGAGGGGACATCCGCAAGCAATGTCGCCTGGAAGCACGGGCCGACCGCCTCGCCGCCGGCGAGGACGCGCGCGCCCTTCGAGACGGCTTCGTCGACGCGCGACCTGACGGTCGCCAGCGCGCGCTCGTTGATCAGTGGGCCGATGATCGTGTCGTGCTCCTTCGGGTCGCCGAGTTTGAGTCCGGCCGTTTTCTCGGCGAGTCGAGGCACCAACTCATCGGCGATCGCCCGTTCGACGATGATCCGGCGCACCGACATGCAGATCTGCCCCTGGTGGAAGAACGCACCGAAGACGGAGGCGTCGACGGCGTACTCGGGATCGGCGTCGGCGAGGACGATCAGCGGGTTGTGGCCCCCAAGCTCGAGCACCACCCGCTTGAGGTGTCGACCGGCGGCTTCTGCGACCTTCCGGCCGGTCTCCGTGGATCCGGTGAAGTTGAGCCGGCGAACGGGCGAGCTCGCGATCAGCTCGGCGGCGACCGCTCCCGCTCCACCGGGGGCATGCGTCACCACGTTGAGCACCCCGGCCGGGAGGCCGGCCTCCTGGAAGACCTCCGCCCAGACGAGCCCGCCGGACCAGGGCGCCTCTTCAGAGGGCTTCAGGACGACCGTATTCGCGCAGGCAAGCGGTGCGGTGATTGCCCGCGCCGACAGGATCAGCGCGGCATTCCACGGGGCGATAGCGCCGACGACGCCGACCGGCCGGCGAATCCCCATCGCGAAGGCCCCGGGCAGGTCGGATGGGAGGATTTGCCCCAGCGGCGCGTAGGCGGCACCGGCGCCGTGCCTGAACAGTCCCGCGACGAAGTCGACCTGGAAACCGCCCCAGCCCAGGGTTGCCCCGGTCTCGCGGGCCAGCATGTCGACGATCTCGTCGCGGCGCGTCTCCACGAGCTCGGCGGCCCGGAGGAAGACACGCTGCCGCACCGCGGGCGGGCTCGCCGACCACGCAGGAAACGAGCCGGCCGCCGCCTCGACCGCGCGGCGGGCGTCGTCCGCGCCACCGTCTGGCACGCGACCCACCGTGTCGCCGGTGTACGGATCGCGGTCCTCAAAGGTCTCCCCGCTGGCCGCATCCTGCCACTCGCCGCCGATGAACAGGCGGCAATCGCGAATCTCCGGCGCGGTCGCGGCCATGTGCGTCATCTTCTCCGATCGAGCGTCAGGGCGCCGCTTCGCGAAAACCACTGTACCTTGTCTACATGGCAGACAAGCCGGGGGCGCCACACCCGCCTGCGGAACGCGTGGCGCCCGACCCGTTCCACCTCAACGCCGGGGTGACGACAGCGGTCGACACGCCGCGGTTCGTCACCGGCGCAGAGGCTGCGCGCCTGCTTCGCGAGGCCGCGCAGCAGCTCGGCGAATCGCTCGACCCGGAGCGTGTCTACGACCATTTCCACGAGCTCGTCGCCGGGATGATCCCCCACAACGGTCTCGTCGTCTCGTCCTACGACGACCGCGACGGGATGATTCGCTGCGAGTACGCGTGGGTGGACGGGAACAAGCTCGATCCAGCCAAGCTGCCGCCGGTCAAGCTGAACCCGAAGGGCGAGGGGATGCAGAGCCGTGTGATCGTGACCGGCGACGGGTTGCTCGCGAACGACGTCGCCGAGCGGGTGGAGAGGAGCGACGGGACGTTCTACGACGTCGACTCCGAGGGGCATGTGCGCAAGGTGCCCGATACAGGTCCGGTGTCGACCCAGGCCGCCCTGATGGCTCCGGTCAAGCACGAGGGCCGCGTCGTCGGCGTCGTGCAGGTCATGAGCGAGGAGGTCACGTACACGCTCGACCAGCTGGAGCTCATGGAGGGGATCGTCGCACAGATGTCGGCAGCGGTCCGCAACGCCAGGCTCTACCGGGCCGCGCAGGACGAGCTCGAGGCGCGGGCGCGTGCCGAGACGGCCCTCCGCGAGAGCGAGGCGCGCTACCGGGCGATCTACGACAGCGCCGCCGTCGGCATCTCCGAGGTCGCCCTGGACGGACGCTGGCTCCGCGTGAACGAACGCCTCTGCGAGATCACCGGTTACCCGGCCGAAGAACTGCTTCAGCTCCGCTTCCAGGACATCACGGTCCCGGAGGACCTCGTCGCCGACGAGGCCCAGGGGCGGCGCATGCTCGCCGGCGAGATCGACCGATATACGAGGGAGAAGCGCTACCTCCGAAAGGACGGACGCGAGGTGCTCGTGAACGTCACCGTCTCGCTCGTCCGGGGCGCCGACGGTGAACCGCTCCGGTTCATCTCCGTCGCCGAGGACATCACCGGGCGCCGCCAGGCGCAGGAGGAGCGCCAGCGGCTCGTCGCGGCCGAGGAGGCGGCACGCGCGATCGCTCGCGAGCGCGAGCAGGAGGCGCGCGTGCTCAGCGCAGTCGGCGACGGAATCGCGCTCGTCGACCACGCCGGCATCCTCCGGGTCTGGAATCCGGCCGCTGAGCGCGCAACCGGGCTGGAGGCGAGGCAGGTGCTCGGTCGCAGCGTGGACGAGATCCTTCCCGGCTGGTCGAGCGTGGGGCGACGCATCTCGAGCGGTCCGGAGCCGTCGCAGCCGGAAACGATGCCGCTCGAAGTCCGCGGGCGGGAGCTCTGGCTCTCGATCGTCGCGGTCGAGAGCGCCGACGGCGTCGTCTACGCGTTCCGAGACCTGACCGCCCAGCGGCGCCTCGACGAGGCCAAGACGGAGCTGGTCGCCACCGTCTCGCACGAGCTGCGGACCCCGCTCTCCGCCGTGTTCGGAGCCGCGAAGACGCTCCTGCACAGGGACAGCGAGATGCCGCCCGAGGAGCGGGTGGCGCTGCTCCGCATGATCGTCGACCAGACGGAACGCCTGTCGCAGATCGCCGACGAGTTCCTGCTCGCGAGCCGGCTCGAGGCAGGGGAGCTCCCCGTCTCGAGCGTGCACGTGGACCTCGTCGAGCTCGCCCAGGAGTCGATCAAGGCGATGCAGGCCCGCACCCCGGAGGGCACGACGTTCGAGCTCCGAAGCCATGAGGACGTGCCGCCGGCCCGCGCCGATCCCGAGAAGCTCGGGCAGGTGCTCGTCAATCTTCTCGACAACGCGATCAAGTACTCGCCGAACGGCGGTCTCGTGAGCATTTCCGTGACCGCGCAGGAGCGGCGAGTGCAGCTCGCTGTACGCGACCCCGGCCTCGGGATCCCTCGCTCCGAGCAGGAACGGGTGTTCGAGAAGTTCTACCGGGTCGACCCGAACCTCGTTCACGGGGTGCGCGGCACCGGCCTCGGCCTCTATATCTCCCGCGAGCTGGTGAGGCGGATGGACGGCCAGATCCGCCTCGTCTCCGAAGAGGGAAGCGGATCGACCTTCTTCGTCGAGCTGCCGCGCGCAGACTAACCGGGGGAAATGGGGTTTCCCCGGTGGCCCCCTCCCTAGCTCCTGTCGCCTTCGGCTCGGTCGCTTTGAGTTGACGCGCTGCGCCTCCGGGGCAAAGCCCCGCTCCGCTGATTGAAGATCTTTGGCCCGACGGAGCCGGGCTTCGCCCGGCGGAGTCGCCGCACGCGAAGGCGTGTCTGCTCTCGGGTCTGGGAGGGGGCTACCGGGGGGAACCCCATTCCCCCCGGTTCACTCGTATTGGAGCGCCTCGAGCACCTTGAGGTGCGAGGCGCGCCGCGCCGGGAGGATGGCGGCCAGGATGCCGGCGATGATCGCCACGATCACGAAGACGACGAGCGTGCCCCACGGGACCGCGAAGATGATCCCCTCGGCCGAAAGCGCCTGCGTCACCAGGAAGGCGAGGAACAGGCCGGTCACGATCCCGAGCGCGGCGCCGATGAGCGCCGTGACGATGCTCTCGTGCCGGATCATCCGCCGCACCTGGCGCCGCGTCATCCCGACCGCGCGCAGCATCCCGAGCTCACGCGTCCGCTCGAAGACCGACAGGACGAGTGTGTTCACGATCCCGAACAGGCTGACGATCACGGATAGCCCGAGCAGCGCGTAGAGCAGGTTGATGAGGCTGTTGAGGGGCTTCTCCTGATTCGCCTTGAACTGCGACTGCGTCTGGACCTTCGCGTCCGGGAACTGGCGAAGCGCCTGCTCGAGCGCGGCCGTGTTCGTCGACGTCACGCCGCCGCGCATGTTGATGAATGCGTAGATGTTCTGAGGCTGCGGGTACGAGGCGTCGAAGAGCGCGTTCGAGATCGTGACCGTCCCGAACGGCGACCCGCCCTTGGGTGCCTTGAAGATCCCCTTCAGTCGGACGTTCAGAAACGTCCCACTCGGTGTCTCGACCCGGAGCGGCGAGCCGATCGAGAGGTCGTGGTCGTCGGCGTACTTCTTCTCGACGAAGGCGCCGTCGCGGCCGAGCTCGGCCGGCACGCTGGTCGATCCGCGGTACCAGGTGATGTCGACGACCTTGCCGACGTTCTTGTCGACGCCCGTCACGTTGACCGTGTTGTTGAAGACGCGGCCCGAACCGGACCGGATCCCGGAGACGACCTCGACACCCGGCGCCTTCGCGGCCGCCGCGGCAGCGGCGCTCGTCAAGGGGTTGAAGTTGCTCTGCGCCGTGAGGGCGTAGTCGGCGATGAAGAGCTGGTTGACGGCGTCCTCGAATGACGTTCGCAGCCCCTGACCGAGCGCTGCGACGAGCGTCACGAGCGCGAGCCCGATCATCAGCGCGGCGGCCGTCGACGCGGTCCGGCTCGGGTTCCGGGCGGCGTTCTCGCGGGCGAGCATGCCGGCGGCGCCGCCGATCCGAGTCGATGGCCAGCCGAGGACGAACGCAAGCGGGCGAACGATTCGCGACGACACGAGCGCAACGCCGACGAAGAGCACGATGCAGCCGACGCCGAGGGAGAGGAGCCGCGTTACGGTCGCGAGCCCGTGGGCGAAGATGCCGTAGGCCAGGAGCGCGATCCCGACCGCGAGCACGGCGAGCGCCGGGAACGGCCCGAACCGGGCCAGGCGAGACGGCGGGAGTTCCGCGCCCTCGCGCACGGCGGCGATCGGCGGAACGCTCGTCGCCCGGAGCGCGGGGCGGAGGCTCGCGAGCAGGGTGATGACGATGCCTACGAGCAGGCTCACGAGGACGGTCCGCGGCGCGAACACGATGCCGCTCTTCGGGAGGTCGATGCCGAAGCTTACGAGAAGGGCGTTCAGCCCGATCGCAAGCGCCAGCCCGAGGAGCAGTCCGATCACCGAGGCAACGATTCCGACCACCAACGCCTCGAGCAGAACCGATGCGAGCACCTGGTGTCGCGACGCTCCGAGGGTCCGCAGCGTGGCGAGCTCCCGCATCCGCTGGGCGACGGTGATCGCGAGCGTGTTCGCGATCACGAAGGCACCGACGAAGAGGGCGATCCCGCCGAAGGCGAGCAGGATGTACCTGAAGAAGCTCAGGCCCTCCTGGACGTCGTGGCTGTCTGACTTCGCCTGCTCCTCGCCGCTCTTCACCTGCGCGTTCGACGGCAGCACCGGCTTGATCTGGTCGACGAGCGTCGAGGTGGAGACGCCCGGTTTCGCCGCGACGTCGATCTGGTCGAGCTCGCCTTCCTTGTGGAAGAGCTTCTGCGCCGTCGGAAGGTCGAAGAGCGCCATCGTGGCACCGCCGAGCGAGTCGACCGACGCGAACTTCGCGATGCCGGTGATGCGGAAGGTCCGCACCGGCCCGAGCGCCGACACGCGGATCGTGTCGCCCACGGCGAAGTGCTTGCTGCCGGCCGTCGCCTTGTCGATCGCGATCTGATCCGGGCCGCGCGGCCACGAGCCCGCCGTGAGCTCGAGCGGGTTGAAGCGGGTGTCGTTCGGGTCGACGCTGAAGGCGAGTCCGGGCGAGCCGCCGTTGGCGATCACCTTCCCGTTCCGCCCGATGAGCCGCGCCTGGTCCGCGATCCCGCCGACGGCGTCGGCGACATCGGGCAGTTGGCGCACCTTCGCGAGGACGTCCTCGGGGAAGCTGACCGTGCCCGTTCCGCTGTCCTGTGTGGTGAACGCCTGCTTGCCCGTGATCACCGCGTCCGTGTTCTTGTAGGACTCGGTGAAGATCGTGTTGAAGCCCTTGTTGATCGTGTCCGTGAGGATGTAGGTGCCGCTCACCATCGCGACGCCGAGCACGATCGCGAACGCCGTCAGCACCGACCGGAGCTTGCGCCCCATCAGGCCCCTCAGCGCGACGGTGACCATGGCGCGAGAGTAGCCGAGCGATCAGGGTCGCGCCGCCGCGATGCGACCGCGAACTTCGCCCAGCTCGAAGGGGCCTGCACGCCCGCGGAGAACGACCTCGTCGCCGTCCTCCAGGAACGTCCGCTCACTCCCGTCGGCGAGCCGGATTGGCCGCTCGCCGTTCCAGGTCAGCTCGATGAGACTCCCCGCCGTCCCCGGCTCGGCGCCGGAGATCGTCCCGGAAGCAAAGAGGTCGCCGGTCCGGATGCTCGCTCCGTTCACGGTCGCGTGCGCGAGCTGCTGCGGCATCGACCAGTACAGATCCCGCGCGGTTGTCCGCGACACCACCTCGCCGTTCAGCTCCACCTCGAGGTCGATGTCGAGGTTCGACTCACCGTCGACGCGGAGGTACGGCAGCGGCTCGGGATCCTGTGCGGGCCCGGGCGCCCACGCCCCGTCGAGGGCGTCGAGCGGGCTCACCCAGGCCGAGATCGACGTTGCGAACGACTTGCCCAGAAACGGCCCGAGCGGCTGGTATTCCCATGCCTGAATGTCCCGGGCGCTCCAATCGTTGACGAGCACGACCCCGAAGACATGGTCGCGGAAGGCACTCGCCGGAACCGGTTCCCCGAGCGCGCTCGGAACGCCGGCGACGAACCCGAGCTCGAGCTCGATGTCGAGGCGTCGCGACGGGCCGAAGGTCGGGCTCGCCTCGGCCGTGGCCTTGCGCTGCCCGCAAGGACGGACGATCTCGGTACCGCTGACGACCACCGTTCCGGCACGCCCGTGGTAGCCGACGGGCAGCCAGCGCCAGTTCGGGAGCAGCGGCTCGGAGTCGGGGCGGAAGAGCCGCCCGAGGTTCGTGGCGTGCTCGAGCGACGAGTAGAAGTCGACGTAGTCGCCCACGGCGAAGGGAAGCAGCGTCTCGGCTTCGGGCTCGGGAAGGAGCTCCGGGCCGCGCGCGAGCCGCTCCGTCACCTGCTCGTTTGCGCGGGCCCACGCGGCCGGTCCCTCGGCCAGGAAGGCGTTCAGCGTCGACTCCTCGAACGCGGGCCCGAGGTCGGAGAGGTCGAGAATCCCCTCGGGCGTCCGGTAGCCCACCCGCGGCTGCTGACCCTGCGGCGCGAAGACGCCGTAGCCGGTCACGCAGCGATGATTCTTTCTCTCGGCATGAGGGGTCGATTCGCGAGGGAGAGGGCCTAGCCCTCTCCGGAGCGGATTCCGAGCGCGCGGAGCTCGGCGACCGGCTCGGCGACGCTGCAGCTGCCGAACCCCACGAAGAGCTCCCGCCGGGCGCGTGCCACGTCGTCCGCGCCCGCGAGCCGGTCGCCCCAGGCGAAGCCGTCCGCAGTTACCCGAACGTCGCCCGCGGCGAGCGCCCTGTCCTCGTCGCCGAAGACGGCGGCGGCAAGCAGGTTCAGGAAGCCGTGCTCATTGCCCGTCGGAAAGGCGTGGTGGAGGCCGGCGGTCGCCTTGAAGACGAGACCGAGCTCGCGGCAGCGGCGGATCGCCCCGGCGAGCGCCCCGATGCTCGGGACCGCGGCGCCGCCGCAGCGGAACTTCGCCCGGACGCCGAGGCCGGCGAGCCGCTCGAGCTCGAGCGGCTCGAGCGGCACCTCGGCGTACACCTCGGTCGCGACGCCGACAAGCGACTCCAGGTCGGCGCCGGGACGCGCCTCGACAGCGTCGATCCGCGAATCGGCCGGCACGGGCTCGTCGAGGACGACCGTGAGCCGGAGGTCGGCCGTGCCGAGCTCGGCGATCCGGGACGCCGGAACGACGAACCGCCCGACGATCCAGCCGTCCACGCTCGAGCGGAGTCGCTCGTCCTCTGCGAGCGCGTCCTCGACCGACATGCTCGCCGGCGGGAACAGCGCCGCGTGGTCGATCAGCCGCTCGAAGAGCGCCCGGCGGACGTCGGTCGCGGCGGGGACGGCCACGCGGGAAGCGTAATGCGCCCGCGCGCGGCCGCTTTCGCTCTGCGCGAACGCCAGGCATACTCCGGCGCGTGAGAGGGGTCGTCGCCGGGCTCTGCGCTGCGCTGGCGCTCGCGCTCGTCCTTGCGGGCGGGGCGAACACTGCCCCCAGGGCCTTCCCGAGCCTCGCCGCGTACCGCGGCCTCGGGACGTGGGTCGACCTCTACGACCCCAAGGCGTTCAAGAATCCGGCCGCCGTCGTGGCCAGCATGAGGCAGCGTGGCGCGCGGACGCTGTACCTGGAGACGGCGAACTACCACACCGCCGGTGACGTCGGGCGACCGAAGGGGATCGGCCGCTTCATCGACCTCGCCCATGCAGCCGGCATCAAGGTCGTCGCGTGGTACCTGCCCGGCCTCGACAGCCCGTCGCGCGACCTCCGCCGCTCGCTGGCGGCGATCCGATTCCGCAGCACGACCGGGCAGCGGTTCGACTCCTTCTCGCTCGACATCGAGGCCTCGATCGTCCGTCGCGTGGGCCTGCGAAACAGGCGGCTACTCAACCTCTCGGCCGCGATCCGCAGGGCCGTCGGCCAGTCGTACGCCCTCGGCGCGATCATCCCGTCTCCTCGTGGCATGCAGCTCAACGCCGCCTACTGGCCCGGCTTCCCGTACGCCCCGCTCGCCAACGTCTACGACGTCTTCCTGCCGATGGGCTACTTCACCTTCCACACCCGCACGTCGCGGGGCGCCTTCGACTTCACGATCCGGAACGTCACGATCGTCCGGCGCTCGACCGGCGATCCCTCCGTGCCGATTCACATGATCGGCGGCGTGTCGAACGCGGCGTCGGCGGCGCAGGTGCGCAGCTTCGTCCAGGCGGTGCGCGCCTGCGGCGTGATGGGCGCCAGCATGTACGACTTCACGACGACGACCGCGTCGCAATGGTCGACGCTGACGCCGATCTCACGCGCGCCGCTGCCGACTCGAACCTGCGCCTAGCGCTACCGCGCGTCGTCGGGGATCAGCGGTAAGCCGGTCGCGACGACGCGGCGGCCACCCTCGTCGTAGACGACGTCCACGGAGTCGTTCTGGCGATAGGTCCCGGCGACGCCGAGGAACAGCGACAGCCAGCGCCAGAAGCCGAGCCGTCCCTCCTTGGCCAGCCGCCGCTCGAACACGAGCTCGTCGCCCGATACGCGGTAGTCCCTGCCGGCCTGCTGCGGGACGCCGTTCACGAACACCTCGAACTTGCCGGCGATCCCTGGCGGGAGCTTCACACGCGTGCGCTCCACGGGCCGATCGTAGAATGCCCCGCGCGTGCCCCGGCGGTTCATCATCATCGCGGCGGCAACGGCCGGCCTGGTCATCCTGGTGGGAGCCGGCTTTCTCTCGTGGATCGGCACCTCCCGCGGGCTCGTGCCGCTCAGGCC
>JBKPNC010000029.1:0-9778 GCA_046732435.1 Actinomycetota bacterium
CACGTGCCCGCGCAGCGCGCCGGCCAAGCGGCCGACGCAGCGCTCGCAGCGGATGCCGCTGACCTGGATCGTCTCGGACTGGACCGCCACTATTTCGATCGTATCGTTCGGGCCGCGACGTCCGCGACGACCGCCTCGAGGCTCTCGGCACGTGCGACCTCGAGCTGCCGCTCGCCCTCGCAGCGGTTCGGCACGAGTCTCCGGATGAGGTCGACGCTCCCGAGCTCCTGGACGGCGTGCTGGATCAGCGCGAGCAGCTCGTACGTGAGCTCGGGAACCGCCACGAGGCGTTCTCCGTCCGGGTGGATGAGCTCGGCCCGAGGCCCGAACCGCAGCGCCGCCCAGCGGTTCTGCGCGTAGTCGCCGCGCTGTGCCGACCGCGGGGGCGGGCCGTCGAGCACCGTCTTGCAGAGCGCCTGGAGGATGGCCGCGAAGGCGCCGGTGAGCTCGAGCGCCGTCGGCTGGTCCGGCGCCCGGACCTCGAGCGTCCCGAAGCGCGGGTGTGGCCGAATGTCCCACCAGAAGCGCGTGTAGCCGTCCGCGAGCCCGATCCGAACGAAGCGCTCGACGAACGCCTCCCACTCCTCGTAGGAGCCGAAGGCCGGCGGCGCCGCGGCGCGCGGGAGCTGGGCGAGCACCTCCGCGCGCGCCGATGCAAGCCCGGTCTCCTCGCCGCCGAGGAACGGCGAGTTGGCCGAGAGCGCGAGGAGGAGCGGCAGCCAGGGCAGCACGCCCTCGAGCGCGTGCATGCACTTCTCGGCGCTCGGCATGCCCACGTGGACGTGCAGCCCGCAGACCGCCTGCCGCCGGGCGGAGACCCCGGCGTACTCGACGAACTCGCGGTAGCGCGGATCCGGCGCGATCTGCTGCGCCGTCGGGATGCTGAACGCGTGCGTCCCGGCGGCAGCGATTGCCAGTCCGTTTGCCGCGGCAGCATCGGCTGCGCAGGCTCTCAGCTCGCGGAGTGATTCGACGGTCTCGGCGGGGGTCTCGCACACACCGGTCGCGAGCTCGACCATAGAAGCGAGCAGCTCCATCTTCAGCACGCCCGGCAGCGAGCGCCCCTCGGCCCAGCCCACGAGCGCCTCGACCCCCGGCGTGAGGGCGAGCGTCTCGGCGTCGAGGATCATCATCTCCTCCTCGATCCCGAGCGAGAACGGCGAGCTCTGGCCGAACGCCTGCTCGATCACGGCGGCCTACGCTAGTTGAGGAGGTACGGGAGGTGCGAGTGGAGCCGCAGTCCCGATCGGAAGCGTCGGCAGCGACGTCGTCACGGTCGGCAGAAGGTCGCCGCACGCAGGCCCACCGAACAGGAGGCCGGCGGCCAGACCGGCAGTCCCTGTCCCCCCAGCGGGTCGAACGTGGGTCGACGAATCACGCGCACCTCCCGGTGAAGAAACGCGCGTTCCTCGCGTTGGGATACTCCTGGGCGGGGATTCCATCGGGGGACATTCCCCGCTTAGCGACGGGAGGAGATCGTGAGATGAGCGAGCGGTTCGACCTGATCGTGATCGGAGGCGGGTCGGCCGCGCGCGCCGCCGCCGACAAGGCCCAGCGCGACTACACCGCACGCGTGGCGCTCGTCGAGCGGGAGCGCTGGGGCGGCAGCTGCCCCAACGTCGCGTGCCAGCCCACGAAGGCCTATGTCGTCGCGGCCGAGCTCGTCCACGACGTGAACACGCGCGCGGACACGATCGGGATCGACGTCGGCACCGCGAAGCCGGATCTCGCACGCATCCAGGCGTGGAAGGAGTCGCTCAAGAAGCCGCAGCCGCAGTGGGTGGAGGAGCTCGGGGAGCGCTACTCGACTTTCACCGGCGAAGCGACCCTCGCTGACGCTCACACGGTTCGCGTCGGCGACAGGGAGCTCGAATCGGACCGGATCCTGATCGCGACCGGATCGCGCACCGCGGTGCCGCCGATCGAGGGCATCGAGGAGGTCGGCTGGCTCGACCACGTCTCGGCGCTGGACCTGACAGAAGTCCCCGAGTCGCTGCTCGTCGTCGGCGCCGGGGCGGTGGGCCTCGAGTTCGGCCAGATCTTCGCGCGCTTCGGCGCCAAGGTGACGATCGTCGACGCGCTCGACCGGATCGCCCCGCTTGCCGACGCAGAGGCCTCGGCGACCCTTGCCGCGGCCCTCGAGGAGGAGGGGATCGAGATTGTGGTCTCGGCCTTCGTGAAGCGCGCGCGCCGAGACGGCGGCGAGATCGTGGCGAGGGTGGCCCCGCGCGACGGGTCGGCCGAACGCGATGTCCGCGCCACGAAGATCCTGCTCGCCTCGGGCCGCGTGCCCAACCTCGACGGCCTGAACGTCGAGCAGCTCGGCTTCGAGACCACCAAGCTCGGAATTGCCGTCGACGAGCACATGCGCACGTCGGTCGACGGAATCTGGGCCGCGGGGGACATCGACGCGGTCGCCCAGTTCACGCCCGTCGCGCAGTACCAGGCGCGGATCGCCGTCGCGGACATGTTCGACGGCGACGGAGCGGCTGCGGACTACTCGGTGCTGCCGACGTCGATCTTCACCGACCCCGAGCTCGGCAGCGTCGGGCTGACCGAGGAGCTGGCCCTCGAGGAGGGCCACGAGGTCGAGACCGTCAAGCACGACGCCGTGAAACGCTTCCAGTGGATCGGCGCGGAGCGCGGCCTCTTCAAGGTCGTCTTCGACGGCAACACGAGGCGCGTGCTGGGCCTCCACGTCGTCTCACGCAGCGCCGGCGACATCGTGCAGGGGTTCTCGCTCGGTCTGAGGCTCGGCGCGACCGTCGACGACCTCGCGGGCATGCACCACGTTTTCCCGACCTACGGCGAGGGGATCAAGGCCGCCGCCGAGCAGTCGCTCGTGCACGCCTGATGCGGGTTGCCGTCGTCGGCCACGTCGAGTGGGTCGAGTTCGCGCGCGTCGACCACGTCCCAGCTCCGGGCGAGATCGTCCATGCGCTCGAAACATGGGAGGAACCCGCGGGCGGAGGCGCAGTGGCGGCCGTCGAGCTTGCGCGCCTCGCCGGCGAGTGCCTCTTCCTGACCGCGCTCGGAGACGACGAGCTCGGCCACCGCGCGGCGGAAGAGCTCGGCAGGCTCGGCGTGCGCGTGGCGGCAGCCTGGCGAGACGAGCCGCAGCGCCGCGCGTTCGTGCACCTCGACGCAAACGCCGAGCGCACGATCACCGTGATCGGCTCGCGGCTCGGCCCGCACGGACCCGAAGCGTTGCCCTGGGACGAGCTCGAGGGCGCCGAAGGCGTCTATTTCACCGCGGGGGACGCCGAGGCGGTCCGGGCGGCGAGAGCGTCCCGCTGTCTGGTTGCGACCACGCGGGCGAACGAGGCCTTGGTTCCCGCGCGCACGCAGATCGACGTTCTCGTTCGCAGCGCGCGCGACCCGGGCGAGGAGTACGTCGAGCTCGACCCGCCGCCGCGCTTCGTCGCCGAGACCAGCGGTGCATCGGGCGGCGTCCTGCTTTCGCCCGACGGATCGAGGCACCACTGGGCCGCCGTCTCGTTTCCGTCGCCGGCGGGCAGCGCCTACGGCGCGGGCGACTGCTTCGCGGCCGGCCTCACCTTCGGCCTCGCCCAGGGGCTCGATCCGAAGGATGCCGTCGACGTGGGCGCCCAGTGTGGAGCCGAGTGCATGACAAGACTCGGGCCGTATTGAGAGAGGAAGGAGGCCCGGGCAGGCGGCGGGCCTCCTTCCTCTAGTCCCGGCGGGCCGTGCTGGCGAACGGCCGGCGCCGGGAATCGGGCCCCAGGGGTTGGGGCCGTTCTGGACGGTCTGCCTCAGGGGGTCGATGGCTGCCGTCCCAACTTGACGTCGAGGGTCTCGCGGCTGTCGCCGCGGTAAATCTCCAGCGCGACCTTGTCTCCGGGCTGCTTCGCGGAGATCACGTCGCGGAGCTGGTTGAGAGACGAAAGTGGAGCGCCGTCGACTCCCACGATCAGGTCGCCGCCGAGCGGATAGGACTCGCCGGAGACGGTGACCTGCTGCTTCCCTGCGTGCAGTCCGGCCTTCGCGGCGGCGCTGCGGGGCTGGACGCTCGCAACCAGCAGGCCCCGTGAAGCGGGGAGCCGGAAGAGCCTGGCGACACTCGGCGTCACCGCCTGCACGCGGATCCCGAGGAAGGCGTGCTCCACGTGGCCGGTCTTGATGATCTGTGCGGCGACGGTCTTGACGGTGTCGATCGGCACCGCGAAGCCGATTCCGACGTTGCCGCCGGTCTCGCTCTGGATCTGCGAGTTGACGCCGATCACCTTTCCCTGCGCGTCGAGCAGCGGGCCGCCCGAGTTGCCCTTGTTGATGGGAGCGTCGGTCTGGATCACGTGATCGATCGAGTACGCGTTGGGCGCCTGGATCACGCGCTGGAGGGCGCTGACGATCCCCGCCGTCACCGTCCGCTCGAGCCCGAATGGGTTGCCGATCGCCACGACGGCGTCACCGACGTTGACGTCGTCCGAGTTGCCGAGCTGAAGCGGTGTAAGCGCCCGCGAGTGGGCGTTCACCTGCAACACCGCGATATCGGTGGAGGGGTCGGCGCCGACGATCCGCGCCCTCATGCTCTCGTTGTTCGAGAAGCTGACGTCCACCGAGCGGGCGCCTTCGATCACGTGGTAGTTCGTGACGATGTGGCCTGCCTTGTCGATCACGAAGCCCGACCCGAGTGCCTCTTGCCGCTGCCGCTGCGGAATCGAGAACCCGAAGAATGGGTCCACCGCCGGCGTCGTCACGACCTGTGTCGCCGTCACCTGGACGACGCCCGGCGCCGCCAGCCGGTAGATCTCGTTGACGGAGAGCGGCTTGCTGGCCGCGAACGAGGCGGCACTCGGCGATGGCTGGACGGGCTGCAGCTCGCGGACGGTCGTGGTCGCGTCTGAAAAGACTCCGAGCAGCGCCGCACCACCGAGAGCCAGCGCCGCGCCGAGACCGGCTGCGGCCACAAGCCCTGCGCCCACGATCATGCGCGCACGTCCCGCCACGGCGCTGGTTATAGCCAGGCCATGTTGAGCCTTCGTTGCGCCGGATTAAGGCTCGGTTAAGCCGACCGGCACGCGGATCGCTCCCAACCATGCGCCTGAGAGTGCCGAAGCCGGGCGCTTGGTACCCCTGCTCGGCTAGTTGCGCCTGAGCCAGTCGTAGGCGGTCGGCCTCGTGATGCCGGCCTCGCGGGCAATCCGGGCGATCGGGATCCCCTCGTCGTGGGCCGCCCGCATCGCGCCGATCAGGTCCGCCCTCGCGTCAACCTCGGCACGGCTCCTCGAGGAAGCGCAGCAGCCACCTGGCCCGCGACCCGCGGGTGCCAGCGCGAGTCGTTGCGCGCGGTCAGGATTGGGTCGTAGGCCCAGGAGCGTCGACGCCGAGGTAGGTGGAGAGTTCGTCGAGGGCTGACTAGACGACGGTCTTCGAGAGCAGCGGCATCGAGGGCGATCTCCGCATTTCCGGAGTTTGTTGTTGTCGGGTCTGACGACGGAGTAGGTCTAAACTCAGAGCGTGTGGTGACGCGAGAGGCCACCGTTTCCGGGGCCCTCTCGCGTAGCAGCCCGTGCGGGCCGCACCGTTTCTGATGCCGAAGCGCGAAGCGCTAGGGTGCTTCGACGAACTGGATCTCATCCAGCTCGTTGGGCGCGTTCTCCTCGACGACGCCGAGGATCCACGCGATCGCCGCCTCGGTGTCGGTGCGGAACACGAAGCCCGGCCCTCCGCAGGTTTGGCGGTTGAAGCCGAAGCCCCATGAGGTCACTCCGACGATCGTGTTCGAAGTGAACCCGCCGTAGAACGCGGGGCCGCCGGAGTCGCCGAAGCAGCTGCCACCGCGACCACCTCCGGGTGACCCCCGAGGGCGAGGTTGAAGCCCGCTGTGTTGCGGCTCTCGTTCAGGTTGACGAGCTGGGTCAGGGCCATCAGCCGCTCCCGGAAGGAGACCGTCTTTGCGGGGTTCGAGTAGGTGAGCCCGTAACCCGAGAGCGTGAACGTGTTGTTCGTCTGCCCCCGCGGGCCGGCAAGGGCCGACTCGAGGAAGCCTGCGTCGGCCAGCTGCCCGTACTCGGGGAGCTCGACCGCCTGGTCTTCCGGCAAGATGATCAGCCCGAGGTCGTGAATGTTCGGGAAGCCGGTGAAGTCGTCGAAGCCGAAGTCGAAGAGCAGCGTCGACTCCGCGCATAGCGGATCCCCGGGAAGACAACGATTCGGGTAGCCGGTGTTCGGGTCCTCGGCCCCGGTAACGGAGTCGAAGTTGCCTCCCGCGTTCTGGTGGAACCAGATCCGCGCCATCACCGGGGACTCCTCCGCGTCCTGGTCGGTGCAGTGCCCGGCCGTCAGGAAGACGCGATCGGTGAGCAGTGACCCCGAGCACCTCCACATGAAGTTCCCGTCCGCGTCGTAGAAGGCGACGAGACCGACATACGGGTGCTCGAAGTCCCTCACGAAGTTGCCCGTGATCGCGCTGCCGGGCGTTACGGCGATGGCCATAGCACCGACAAGCGCGGCGACGAGCGCGAACAGCCTCCGCATAAACCCTCCTTCCCCTTTGGTATACGAACGGATTCCGTTCCCGCCACGGTTTTGGAGCAAACGGGTAGTCGAGCTCTCTACTCGCCCCGCGGGGACAGAACCGCTAGGGCTCCTTCGGCTCGCTCGGTGGCGGTACCGGCTCGTCCTTGGCGTGCCTGATGCGGGGTGGCCGGCTCGCCTGTTCACGCCGCTTTCCTGGGCACTTTCGAGCCGCGTATGGGCAGCAGTTCGACGCCAGTGCCCAATGCCGACGACTGCCGGCGGCACCGAATCGGCCCTGCTTGCGCCTGTAAGCCAGCTCAGCCTTCTGCGCCTGCCTCAGCAGCGTCCCAGACCTTCTTGTGCCAGGCGCGGGCCGGGCGCGGCACCTAGGCAAGTGCATTGTTGCCCTCTCGCGGTCCTGTGAGAGTGGCTCCGTCTGCGCGGCCCGCTCCCATGTACTACAAGCAGCCGCGCACCGCGCCATCGGTAGGAACTACCCCGCACCTCTTTGGTCCAATTTATTCGTCGCTCTGAGCGACTTTTGTCTCGCTGAGTCTCGCTGCGAGGCGACCCCGTTCGTTCCTCGGCGCTATAAAAGAAGTGCGGTACAAGGCTTCTCGAGTGAGCGACCAGCAGGCCCGGGGAAACTGGGGAGAGCGGGCCTGCCCGTCGCGTTAGACCAGACGTGGCCGCAGAGCGAGGATGCAGCTGGGCTCTGCTCCTCGTGCCCGGTCCGAAAAATCTCCAATGGGCCCGCGTAGCCTGAAACCTATGAATCGCACAAAGACGACGGATTACCAAGGGAGTGCCGTCCGACTTCTCCGCTCTTAGCGGGGAATTCGCGATTCTGTCGGCGAAGCTTGCGGCCAAGGCGTCCGTTGAGAGGGGGTCGCCGTGCAGCGCCCAGACGTCAGCTTGCCCGGCTCCCGCTCAGCCCCTGCGTCCGCTTGTAGGTGAGCTCGAGCTTTCTGCGCCTGCCTGAGCGTCAGCGTCCCGTTACAGACCTTCTTGTGGCAGGCGTTCTGGACGGTTCGAAGAGCGAACCGTTGGGAAACAGGATCTTCACGATGGACGAGCGATCGGCGAGGCTGGCGGAGAACGAAACTATCTTCCGGGCCGGGAACGAGGGCATCGACAAGGCGGTCGGCGGCAAGCTCGAGAAAGCCCCCTACCTGTGCGAGTGCGGGGAACAGTCGTGTTTCGCGCGTGTCCTGCTCACACCGGCCGAGTACGAAGCGGTGCGCGCCCACTCGGCCAGGTTCTTCGTCGTCCCGGGCCACGAGGACCTGACCGCGGGCGAGGCGGTGGTTGAGCAATGCGATCGCTATACGCTGGTCGAGAAGCAGGGCCAGGAACGGGAACTTGTCCAGCGGCGTGACCCACGGGCCTCATAGGCGATGCCAGGCGATGCCCGAGCAAGGAACGAGGCGCTCTTCCGGGAGGTCAACGAGCGGATCGAGGACGTAAGCAGGCCGCTTGCGCCTGACGACGTGCCGATGGAGTTCCTCTGCGAATGCGACGACCCGGACTGTGTAGAAAAGGTCAGTGCGACACGAGCCGAGTACGAGGCAATCCGCGCCGTGGCGACCCAGTTCGTCGTGCTGCCTGGGCACGATGACCCCGACGTCGAGCACGTGACTCTGGGCAACGAACGCTTTCTGGTCGTGGAGAAAGAGGGCGAGGCCGCGCACGAGGCTGAGGAAAGCGACCCGCGAGAGACGTAGGACACAGCCTCGGCGCGCCGGCGCCTTCTTCGCTAGCTCACGAGAACGAATCCTCTGCGATCGCCGCTGCGACGCCGCTCACACGAGACTGCTTCGCTGCCGAGGCCTGACAAGCCTGACCGCGCGCAACGACTCCCGGCACTCGCGGGTGGCGGGCCAGGTGGCTGCGCTTACTCGAGAGCGTGCCGAGGTTGACGAACCGCGCAACAGAAGCGCAGCGCCCTGGCTCGCGGCTCTCTACGACCGCGGTGGCCCGGGGCGGAGCCGAGGCAGACGCTATTGGCAAGGGCGAGGCGACGAGGTGACGAGCCCGGTGCAGAATTGGCGCTCTTTCCGAGCTTTTCAGTGTGGCATCATTCAAATGAGGGACGTCCCGCGCGCCAAGAGTCATAGAGTCGCCGGGACGGGCCGCTTGAGAGCCCGAAGGGTGCGCCTGCGGTAGACAAGCACCAAGTTTTCCACAGTTTCCACATCGAGTCGTACACAGTTTCCACAACCAAATGGAGAGTGGGTCTGGACCCAAGCCAGAGAGCTGCGTCTTCGCCCGTGCCTGAGCCGGAGCTGCCAGGCGAGTTCGTATCCGAGGAGTTGCGGGTCGACTGCGCCCGCTTCCTGGAGGAGCTCCGGGCTCTCGTTCGCCACCGCACCGAGTTGTCCCGCGAGGGCGCATTCTCGGTGCCAGACGACGATGAGAATCAGTCGCCGTCGAACTCGCGCTCTGCGCACTCCGGACAGTAGAACGCGAGCTCGGGCGGCTCGTCGTCCGATGAGCCATGCCTGCCAGCGCTCGGCGTCAGCCGGTAGCCAGCGCTCGCCGCACTCGACGCACTCCAGGACAAGCGCTGTGTTTTTGGCCTGCATGCGAGCGCGGAGTTAGTTCGCGCTCAAGTCCGTGAACCTCGTTCCAGCTCTCGTCGCGCTTGTGAACGGTGCGCCCGGTCGCGACACTTGCGCGGAGATGGAGCCCTCAGAGGAGATCCGCCGCATCATTGACCGGTTTATGTGTGCGGCGCGCGACGGCGATGTCGAGTCGGTCAGCGCCAGGTTCTCGGAGCGGCCGGGCGTGCTCGCGATTGGCACCGACCAGCAGGAGTGGTGGCACAGTGAAGATTTCGCCGTCTGGAAGCGACAGTTCGAAGAATCTGGCGGCTTCGGTTTCGGCTGGAGCGAAGTCGAGGCGTGGGAGGAAAGCACCGTCGGTTGGGCGTGTGCGAGGGTGGCGCTTCCCGGGCCGGAAGAGACCTTCAACATGCGTGCAACGTGGGTTCTCCACCTCGAGCACGGCGAGTGGAAGATCGTGCAGCTTCATTTCTCCTGCGGGCAGCCGAACATCAAGGTCATCGGACAGGAATTGACCGTCAGCCTCGAGCAGCTCGAGCAGACGATCCGCCGCGAGCGCCCGGACCTGACCGACACCCTCGCCGCCGACGGAACCGTGACGATCGTCTTCACGGACATCGTTGACTCGACAGTCTTGACCACGAGGCTCGGCGACCACGCGTGGCTCGACGTCCTCCACAGCCACAACACAGTGATCGGGGATGCGACTGCGGCGTACGGTGGCACGGTTGTCG
>JBKPNC010000030.1:0-4432 GCA_046732435.1 Actinomycetota bacterium
GACGTAGTTGAAGGCGTCTTCCTGAACGCCGTGGATCGTCAGGTTCATGAAGCCTTCCGCGCCAACCGTTGCTCGAGCGCGTCCTTCACCCGCGGCCAGTCGTCGTCGATCACCGCATACCAGGCCGAGTCGCGCCGCTCACCACCGCGGACGACCATGTGCTTCCGGTGGATTCCCTCGAACTCCGCCGGCAACGCGGCGAGGGCTCTGCGTGCTCGCTCGTTCTTCGCGTCCGTCTTGAACTCGACTCGACGAACCCCGACGACCTCGAATGCGTTCCGCATGAGCAGGTACTTCGCCTCGACGTTGGCGCCCGTGTTCCAGGTGGATGGGTGATTCCAGGTGTTGCCGATTTCGACCCGGAGGTGCTGCGGCTCCATGACGTGGTAGCTCGTCGAGCCGACCACCCGCCCCTGTTGAAGAACCGCGAAGGGGTAGAGCCGCTCGTTGCCGAACGTGTGCTCGAGCCACGCATCGAGGTCCGTGGTCCACATCCAGGTCCAGATCCGCTCGTCGTCCGCGGCCTCGCGGATACCGTCCACGTGCTCGGGCCCGAGCGGCTCGAGGACGACGATTCGACCGTCGAGCCGCGACGCCAACTTCCGAAGATCCACGACGTGCATGATGATGGGTACGTGGGCCGGGAACCAGAGGCAAAGGCGGGGCTGCTGCTTGCAGCCGCGCGCTACTTGAACGAGACGCTCGAGCCTGGGCGGGTGTACGACCGCTTTCATGAGCTCCTCACTGACGCAGTCCCGCACGCCGGGGTCGTCGTCTCGTCGTTCGACCCCGAAACGGAGCTGATCAGCTGCGACTACGCCTGGGTCGACGGGGAGCGGCTCGACCCGGCGATCCTCCCGCCGCTGCACCTGAACCGGGAGGGCGGCGGCATGCAGAGCCGCGTGATCGTGAGCGGCGAGCCGCTGCTCGTGAACGACGTGGCGGAGCAGGTGAAGGAGCCGGGCGGCGTCTACTACGACGTCGATCGCGAGGGACGCTTGCGCAAGGTGCCCGAGGAGGGCGCGCCGGGCGTGCAGGCGGCGATGATGCTCCCGGTCAAGCACGAGGGCGAGGTCGTCGGCGTCGTGCAGCTGCACAACGCCGACGCGGAGTACGACGAGGAGCAGCTCGAGCTTGCGGAGGGGCTGGTCGGCCTGATGGCTGCCGCCGCTCGCAATGCGCGTCTACACGAGGCGGCTCAGTCCGAGGCCGCCGCCCGAGCGCGCGCCGAGACGATCGCGGCGGCACGCGAGAACGCAGCACGTGTCCTCGAGGCCGTCGGCGACGGAATCTTCCTCCTCGACGAAGACGGCTCAGTCGGTTTTTGGAACCGTGCCGCAGAGCTCGTCACAGGCCGCTTCGGCGAGGACGTCCGCGGCGGGCCCGTGAGCGAGGTCTTCGAGAGCTGGGACCGGGTCGCCGAGGAGATTCCGGTCTCCGAGGGATCGACCGCCGCGCGGCCCGTCACGCTGCCGGTCGACGTCGAGGACCGGGAGCTCTGGCTCTCGTTCGTGGCCGTCCGGATGCCGGGCGGAGTCGTCTACGCGTTCCGCGACCTGACCGTCGAGCGCGGGCTCGAGCAGGCGAAGAGCGAGTTCATCGCCACGATCTCGCACGAGCTCCGCACCCCGATGACCGCAGTTCTCGGCGCGGCAAAGACGCTGCTCCGGGACGACATCGAGCTCTCGCCCGAGCGGCGGCGCGAGCTCCTCGAGATGATCGGCGCGCAGGGCACTCGGCTCACCCAGATTACCGAGGAGGTTCTGATCGCGAGCCGTCTCGACCGCGGCGACCTCCGGCTGGACCGGGAGCGCGTCGTCGTCGGCGACGTCGTGCGTACTGCCGTCGAGACGATGCGGGGACACCTGCCTGGGTCCATCTCGCTGACCGTGAGCGCCGACTCCAACGGCGCCGTCGCGCTCGGCGACCGCAACCGGATCGAGCAGGTGCTCGTCAACCTGATCGACAACGCGATCAAGTACTCCCCTCGCGGCGGCGCGGTGCAGGTCTCGACATCCGAGTCCGCGAATGCCGTGCGCGTCGAGGTCCGGGACGAGGGGCTAGGCATCCCCCTCACGGAGCAGGACGCGATCTTCGAGAAATTCTACCGCCACGATGCGCACCAGACGCACGTCACGGGCGGCACCGGGCTCGGGCTCTACATTTGCCGGGAGCTCGTGCGCCGGATGGGCGGCAGGATCGGCGTCGAGTCACAGCCCGGCACCGGCTCGACGTTCTTCTTCGAGCTGCCGCGGGCCTAGCCGAGCTAGGCCCGCGTTTCAGACGGACGCACGGGCAAAGCCCGCACGTCCTCTCAACGGCATCGCAAGCGATGCCGCAGGCGTAACGTCCGACGCTTGTCCGAGAATTCGGCCCCGTTGCTAGGGTCTGCTGACACGGTGCCGATCTACGAGTACGTCTGCATGGAGTGCGAGTCGCACTTCGAAGAGCTCGTCCGGAACGGCGAGGAGCCCGACTGCCCGGACTGCGGCGCAGCGCACGTGCGCAAGCAGTTCTCGGTGTTCGCGACGCACGGCTCCGCCGAGCAGCCGACCTTCGGTGGTGGCGGTGGCTGTTGCGGTGGAAGCTGTGGCTGCGGCTGAGCAGCTGACCGAGCTCGAGCTCTTCGCGCGCCAGGTCGCGGGCTGTACGAAGTGCCGCCTCGCGCAGGGCCGCACGCAGGTCGTGTTCGGCATCGGCGACCCGCACGCGGACCTGATGTTCGTGGGCGAAGCGCCGGGCTTCCACGAGGACAAGCAGGGGATCCCGTTCGTGGGCCAGGCCGGCAAGCTGCTCGACAAGCTGCTGGCCGGGATCGGCCTCGGCCGGAGCAGCGTCTACATCGCGAACGTGCTCAAGTGCCGGCCTCCTGGAAACCGCGATCCGGTGCCGGACGAGAAGGAAGCCTGCGAGCCGTATCTCTTCCGGCAAGTCGAGCTGATCCGGCCGAAGGTGATCGCGAGCCTCGGCAACCACGCGACGAAGCAGCTGAGCGGCAAGGACATCGGGATCACGCGGGTGCATGGCCAGGAGCAACGGATCCGGCTCGGCTCGCTCGACGTGCTGCTGTACCCGCTCTACCACCCGGCCGCCGCCCTCTACACGCCGGCGATGCTGAAGGTGCTCGAGGAGGACTTCGCGCGGCTTCCGGACTTGCTCGGCCGCTCGGCCACCCCGGCGCCGGAGCCGACACCGCAGCTCGCGCCGGTCGCCGCCGAGCCCGCGGTCCAGCTCGGCCTCTTCTAGCCTTCTTAGCGCCGTGTTGTTCGAGCACGAGCCCGGATGGGCAGAGCGCTTCGCGTCCGAGGCGTGTCGGCTGCGGGAGGCGCTCGGCGATTTCGCGTTGGAGATCGAGCACGTCGGGAGCACGGCGGTTGCGGGCCTCGCAGCCAAGCCGACGATCGACATCGCGGTCGGGGCGACGACGATCGATCTTCCGGCGGACATCGTGGAGCGTGTCGAGGCGCTCGGCTATCACGACGCTCTCGAGGACAGCCGGTCGGGCGAGCGCCGCTTTCGAAAGGGCTCGCAGGTCCCGTGGGAGGCGATCGTCCACGTCGTCGAGTGGGGCGGGCCCCTGTGGCGCGACTACGTTCGCTTCCGCAATGCGCTTCGGGCCGACCCGGGTCTGGCGCGGGAGTACCAGACCCTGAAGCAGAAGCTGCTTGCCGAGCGTGGCGAGTACCGCGGCGTCGACAAGGAGGCCCTCGTCCAGCGCGTTCTCGCCCGGGCACCCGGCCTCGGATTCGCCAGGAGCAACTCACCGGCGGAGACGGAAGACGTCGCGGCCCGCTTGGCGCGCGAGCTGGCGACCGGTGACGTCGTCACCGTCTCGGGCGAGCTCGGCAGCGGGAAGACGACCTTCGTCCGCGGCGCCTGCCGGGCGCTCGGCGTGACGGCGCCGGTCACGAGCCCGACCTTCACCGTCGGGCACCGTTACCCGGGAGACCCCGACATCTCGCACCTCGATCTCTTCCGCTTCCAGGGCCTCTCGGCGGCTGAATGGGGCGATCTCGAGCCGTACTTCCAGGACGCGATCTGCTTCGTTGAGTGGCCCGAGGCGGCGGCCGGCGCGCTGCCGCCGGTGCGTGTCGCGGTACGTTTGGCGCACATGGATCCGGCGAATAGACTGATCACGCTCGAAAGCTCGGAGAAAGCCCTGCTCAACGGACTTTTCGGGGGTGCTGACTCTCGCGTTTGACACCGCGACGAGCGTGGCCACCGCAGCGCTCGTCGAGGACGGGGCGGTGCTGGGAGAGCGGGTCTCCCGGGCCGTCAGCGTGCTCGAGGCGGCAGACGAGCTGCTGCGCGGTGCCGGCGCGAAGCGGGCCGACCTGACGGCGCTCGCCGTCGGCACCGGCCCCGGCAGCTTCACGGGGCTACGGCTCGGGCTCGCAGCGGCCCGCGGGCTGGCCTTCGCGCTCGACATCCC
>JBKPNC010000031.1:0-4708 GCA_046732435.1 Actinomycetota bacterium
TGGGTGTTGTGCGCGAGGTCGTGGAGGTCGATCAGCGCTGCTTCCCCGAAGTAGTCGTAGGCGAGATCGAGATGTCCCACCTCGGCTGCGACGACGGCCTGCGTGCACGCCGAGAGCGACGAGTCGCGGACCGTCAGCGCCTCGTAGTACGCGAAGTCCCTGGCCTTCTGCTCGTCGCTGAACGAATCGCCGCAGATCTGCAGCGCGAGCACGAGATCAGCCTGTTTGACGACCTGCTTGCGGTAGAGGTCGAAGTACGGGAAGTGGAGGAGAAGCGGGTACTGCTCGGGTGGCGTCCCGGCGAAGTCCCACACCTGGTGCTTCGTGAAGCCCTCCGATTGCGGGTGGACACCGAGCGCCTCGTCCCACGGGAGGACCACGGCCTTCGCGGCGTCGCGCCATGAGGCCGCCTCTTCGAGCGTGACGCCGAGCCGGTTCGAATGGCGCGGGTGGCGGGAGACGGCGTCGGCCGCGGAGGCGAGGTTCCGCTTCGCGAGCAGGTTCGTGTACACGTTGTTGTCCGCGATCGCGCTGTACTCGTCGGGGCCCGTGACACCGTCGATGCGAAACCGGCCCTCGGCGTCGTGGTGGCCGAGCGACCGCCAGAGCCGCGCGGTCTCGACGAGCAGCTCCAGCCCCACGTCGCGCTCGAACTCGTCGTCGTCGGTCGCGAGCAGGTAGCGCGTCACCGCGTCCGCGATGTCGGCGGCGATGTGGAACGCCGCGGTTCCGGCGGGCCAGTATCCCGAGCACTCCTGTCCGCGGATCGTCCGCCACGGGAAGGCGGCGCCCTCGTGGTTCAGCTGGCGGGCGCGCTCCCGCGCGAGGTCGAGCGTCGAGTGCCGCCAGCGCAGCGCGTCCGCGGCGGCGCGCGGCGCGGTGTACGTCAGCACCGGGAGGACGAACCGCTCGGTGTCCCAGAACGTGTGGCCGTCGTATCCCGGCCCCGTCAGCCCCTTCGCGGCGATCGCGCGCTGCTCGGCCCGGGCACCGGACTGGAGCGTGTGGAACAGGCCGAAGCGCACGGCCTGTTGTAGCTCCGAATCGCCGTCGATCTCGACGTCGGCCCCTTCCCAGAACTGATCCAGGTACTCCTGCTGGCCCTTGACGAGGCCTTCCCAGCCGGCGTGCCGTGCCTCCGTGAGCGCCGCCACGACCTGATCGCGAACCGCCGGCATCGAGCGCTGGCTCGACCACCCGTAGGCGAGAAACTTCACGACCCGCAGGCGCTCGCCCTGCGCCAGGTCGGCGGCGACGGTGACCCGGCCCAGGTCGGGGCTGCTCTCGCAATGCGCGTCGAACCCCGCGGGCCCCTCGAGCACGTGGTCCATTCCGGCGGCCATGCGGAGCGCGCTTCGCTTCGTCGTATGGACGAGAACGACGCGCGCGTCGTGGTCTCCGAACCACTCGGATTGCAGCGGCGACTCGAGGGCCGCGGCGGCACGAGGATCGTCGGAGCGGGGTGGTCCCGGCTCGTTTGCGACCAGCTCGGACTGCGCGACGATGCGAAGCGACCCGTCCACGGGCTCGACCTCGTAGAGGATCGCCGCGACCGCCCGCTGCACGAACGAGACGAGGCGCGTCGACGAGACCCGGACCTGGACGCCGGTCGGCGCCATCCAGTGCACTCGGCGGCGCAGCACGCCGGCGCGCAGGTCGAGCACCCGCTCGTGCGAGCGCAGCCGCCCGTAACGGACGTCGAACGGCTCGTCGTCCACGAGCAGGCGGATGATCTTGCCGTTCGTGACGTTGACGACCGTCTGACCGGACTCCGGGTAGCCGTAGCCGGCCTCCGCGTACGGCAGCGGCGTGAGCTCGTAGAACGAGTTGAGGTAGGTGCCCGGAACGGCGTACGGCTCGCCCTCGTCGAGGTTGGCCCGCAGCCCGATGTGCCCGTTCGCGAGCGCGAAGACGGACTCGCTCTGGGCGAGCACGTCGAGGTCGAGCCGCGTCTCTCGCACCGACCACGGCTCGACGGCGAACGCGGGATGCGTGATGGTCATGGGGGAACCCCTGGTTCCTGGCACGGGGGAACCCCTGGTTCGCCCGTGGGCCCCCTCCTTGCGAGCGGGCGTGCTCGTTCTGATCGCAGCGGAGCCGGTGATGCCGCTAGCCGCATCCAGTGTCGCCTTACGTTGGTGAGCCTCCCGCCGGGCAAAGCCCGGCTTCGGCGGCTACTCATTGCTACCCAATGGCGCAAGGAGCTCGGCGAGGTCCTTGACGACGAGGTCGGCGCCGTGCTCGCGCAGCGCGTCCGCCTGCCCGACCCGGTCGACGCCGACGACGCAGCCGAAGCGACCGGCCCGTCCGGCCTCCACGCCCGCCAGGGCGTCCTCGAAGACGGCGGCCTCGGCCGGTTCCACGCCGACGATGCGGGCGCCGGCGAGGTACGTGTCCGGGGCCGGCTTGCCCGTCAGGTGCTCGCGCTCGGCGACCACGCCGTCCACCACCGCCTCGAACAGCGCGTCGATCCCGGCCGCCGCCAGGACCTCCTTCGTGTTGGCGCTCGACGAGACGACGGCGCGGCGAAGGCCCGCGTCACGGGCCGCCTCCACGTAGCGAACCGACCCCTCGTAGACCTCGATCCCGCCCCGCCGGAGCAGCTCGAGGACGAGGTCGTTCTTGCGGTTGCCGAGGCCGCGAACGGTCTCCTTTCCGGGGGCATCCTCCGAGTCCCCCTCCGACAGCTCGATTCCCCGCGAGGCAAGGAACGACCGGACGCCGTCGTACCGCGGCTTGCCGTCGACGTACTCGTCGTAGTCCTTCAGCTCGTCGAACGGGACGAAGGGCTCGCCGGTCCGGTCTGCCCGCTCGCGCAGGTAGGCGTCGAACATCTGCTTCCACGCCGCCGCATGCACCTTGGCCGTCTTCGTGAGCACGCCGTCGAGGTCGAACAGGCACGCGCGGATCGCGTCCGGGAGGCCGAGCACGCGGCGTAGCTTATGCGGGGGCGGCGAGGCGATCCGTCGTGTGCTGCGGGCGGCTCACGGCGACGTAGAGAAGCACGGTGCCGACGATCTGCGCGATGTGGCAGGCCGACGTCGGATCCAGCCCCACCTGGCCGACCAGTGCCGGGCTCAGCGCCTTCGTGCTCGCAGCGGCGATGCTGGCCGCGATCGCCAGCAGCACCGGCCCCGCGAGCGGGTGCCGGCGGTAGGCGGCCCAGAGCCACAGCCCCAGGACGCTGATCATCGTCAGGCTCTCGCAGAGGAGGATCGCGGCGATGCCCGCGCGGCCGCTGGCGGCCATCCCGACGTACGCGAGCAGACCGAGCGACCGCAGCAGCCAGAAGACGCGCGTCCGATCCGGCGCCAGCACCTCGGCGACGGTGCCGGCGAGGAGGTACGAGACCGCGACGACGACGATGACGCTGATCAGACCCCAGCTGACCTTCGCCGCCTCCGGCCAGTGCACGAGCAGCCCGTGGTGAAGCGCGCCGGCGAGCGCGGCGAGCCCGAAGAACCAGAACGCGTTGCGCCAGGAGCCATGCAGCGACGGCGTGCGCCGCAGCTCCATCGCCAGCAGCAGGGTGACCGTGGCCAGCGCAAGATCGGTCAGCGATTGAGCCGGCTGCGCGAGCATGCCCTCACGCTAGCGCGTCTCGGCTCGAACGGGACGCTAGCCGCTCAGCGCCGGGCGACACTCGTCGCACGTGCCGCGGAGGAGCACGTCGTGGCGCGCCACGACGTAGTCGCTCTCGCGCTCGACGCGCTGCAGCGTCGTCTCGAGCGCGTCATCCTCGAACGCGTCGACCCGGCCGCACTCGTCGCAGACGAGATGATGGTGATGCGCCTCCGGCCGGATCGCCTCGTAATGCGCGCGGCCGGCGCCGAGCTCGATCTTCTGGACGAGGCCGCGCTCCTGCAGCAGGTCGAGCGTCCGGTACACGCTTGCGATGCCGACGGCGTCGCCGCGGCCTCGGATCGCATCCCAGATCTGCTGCGCCGTGAGGCAGCAGTTGGCCCGGCTGAGGATGTCGATGACCGCCGCGCGCGCGGCGCCGGCGCGGTGGCCCTGCCCCCGAAGCACGCCCCGCGCTGCCTCCGCCCAGTTGGGAAAGTTGGGAAAGTTGGGAACGTCGCGAGCGCTCACCGGAAGGCCCATCGGCGCACATGATATCGACGGCACCGCTTGATGAGAACGAGTATCGTTCTCTTTCGTGCTGGAGCCGTTCCACTTCGCGTTCGTCCAGCGCGGCGTGCTCGAGATCGTCCTGCTGTCGGTCGCGTCTGGGTTGATCGGGACCTGGGTCGTCCTACGGGGACTCGCCTTCTATTCACACGCGGTCGGGACGGCGGCGTTCCCGGGCCTCGTCGTCGCCGACGGGCTCGGCTTCTCGGCCCCGCTCGGCGCGGTCGGCGCGGTGCTCCTGTTCGCGGCCGGTGTTCAGCTGCTCCGTCGACCGCGGGGTGCCAGCGTCGGCGGCGCAACGGCGCTCGTACTCGTCGGCGCTCTCGCGGCCGGCGTGATTCTCGCGAGCGATGTCTTCCATTCCGGCGCCAACGTCGAGACGCTGCTGTTCGGGAGCCTGCTGCTCGTGGGCGATCGCGACCTCGTCCTCGCGGGTCTCGTGAGCGCCGCCGCGCTCGCAGGCACGGTCGGCCTCGGCCGCCGCTGGCTCGTGGCGGGCTTCGATCCGCTCAGCGCGCGCTCGCTCGGCGCCCGGTCGCGGCTCCCGGAGCTCGCGCTGCTCGTGCTCGTCGCGCTG